>JAIVHM010000148.1:0-30853 GCA_020201095.1 Halomonas sp. | reverse complement strand
CTGAAGAAGCGACCCGTAAAGAAACCGAGCAGGCGGCTGAAGCGGCGGCCAAAAAGGCGTCTGACGCTCAAGTGCCCGAGCTGCAGGTCGATGACACTCCGGCACCTGAAGAAATGCCGCCGGCACCGCCGAAAGAAGGTCGCACCGATCGCCGTACAGCACCGCCCAAGAAGTCAGCGGCCAAGAAGAAAGGCCGTCGTGATGACGAGGAAGATCGTGGTGATCGCGAAGAACGCAAGCGCGGCGCTGGCGGCAAGAAAGCCAAGCGTGCCGAACGTCGCGGCGGTCGTCGTGGTGGTGCAAGCGGTGGTAATGGCAAGCATGGCTTCCAGAAGCCGACCCAGCCGATCGTGCGCGAAGTCTCGATTCCCGAGTCCATCAGCGTTGCTGATCTGGCCGACAAGATGTCGATCAAAGCCAATGAAGTCATCAAGGCGATGTTCAACATGGGCGCGGCGGTCACCATCAACCAGACCATCGATCAGGATACCGCGGCCATCGTCGTCGAAGAGATGGGCCACAAGGTCAAGCTGGTGAAGGATGACGCGCTGGAAACGGAAATGCTTGAAGGCATTTCCTATGAAGGCGACGAAATCACCCGTTCACCGGTTGTGACCGTGATGGGTCACGTTGACCACGGTAAGACCTCGCTACTGGATTATATTCGTCGCGCGAAAGTGGCTACCGGCGAAGCGGGTGGTATTACCCAGCACATCGGTGCTTACCACGTGGAAGACGACCACGGCGGCGTTACCTTCCTGGAGATCGATAAAGATGGCATCGACCTTGATCGTATTAAAAACGAACTGTCTCAGCACGGCGTCATCTCTGAAGAGTGGGGCGGTGATACGCAGTTCGTACACGTATCGGCCCACACCGGTGAAGGCATTGAAGAACTGCTGGAAGCGATCCAGCTGGTATCTGAAGTGCTGGAGCTTAAAGCCGTGCCTGAAGCACCGGGTAAAGGCGTCGTGGTTGAGTCGCGCCTCGATAAAGGCCGTGGCCCGGTCGCTACCGTGCTGGTTCAGAACGGGACGCTTAAGAAGGGCGATATCGTGCTTGCCGGTCTGCACTACGGGCGCGTACGTGCCTTGACCAACGAATTGGCCCAGCAGGTCGATGAGGTTGGCCCGGCCATGCCGGTTGAGATACAAGGCTTGGACGGTACGCCGGATGCCGGTGACGACTTCATGGTCGTGGCAGACGAGAAGAAAGCCCGTGAAGTGGCTAACTTCCGCCAAGGCAAATACCGCGAAGTCCGCCTGGCGCGCCAGCAGAAGGCCAAGCTGGAGAATATGTTCAGCCAGATGGGTCAAGACGAAGTGGCCAAGGTCAACGTCGTCCTAAAAGCCGACGTTCAGGGCTCGCTGGAAGCTATCAAAGGCGCTCTGGAAGAGCTCTCTACGGGTGAAGTTGAAGTCGCCGTGGTTTCCTCTGGTGTTGGCGGTATCACCGGTACCGATGCCAACCTTGCGCTCGCGTCTGAGGCCATCGTTGTCGGCTTCAACGTCCGTGCTGACGCTGCTGCCCGCGAGATCATCGAACGTGAAGGCTTGGACCTGCGCTACTACAGCGTCATCTACCAGCTGATCGACGAGGTCAAGCAGGCGATGAGCGGTATGCTCGCACCGGAGTGGAAAGAAGAAATCGTCGGTGTGGCTGAAGTGCGCGACGTCTTCCGTGCGCCGAAGATTGGTGCGATCGCCGGCTGTATGGTGGTTGAAGGCAGCGTGCATCGTAACAAGAAGATCCGCGTGCTGCGTGAAGACGTGGTGATCTACGAAGGTGAGCTCGAATCGCTGCGCCGCTATAAAGACGACGTACAGGAAGTGCGTAACGGGGTTGAGTGCGGCATCGGTGTGAAGAACTACAACGATGTCCAGGTCGGCGACAAGATCGAAGTCTTTGACCAAGTGAAGGTCGAGCGCAGCCTGTAGGGCTGAGGAGCAAGCATGCGCGAATTCAAGCGTACCGACCGGGTAGCCGACCAGCTCCAGAAGGAGCTGGCGGTGCTGATCCAGCGCGAAGTGAAAGATCCGCGCCTCGGCATGGTTACGGTTAGCGGTGTCACCGTGAGCCGCGACCTGGGTTATGCCGATATCTACGTCACCCTGTTGGGTGAGCAGGACCCCGAGCGTATCAAGGAAAACCTGCAGGTGCTGAAGCGGGCGGCGGGTTTCTTGAGAAGCCAGATCGCCAAGCGCATTAAACTGCGCCACGTCCCTGAACTGCGCTTTCATTTTGATGAGAGCGTGGTGCGCGGCCAGCATCTGTCGTCGCTGATTGACGAAGCGGTTTCAACCGACCGTGCCCGTCAGGAGCAGGACGGAGAAAGCGCAGATGAGTCAGGTGAGGGGACGCGTTAATGGCGCGTCGCCGTCGGGGGTTGCCGATAAACGGTATTGTCTTGCTGGATAAACCAAAAGGACTTTCCAGCAACCATGCCCTGCAACGCGTGCGGCGTCTGTTTGATGCCCAGAAAGCGGGTCACACTGGCACGTTAGACCCAATGGCAACCGGCCTATTGCCGATCTGCCTGGGTGAGGCCACCAAGTTCTCATCGCATTTGCTGGAAGCTGACAAGGTGTATCGCACCCGGGTAGAGCTGGGCACGATCACCGACACGGGTGATGCAGAGGGTGCGGTCATCGAGCAGCATGATGTCCCACACCTGACGGCCGACGATATTGAAGTGGCATTATCCGGCTTTCGTGGTGAGATCGACCAGATACCGCCGATGTACTCGGCGCTGAAGCACGAAGGTAAAAAACTCTACGAGCTGGCCCGTGAAGGCAAAGAGGTAGAGCGTGCAGCTCGGCGGGTAAGCGTGTATGATGCGCGCCTGCTGTCGTTTGAAGGCACGGCCTTCGAACTGGAAGTCAGCTGCAGCAAAGGTACCTATATCCGTACCCTGGCTGAAGACATTGGCAAGGCACTCGGCTGTGGCGGCCACATCAGTCAATTGAGAAGGCTCAAGACCGGTCCTTTCAACGGCGGTGCCATGTGGACGCTGGAAGCGCTTGAGGCATTAGCCGATCAAGCGGCCCGTGAAGCCGAGTTGATGCCGGTTGACGTGCTGGTAGATCATTTGCCATCGCTAACATTGGATGAACCGGCTTATGGGCGCTTGGCTCACGGCCAGTCGGCCCATGTGGCGTCTGGTAGGTCGCTAGCACCCGAAGCGTTGGCAAGACTTTATTACGCCGAGTCGTTCATTGGGCTTGGCGTTGTAAAAGAAGGTCACGAAGTGGCACCCAAGCGGCTGTTAAGTACGGTCGCTATCTCGTAAAGCGTTGCATCAGTGCGGCGATTTGCGCGAAAATTGTAAGTGCAAATTAGTAAATTGAGACTGCAAATATGCGTGGTCTTACCCATTCATTGTTAGGCATATTGCTGACTGGAGAGACAGATGGCATTAACCGCTGAAAAGAAGGCCGAAATCGTCAACGAATACGGCCGCGGCGAGAACGACACCGGATCACCTGAAGTGCAGGTTGCCCTGCTGAGCGCCAACATCAACGGCCTTCAGGATCACTTCAAAACCAACAAGCAGGATCACCACTCGCGTCGTGGTCTGATCCGCATGGTAAACCAGCGTCGTAAGCTGCTGGACTACCTGAAGCGTAAGGATTTCGAGCGCTATCAGTCTCTGATTAAGAGCTTGGGTATCCGTCGCTAAGTTATTGTTGGCGAGGATCGAGAAACGGGCAGCTCCATGGGAGCTGCCCGTTTTTTTGTTTGTGGTAGCCCTATTGCGCGGCAACGCCTAGAATGGTGGCGAGTCCATACGACCCAAACGAAAAGACAAGTAGCTATTAATGTTAAAGGAAGTCGCCGTGAATCCGGTAAAAAAAACGTTCCAATACGGTCGTAGCACCGTCACGCTAGAAACTGGGCGCATTGCCCGTCAGGCCACCGGCGCCGTTATGGTCACCATGGATGACACCGTGGTGCTATGTACGGTCGTGGCCAAGAAAGAGGCAAACCCGAACCAACCCTTCTTCCCCCTTTCGGTTCATTATCAGGAAAAAACCTACGCGGTAGGCAAGATTCCTGGCGGCTTCTTCAAACGCGAAGGACGCCCAACCGAAAAAGAGACGCTCACATCGCGTTTGATCGACCGCCCGATCCGTCCGCTGTTCCCCAAGGGGTTCATGAACGAAGTGCAGGTGATCTGTACCGTCCTCTCCACCGATCGCAATCACGATCCGGATGTGGCGGCAATGATCGGTACCTCAGCGGCGCTGTCGATTTCAGGTGTGCCGTTTAGCGGACCGATTGGCTGTGCCCGTGTCGGCTTTAACGAAGAGCAGGGCTATTTCCTGAATCCCACCGTTGAAGAGCTTGCCAGTTCGGAACTGGATATGGTCGTCGCCGGTACTCAACAAGCCGTGCTGATGGTCGAGTCTGAAGCCAAAGAGCTGCTCGAAGACGAAATGCTGGGTGCCGTGCTGTTTGGTCACCAGGAAATGCAGGTCGCGATCAGCGCGATCAATGAACTGGTTGCTGAAGCCGGTAAGCCGCGCTGGGATTGGCAGCCCCCCGAAGAAAATATGGCGCTGAAAGCGGCCATGGCGGACGCCTTCGAAGCCAAGGTTGGCGAAGCCTATCGGATTACCGATAAGATGGCTCGCCAGGACGCCCTGTCAGCCTTGAAAGACGAAGCCGTTGCTCAGTTTGTGGCTGCCGAAGGTGAAGAGACAGACGGCAAGTTCAGCAAGGATGACGTAAAAGGCGCGTTTGCAGGCCTTGAAAAGCGTGTCGTGCGCTCTCGTGTCGTCAAAGGCGAGCCGCGCATCGACGGCCGTGATAATGACACGGTGCGGCCGCTGGATATTGAGGTCGGTACCCTGCCCAAAACCCACGGCTCGGCTGTCTTTACCCGTGGCGAAACCCAGGCTATCGCCATCGCGACGCTTGGCACGCTGCGCGATTCGCAGCTCATCGAGTCGCTTGAAGGCGAGCGCAAAGACCGCTTCATGCTGCACTACAACTTCCCTCCGTATTGCGTCGGTGAAGCGGGCTTTTTTGGCGGGCCTAAGCGCCGTGAAATTGGCCATGGCCGCCTGGCGCGTCGTGGTGTTCAGGCCATGCTGCCGGCTGAAGATGCGTTTCCCTATACCA
Organism: Halomonas sp.; assembly: GCA_020201095.1. GTDB lineage: Bacteria > Pseudomonadota > Gammaproteobacteria > Pseudomonadales > Halomonadaceae > Vreelandella. The sequence continues at coordinate 25,729 of JAIVHM010000148.1, read as the reverse complement.
TTCGTGTGGTGTCGGAAATTACCGAGTCCAACGGTTCAAGCTCAATGGCCTCTGTCTGTGGCTCGTCGCTGGCCCTGATGGACGCCGGTGTACCGCTGAAGGCGCCGGTGGCCGGTATTGCCATGGGTCTGGTGAAAGATGAAGACGGTTTTGCGGTATTGACCGATATCCTGGGTGACGAAGACCACCTTGGCGATATGGACTTCAAGGTAGCCGGTTCTGAAGAGGGCGTGACCGCTCTGCAGATGGACATCAAGATCGAAGGCATCAACGAAGAGATCATGGAAACGGCGCTGCAGCAGGCTCTGAAAGCACGCCTGGGCATTCTTGAGCAGATGAATGCCGTGATCGCCCAGAGCCGTACGGAAGTGTCTGAAAACGCCCCGTCCATGGCGACGATCAAAATCGCACCGGACAAGATCCGCGACGTGATCGGCAAGGGTGGTGCCACGATCCGCAAGATCTGTGAAGATACCGGCGCATCGGTCGATCTGGATGACGACGGCACCGTGCGTATCTACGCGGAAGACAAAGCCGCCGCGAAAAAAGCCATCGACACCGTGCTGGCGATTACCGCGGAAGCGGAAATCGGCAAGCTATACATGGGTAAAGTGGTGCGCCTGGCCGACTTCGGCGCTTTCGTGAATATCATGCCGGGTACCGATGGGTTGGTGCATATCTCGCAAATTGTTCAGGAGCGGGTTAACAACGTCCGCGACTTCCTGAACGAAGGCGACGACGTGCTCGTTAAGGTCCTCGACATCGATAACCGCAACCGGGTGAAGCTCTCGATCAAAGAGATCACCGAAGAAGAGAAAGCGGCCTTCGAAGCCGCCGACGCGGAAATCGCCGACTAACCCAGTGGCAGCGTCGACATCACCGCCCCCGCAGCGCCTCGTTGCGGGGGCGGTATTGTTTAGGGGCAGGGAGTAAAAAGTGATGGAGCAGCCACAAGCACCGCGCTGGTGGGCGGTGGTCGCGGTGATGATGGGCATTTTCCTGTTGGTGACCGCCGAGCAATTGCCGATTGGGTTGCTATCCCAGGTAGCGTCTTCCATGGGCGTTACGCCAGGCATGGCTGGCTTGATGGTCACGGTACCTGGTGTGGTGGCGGCCTTTTCGGCACCGCTTTTGCCGGTCGCGGTGGGGCGTCTTGATCGCCGCATCATGCTAACGCTGTTGATGGGCGTTATGGTGATCGGTAGCGTGCTGACGTCGCTTGCCAGCAGCTTTGTGTTACTGCTGGCCTCACGCGTGCTGGTAGGGCTGAGTATCGGCGGTTTCTGGGCGGAGGCCGGGAGTATCGCCCCACGTCTGGTGCCCGAGGCACAGGTTTCCAAAGCGATGACGGTGATTTTTGGCGGTGTCGCGGCGGCATCGGTGCTGGGGGTGCCGTTAGGCACTCTGTTGGGCGAGTTCAGTAGCTGGCGCGTTGCCTTTGGGTCGCTGGGTGGGTTGAGTCTGTTAACGGCGATTGCACTGTGGTGGTGGTTGCCGCCGTTGCCACCGAGGGAGCCAGTACGCCTGCGTATTCTGGCGCAGCAATTCAGCAATCGTGGGGTGCGGGTGGCGGTGTTGACCACCGGCTTTGTCGTGGTGGGCCACTTTGCGGCCTATACCTTTATCAGCCCTGTGCTGCAGGATATCAGCGGTATTGCCCAGCGCCATGTGGGCAGCTTGCTGCTGCTATACGGGGCAGCAGGTATCCTGGGTAATATCGTGGCTGGCATGTTCGCCGGTCGCCATCCTTACCGAGCGGTGCTGGCGATTCCCAGTCTGCTGCTGCTCGTCGTGGCGAGCTTCCCGCTGTTGGGTGTTCAACCAAGCAGCGGCGTGATGCTGCTCATGGTGTGGGGCGCGGTATTTGGCAGTGTGTCGGTGAGCATTCAAACCTGGATTTTGCGGACGGCGCCCAATACCGAAGCGGCCACTGCGTTAATGGCCTTGACCTTCAATTTGTCCATTGGCTTTGGCGCCATGGTGGGCGGTCAAATTGTCGATGGCACCAGCCTGCCGGTCGCTATGTGGGCCGCCTCGGGGCTGTTTTTACTGGGCACGCTGCTAGTGTGGCAAACGCCGTCGCGGGTCGTGGGAGAGAAGCATCGTTGAGTGAGCCGATCAGGCAAAAAAATGCCCCCGCCAATGCGAGGGCATGAGAGGCGATACGCCTGTCGCCTAGGCGGTAACGCTAGCCTCGTTCAATCGCCAGTGCGACCCCTTGGCCGCCACCAATGCACAGCGTCGCGAGGCCTTTCTTGGCGTCGCGGGCGATCATTTCGTGGAGCAGCGTGACGAATACGCGGCAGCCGGAGGCGCCGATAGGGTGGCCCAGAGCAATCGCGCCGCCGTTGACGTTGACTTTGCTGACATCCCAGCCGAGCTCTTTATTAACTGAGAGCGCTTGGGCAGCAAAGGCTTCGTTAGCTTCCACCAAGTCCAGGTCGTCGAGGCTCCAGCCGGCTTTTTCCAGGCAGCGGCGAGTGGCTGGTGCGGGGCCTATGCCCATGATGGCAGGGTCGACACCGGCATTAGCGTAGCCGGCAATGCGGGCCAGCGGCTCGAGGCCAAGCTGTTTGGCCTTTTCAGCCGAGCAGATCATCACCACAGCGGCGCCGTCGTTGAGCGCTGAGGCGTTACCGGCGGTTACGGTGCCGTCTTTCTTGAACGCGGGCTTCATGCCACCGAGCTTCTCGGCGGTGACTTCGCGCGGGTTTTCATCTGTGTCAAAGACCAACGGGTCGCCTTTGCGCTGGGGAATTTCCACCGGCACGATCTGGCCTTTGAATTTACCCGCTCTAATGGCCTCAGCGGCTTTCTGCTGAGACGCGGCGGCAAACTCATCCATCGCTTCACGGGTAATGCCGTATTTCTCGGCCAGGTTTTCGGCGGTAATGCCCATATGGTAGTTATTGAAGGCATCCCACAGGCCGTCGTGGACCATGGAATCAATGGCCTTCCAGTCGCCCATACGCTGCCCGTTGCGTGAGTTGGGCAGAACGTGCGGCGATGCCGACATGTTTTCCTGACCACCGGCCAGAATCAGCTCGGCGTCGCCACAGCGAATGGCCTGAGTGGCAAGGTGCAGGGCTTTAAGGCCCGAGCCGCAGACTTTGTTGATCGTCATGGCCGGGACGGCGTCGGGAAGACCGGCCTTGATCGACGCCTGACGGGCGGGGTTCTGGCCGACACCGGCGGTTAGCACTTGGCCCAGAAGGACTTCGTCGACCTGGTCGGCGGCAACGCCCGTTGATGAAAGAATGTCCTTGATGACGAGTGCGCCTAGATCACTCGCGGGAATACCGGCAAGAGATCCTCCGAAAGCGCCTACTGCGGTGCGGCGTGCCGCGACAATGACTACTTCTTGCATAGCATGACTCCTGGTCTGAGTAACGCCGGAGGGAAAGCACCGGCGTCTGTGTTTGGCGTTGTTGTAAGCGTTATTGTCTCAGCATAGGTCTTGTCTCAGCATAGGGGAAGGGTACGGTTGGCGGCAATACGCTTTTTGGCTCAAATGAAAACGGGCCAACTGATGGCCCGTCAACTCTCGCTTTCTGTCAGCCTGGTTTAGGCAAGCTGGACAGGGATCGCATTGCTGGTGTGGCTGACCTGGTTGCCTTCCTCGAAATACACCAGCGCAGGCTGGTGGTTATCCAGCTCGGCTTCCGAGTAATGCGCATAGCTGCAGATAATGATGCGATGCCCCGGCGCGGCAAGATGGGCGGCGGCGCCGTTGATCGAGATCAATCGGGAGCCTTCTTCACCGCGGATGGCATAAGTGGTAAAGCGTTCGCCATTTTCCACGTTGTAAATCTGGATCTGCTCGTTTTCGCGGATGCCCGCCATATCCAGCAGGTCACCGTCGATAGCGCAGGAGCCTTCGTAGTTGAGGACCGCGTGGGTCACGCGTGCCATATGCAGCTTGGCTTTGAGCATAATTGTGTGCATGGAAACTCCAAGATAACAACGCTAGCGTTAGCGGCTAGCGTCAGTCGCAGCGGGTAGCTGCACGCTGAGGTTGTCGATAAGCCGGGCAGTGCCCAATTGGGCGGCGGCTAGCAGAACGGCGTGGCGCGTCAAAGAGGTCACTGGGCCAAGCATGGTGTCGCGCAGCTCCAGGTAGTCCGGCGTAAAACCGGCATCATACAGCGCCGTCTTGCCTTGGTGTAGTACCCGTTCGGCGGATTCGCCGTGCTCTAAGGCATCGCGCAACTTGCAAAGGGTTTGGTAGAGCGCGGGGGCGATCGCCCGCTCCTGCTGGCTCAGGTAACCGTTTCGCGAAGACAGCGCAAGCCCGTCTTCGGCGCGCACAATGGGGACGCCGATAATCTCGATGGGTAGGTGCAGATCGCTGACCAGCTTGCGAATCACCGCCAGCTGCTGGTAGTCCTTCTGGCCAAAAAAGGCCACATCGGGCTGTACTAGATTGAACAGCATGCTGACCACGGTGGACACGCCGTCGAAGTGCCCAGGCCGGGAGCCGCCACAAAGGCCTTCACCTAATTCGGGTACATGAACGCGGGTTTGGGCGGCTAAACCGTTCGGGTACAGTGCGCTGACTGTAGGGCTGAATAGGATATCGCAGCCTGCTTCGGTTAGTTGTGCCTGGTCCGCCTCGAAGGTACGCGGATAGGCATCCAGGTCTTCGTCGGGGCCAAATTGCATTGGGTTGACGAACAGACTGGCGACGACCATATCCGCGTGCTGCCGGGCGCTGGCAATCAGCGCAAGGTGACCCGCGTGAAGGTTGCCCATGGTGGGTACCAAGGCAATCCGTTGTTGGCGCAGACGGTGCTTATGCACCGTAGTGCGTAGGTCGTTAATGTCTCGCAAAGTACGCATAGAGGAAATTATCGTCGTGACAGGCGTCGCGCTTAAAAGCAGTGCTCTTGCGCGGGAAAGGTTCGCGTTTTGACCGCTTCATTATAGTGCTGAAACGCTGATTGGATGCTGTCAGCGTCAGCCATGAAGTTTTTCACAAAGCGCGGCGTACGGCCGTGGGTAACGCCGATAACATCGTGCATCACCAGTATCTGTCCGTCGGTATCCGGGCCTGCACCAATGCCGATTACTGGTACTTCCAGCGCTTCCGTGACGGCCTTGCCTAAGCTTGCGGGCACGCACTCCAGCAAAATCACCGATGCGCCCGCCTCAACGAGGGTTTTGGCATCGTTGATGATCTGCTCGGCTTGGGCGGCCTCACGGCCTTGCACTTTATAGCCACCAAGCTGGTAGACCGTCTGCGGTGTCAGGCCCAGATGCGCGCAGACAGGCACGCCGCGGCGAGTCAGTTCGCGGATGCCGTCGGCCATCCAGGCTTCGCCTTCCACCTTGACGAGCTCAGCACCGGCGCGCATCAAGGCAGCTGAGTCTTCCAGCAAGCGCTCGGTGGTGGCATTGCTCATGAAGGGCAGGTCAGCCATCAGCAGGCTGTGGCCTTTGCTGCGAGCCGCACAGCGAGTGTGGTAACAGATGTCGTCGATGGTCACCGGCAGGGTGCTGTTATGGCCCTGCAGGACCATGCCCAGCGAATCGCCCACCAGTAATACATCTATCCCTGCGTGGCTGGCGGCGTGGGCAAAGGAGGCATCATAAGCGGTCAGGCAACTGAACGTCTCGCCAGCGCGCTTGTGCGCCTGTAGCGTGCTCAGGGTGACGGTTTTCATGGCGTGCTCTCATGTTTCTACGTGAGGCCGACGCGACATTGGCGTCCGGCCAGTGTTAACACCGCCTTACGGCGGACGTTGAGTGGCGTAACCGGCAATTGTTACCCGAATGCGGCCTCGGTGTCGAGATTTGTGTCAGATGGTAGCAGCCGGGGTGACATCGGTATCCGTGAGGCGGCGTATCGGCGCGCTATCAAGCTCGGCCAACCAGTCGCCAAGCGGGCGCTGGTGGAGCATTAAATCTGGGGCTAGTTCGTAAAGCGGTACGAGGACAAAATCTCGCGCGTGCATATGCCAATGGGGTAACTTGAGGCGAGGACTGTCGAGCGCTTGTCGATCGAAAAGCAGCAGGTCTAAATCGAGCGTGCGAGGTCCCCAGTGAAGGCGCCTTTGGCGGCGATGCCGCTGTTCCAGCGCCTGAAGTTGGTCCAGCAGCGCAAGCGGCGATAGCGACGTTTCAAGCGCGGCGACCGCGTTAATAAAATTGGGTTGATCCTGAGGCCCGAGTGGCGGAGTGGCATACAGTGACGAGATACTGGCCACGTCGCTTAGCGGGAGACGGTCAAGCTCGCCAAGCGCTTGGCGAACCTGGGCAATGGGGTTGTCCAGGTTACTCCCTAGGCCGACGTAAGCAAGCGACATGCTCGGTCACTCTTCGCTTTTGCGCGGTTGACGTCGCCGCTTGCGGCGGCGGTCGCCTTGACTTGCAGGGTCGCCGCCGACTTTTTGCAGAAGCCGACGTTGATCGTGCTCGTCGCCTGTTTGGAAGGCGTTCCACCATTCGCCCAGGCCGCTCGGGATTTCACCCGCCTGTTCGCGTAGCAGCAGCAAGTCATAAGCGGCGCGGAAGCGTGGGTGTTCTCGGGTCTGAAACGCTTTTTTGCCCCGGCGCAGAGGTAAGCGCCCTTGCAGCTCCCAAATGTCGCGCATCGGCATGCCGAAACGTTTGGGGATGGAAATATGCTGTAGCTGTCGAGTCACTACTTGCTGAGCGGCCGCTTGCAGCGCGGGGATGGAGGGCATACCTTCGCTTTCAAGTTCAGCTTGGCGGTGGGCAACCGGGGCCCATAAGAACGCCGCCAGCAAGAAGGCGGGTGTAACGGGACGGTCTTCGGCAATACGCTTGTCGGTGTTGGCAAGCGCCTTTTCAATCAAATCTTCTGCCCATGCCGCATCTGCCATGGCTTCTTCGGCTTCGGGGAACAGCATGCCAAACAGTCCATAATGGCTTAGCAACCGGAAGGTCACCAATCCGTGACCCGACATGAATAGCTTGAGCGCTTCGTCGAAAAGCCGTGCTGGGGGAATACTCAGCAGCAGCGGCGCCAGGTCGTACATGGGCGTTTCGGTGTCGGCGTCAATGGTAAAGCCAAGCTTCGCGGCAAAGCGCACGGCTCGCAGCATGCGAACGGGGTCTTCGCGGTAGCGCGTGGCGGGGTCGCCAATCAAGCGAAGTGTCCGTGCCTTAATATCCTGGGCACCGTTGGCAAAGTCATGAATGGTGAAGTCGGCAATGTTGTAATACAGCGCATTCACGGTGAAGTCGCGCCGCAAGGCGTCTTCTTCAATGTTGCCCCATACATTGTCGCGTAACAGAAGGCCATCGTCGGATTGCTGGGCAATATGGTCGCCGTGTTCGTCTTGGGGCTTGCCGCGGAAAGTTGTGACTTCGATGACTTCTCGGCCAAAGCGCACATGGACGATGCGAAAGCGCCGCCCGATCAGGCGCGAATTGCGAAACAAATCGCGCACTTGTTCAGGCGTTGCATTGGTGGCAACGTCAAAATCCTTGGGCATTTTGCCAAGCAGAGCGTCACGGATGCAGCCGCCCACCAGATAGGCCTCAAACCCAGCGCCGTTGAGGCGATAAAGCACTTTCAGGGCAGCATCGCTGATCTGCTGACGAGAAACGGGGTGCTCGGAGCGAGGTATAATGCGGGGGCTAAGCGCGCCGGACGTGCCCTGTTGGGGTTCGAGCAGAGATTTCAATTGCTCTCCCGGACTGTGTAATAAACGGGAAAATCCTTTAAGCATGCGGCGGAATCAATTCGCAGGATATCGAAAAACAGGCCGTAATGTAAATGACAAGTCGCTGAGTGTAGCCGACCGCTAGAGGCTTGCAAAGCCTTGGCGAGGTTGTGGCATGAGCAAAACCGCTAAACGCAGAAAGGGGAGACCATTAAGGTCTCCCCTATAAAAACGACAATCAGCGTCCGTTGCTGCTGTTTTTCTTCATGATGGCACATCGCCCTGAATACGCACCGCAGTCGGTAGACGTGGCAATCACGTGGATCCCGACCGCCTCGTATTCAAAACAATAATCCAACCGCGAACTTTACATCCCTCGGCGAGTTGTTATTGGGTCCGGGGTGTACACACAGACTGCTGTTGTTCTTGTTAGGGCGCTGTCTTTCAGGTGTACGTCGCGTCCATTTTGGGCACTTGCCGTATTTTATTGTTGTTCTTGGCGCTTGTTGTGCATAGCGCAAGCAAGTAACGAGATACGAGCCTATTGTTTTTGTTAGTGCTGCTATCTCTGCCTGGCCCTGTTGTTTTTATTGTGGCTCAGGTTTGGGCGATGTCATGTTGTTTTTGTTGGCGACTCGCCGTGTTGCCCGTTTGTTTTTCTTACCCAGATATATTGCACTCGCCATGCCACTCGCTGGATAGCTTATTAAATTCAAGTGGTTAAATTTTTTCGTTGTGCCAGGGAACGATTGTGCGCAGGAAGTGTTACCCCCTTTGAGCGGTCTTTCGTGTGGGAAAGTAACAGTATGCGGGTAACGAATTTCGTGGATATTTCTTTGATAAATCAGTGTATTAGACGTTAGTTGTAGGCGCGGTTGGGCTGTTCAGGTAGGGCGACGTGCCGTCTTCTTGCGCGGTATGCCCAGCCGCTGGCGTCGCTCCCATAAGTTTTTGCGGCTGATCCCTAACTTCTGTGCCAGCTCGGTCTCGCTCATCTGATCCTGATGCTCCAGTACAAAGTGTTGGAAATAGTCTTCCAATGACAGGTCATCTTCTTCAGCGCCGGGTTGAAGAGCGTCAGCATTGGCAAGTGCTGGCGTGGTGCCTGCCGCCGGTGGCGGACGATGGGAAACAAGGGCAAGCCCCAGGTCGTCGGGGTGAATCAAATGGCCTTCGGCCAGAATGACGCCGCGTTCCAGGGCATTTTCCAGCTCACGCACGTTGCCGGGCCAGGGGTAGTCGCGCAGTTCATGGCGTGCCGCCCGGGATAAACGCAGGCCTTGGCGCTCGTGGCGCTTGCAGGCCTTGTCGAGCAGGATATCGGCGATTTCCAGCACGTCATCCTCGCGCTCACGCAACGGCGGCAGCTCTATCTGCATGACATTTAGACGGTAATACAGGTCCAGACGGAATTCGCCACTCTTGGAGAGCGCGCGAAGGTCGCGGTGGGTCGCAGCGATCAGGCGAACATCCACATGGCGAGTTTCCACCGAGCCGATTTTGCGGATTTCGCCTTCCTGGAGCACGCGTAGCAGCCGTGCTTGAGCGTCGAGGGGCAACTCGCCAATTTCGTCCAGGAATAACGTGCCGCCGTCGGCGGCTTCGACTAGCCCGGTGCGTGCAGCGCTGGCGCCGGTAAAGGCGCCTTTTTCATGGCCAAACAGCTCTGACTCGATCAGCGTCTCGGGGATAGCCGCGCAGTTGACGCATATCAGCGGGGCCTTGGCCCGTTTGCTCTGTTGATGTAGGGCGCGGGCGACGAGTTCCTTGCCGGTGCCGGACTCCCCAAGGATGAGCACCGTGACATCGGCAGGCGCGGTTTTGCGAATGCGGGTGTAGACCTGCTGCATGGCCACGCAGTTGCCGATCATGGTTTGCCGGCTGCCCCTTTCATCGGTTATGTCAGGCGGCGGACTATGCTGCATCGACTGCTGTTGAAGAATCCGTGCGACGGTTTCCAAAAGCTCTGCGTGGTCAAACGGTTTGGCAACGTAATCCACCGCGCCTTGTTTGAGGGAGTCGACCGCCGAGCGCATGCTGGCATAGCTGGTCATGATCAGAACCGGCGCTGGAGCAGCGGCCTGGATCAGGTGGGTGCCTGGCTCGCCGGGCAGGCGCAGGTCGCTAATAATCAGATCAAAGCCGGCTAGCTCAAACGTCTCAGCCTCTTCAGCACTGCCCGCTTCGCTGACCTCATAGTCGTGACGCTCGAGCAAACGCTTGAGCGCACTGCGAATAATGGCTTCATCTTCAACAATCAGAATCCTAGACATGGGGCAGCTGATCATCCTGTTGGAAAAGCGGTAGCCACAGGGTAATGGCTGTACCGCGAGATGTTCCGGGCGGTGGCGATGCCACCTCGATTCTGCCGTGATGCTCATTGATAATTTGGTAGGCCAGAGATAACCCAAGCCCAGTGCCTTCACCGGCCGCTTTGGTGGTGGTGAAGGGCTCGAACAGATGGTCACGTACCTTGGGGTCAATACCCTGACCATCGTCGGTAATACACCACCATGCCTGATCTGCATGCTTGCCTGCCGTGATGTGCACGCTGCCCTTGGGGCTGCAGGCATCCCGTGCGTTACCCATTAGATTGACCATCACTTGGGTTAAGCGCTGGGCATCACCTTGCACCACCAGTTCTTCCTCACAATCATTAGTAAAGATGACATCCTCGCCCGAGCGGGCCAAGTGGATCAAGTGCAAGGCATCGTCAGTGATCGTTCTAAGCGCAACGGGCGAGCGAGGCAGGCCAGGGGAGTCGCGCCCAGCATGGGCAAAGCCAACCAGCGAATTAACAATCTTGGTCACCCGTTCTGTCAACTGCTGAATATGGTCGGCGGTTTCCAGCAAGGCGGGGTCCTGGGTGTCATAGCGCAGGTTTTGCGCCAGCGATGAAATACCAGTGATCGGGTTGCCGATTTCATGGGCAACGCCCGCTGCCAATTGGCCGATAGAGGCCAGGCGGGCAGCGTGAACCAGCTCGTCTTCCAGCCACTTCATCTCGGTGTGGTCTTCCACCAGAATGACGCTGCCACCGCGGCTGTCATGGCCACTCAGATCGGCTTTGTGCAGCGTCAGGAAGTAGTCTTTGTCGTGGAGCCTGACGGCTTGTTTGTACAACGGTGACGGCCCCTCGTTGAGTACGCTACCCAGCAGCCATGGCCAAGGGGCGGGCAAGCTGTCCCGGCGCGAACCGATCACGCTGTCACCGCTGATGCCGGAAAGCTGCGAGAGCGCTTGGTTCCACATTACCAGCTCTTCGTCGTCGCCGAGGACGCAAAGCCCGACGGGCAGGTAAGCCAGTGTTTGGCGATGGTGGCGGCGCAGGCCGTCGAGTTCCCTGGCAAGCCCCGTGAGCCGCGAGCGGTAAGCTTCCAGACGGCTTTCGACAAAATGAATGTCATCAGTGATCGGCGCATCGTCGTGACGGTAGGGCAGATAACGGTCGACGATATCGCGCGCCACTGAAGGGCCCATCAAGCCGGAAAGGTTTGCCTGGATACGGTCGCGCAAGCGGCGCAGTGCGTAGGGGCGGCGTTCCTGGTAAGTAAGGTTGAGCGCTTTGAGCGCACGGTCGACTTCACGATGAGCGGCATCATCGCCCAGTGCCTGGGCCAGGTGGGTGGAAAAGTCACCCGCTGTGGCCGCTTCCAGTGGCAGGCGTTTTGAGCGAATGACCGCGTCAACCGAGCAAGCTTCGGCCGCCGATCGTTCGCCTTCCGAGGTGCGTGTAAACAGCGACACGACAATCAGCAGCAGTATGTTAAGCGTTTGAGACAGTAACGTGACGCCATACCAGGCGGGCGCGTCAGCGGGTGTTAACGGTGTCAAAGGCAGGGTGGGTGGGGCATAACCTGCTACTAGAGGCAGCCATAACCCCCAGAGCCAGACGGCAACGCCCCCGAGCAGGCCCGCCACCATGCCTTTACGGTTGGCGCCCGGCCAGTAGAGCAACGCCAGCATACCTGGCAAACACTGGGCCATGCCGATGAAGGCGGCGAGCCCAAGGCTGGTCAGCGGGTGATGACGGCCAATCCACTGATAAAACAGCCAACCGCTTAAAATAACCCCGACCACCAGCCCCCGGCGCAGCCACAAAAGCCAGCCGTATAGGTCGCTACGCGCTTCGGGGGGCCTTGCGACCAGCACGATGTGGTTGAGCACCATGCCCGAGAGCGCCAGCGCGATCAGCATCATGGTGCCACTGGCGGCAGCTAAGCCGCCGATAAACGCCAGCGCGCCGACCCACCAATGCTCGCTCAACGCATAGGCGGCGTAGGCCGCTATGGGAATTGTCTCGTTGACCGACTGCGCGGCCCACCGGATGAGCGGGACAGGCAACGCCATCAGCAGTAAAAATAGCGGCAAGGTCCAGCTTGCCTGTAGCAGGGTATTGGGTGACAGGCTCTCCGCGAAGGTGATGTGAAACAAATGCGGCATCATGAAGGCGGCAGCAAAAAACAGTAGCAGCAGAGTGCGCCATTGGGCAGGGTCAAAGCGTGCGGTCTGGGTCTGAGCAAGGTAGCCGGGGCCTTCAAGCCATGCCTGCAAGTCGGAAGGACCGCTGAACACCAGCCACAATGCCACGGCCCCGAGCCCCAGCATGGCCAGTAGTTTGACGACCGACTCGATCGCGATGGTGCTCAACAGACTGTTGTGACGGCTATGCACATGGCTATGGCGAGCCCCGAGCATCACCGCTAAAGCGGCGATGGCTGTGCAAAATATAAGCGCCACCGCAGGCCCGGCCTGGCTCTGAGTGAAAAGGTTGACCGCTTCACTCATGGTTTTGACCTGAATGCCCAGAAGTGGCAATACCGCGAGCAGGCTGACCACCGTTACCAGGGTGCCCGCCCAGCGGGAGCGAAAACGAAAAGCGAACAGATCCGCCAAAGAGGCGAGTTGGTAGGTGCGGGTAATGCGCTGAATGGGGACCAGCAGCACCGGGGCAAGCAGAAACGCACCGGCGGCACCCAGGTAGTAGGCGAGATAACCAAAGCCGGCATTAGCGGCTAATTCGACACTGCCATAAATCGCCCAGGCACTGGCATAAACGCCTAGCGCCAGGGTATAAACGGCTGGATGGCGGCTGATGCGTAGCGGTATCCAGCCTCGTTCCACCGCCATGGCACAGCCCAGCAAAAGGGCGAGATAACCCAGGCCGAGAAGCAGCGCGCCAACAACCTCAACGCTCATCCAGTTTCCTCTTCTGTTCAAGCCACAGCGTCAGGGCGATCAGCCCGCCCCAGATCACAAAGGGCCGATACCAGGCCACGCTCGGGTCGCTCCAGCCATCCATCAGCAAGGGGGAGAGCAGATAGCCGCCGAACACCAGAAACAGCATGATGCGGTAAACGTACATATCAGGACTCCTGTGGCCATTCGCGCTGCGCTGACGGTGACAGTTGTTCCACCGACCAATGCGCCACCGCCCAGTCTAACTGCCTGGTCACTGGCGCTTGGGCAAGGTCACTGGGCGGCGCTTGGTCGAGTGCCTGCAGCGCTAGGAACAGCTGTTGGCGTATGCCACGCGGCTCATCGGCCAGCGCGGGCGCCAAGTTCTGCTTGGAGAGTTTTTGGCCCTGCGGCGTCACCACTAACGGTAAATGTAAATAACGTGGCTCGGGAAATGCCAGCGCCACTTGCAGCTGGCGCTGCCAGGGCGTGTTGTCGAGCAGGTCAAAGCCTCTGACAACGTCCGTTATGCCCTGCTCGGCGTCGTCGACAACCACCGCCAGTTGATACGCCCAGAGAGCATCTTTGCGTTTGAGAACGACGTCCCCCAGTGTTTCAGGGTCGAACTGCTGCCAGCCAAACAGACGGTCGTGCCATTGGATCGGGCGTTTGGCCAGGTCGCTGCGCAGCCGCCAGGCGACCGGCTGGGTGGGGCCACTCAGCCCCGTGCGGCACCAGCCCGGATATACCGGATAGTCCCGCCACTGCTTGCGCGAACAGCTGCAAGGGTAGGCCAACCCCTGGTTGGCCAAGGTGTTGAGGGCTTGTTGATAGGCAGCATCACGGTCGTGCTGCCAGCGAACGGCTTCGTCCCAATGAAGGCCAAACGCTTCCAACTGGCGCCCTGACGGCGTGGGGGCAAAACGTCCGCGGTAGCGAGTTGACTGCGTCATTAAAGCCTCCCAGACACCAAAACGGGCACCACAGGGTGCCCGCATACCACAATAACATACAGGTCGATTAGGTCCGGCTTAGCCGCCGAGTTGCTTCTCCTTAAGCTCAGCCAGGGTCTTGCAGTCGACGCACAGCGTGGCGGTTGGGCGCGCTTCAAGACGGCGAATACCGATCTCAACACCGCAGGCTTCGCAGAAGCCGTAATCGTCTTCGTCGATCTTTTCGATCGTTTCGTTAATTTTCTTGAGCAGCTTGCGCTCGCGATCCCGGGTGCGCAGCTCAAGACTGAAGCCTTCTTCCTGGGTCGCCCGATCGGCCGGATCGGCGTAGTTGTTAGCATCTTCCTGCAGGTGGCGTACGGTACGATCCACCTCTTCCATGAGGTCCTGTTTCCAATCCAACAGCAGCTTGCGGAAGTGTGCTAGCTGTTGATCATTCATATATTCTTCACCCGCTGCTGGCTCGTACGGGGTGAAGGGCTTGGACGCTTCCGGTTTTTTTTCCGCTACTGGCATGGGAGTGCCCCTTACGTATGTGACTACTGATCGACCATGAGCGTGTGTCACGATCTCACGCCAAAGGGATGCTTGTTTAGCTGATAATTGGCTGCGTTGCAAGCATAATAGAGTGCTTTCTAACATGAACTTGCCTTCAGTGCGACCAAGCTCATGTTTTTACTACCGCTAGGTAAGGAGCCGCTATGGCCTGGAATTCGCGTGTCAATCATGTCGCGCCTTTTCGTGTGATGCATCTACTGGAAATGGCTCAGGCGCGTGAGGCCGCAGGCCATGATGTAATTCACCTCGAAGTAGGGGAGCCGGATTTTGCGACCCCCGCGCCGGTGGTGGCCGCGGGTCAGCAAGCATTGGCGACAGGCAAAACTCGCTATACGCCCGCCGCTGGCCTGCCCGCGCTGCGCGAGGCAATTGCCGGTCACTACGCAGAGCACTTCAATGCCTCGGTAGACCCTGCCCGGATTCTGGTCACACCCGGCGCGTCGGGGGCGTTGTTGTTGGCCAGCCAGCTATTAATCGAGGCGGGCGACCGGGTGATGATGGCCGACCCCAACTATCCGTGTAATCGCCATTTCATGGCCCTGGCCGGTGCCGACGTCGATGCGATCCCGGTGGGGCGTGACAGTGGCTGGCAGCTGGACGCCACGCTGATTGGTCGGCACTGGCAATCGCGCACGCGATTGGCGATGCTGGCGTCACCCTCTAACCCGACCGGTCACACGTTGAGTGCCGATGCCTTGCAAGCGGTGTTCAAGGCGGTAGCCGAACGTGGCGGCGAGGTGCTGGTCGACGAGATTTATCAGGGGCTGAATTACGACGACGCGCCCCTGTCGGCCACGTCACTGTCAAGCGATGCCTTTGTGGTCAACAGCTTTTCCAAATACTTTGGCATGACCGGCTGGCGCCTGGGCTGGCTGGTGACCCCTGAACGCGCGATCGAGCCGCTGACAAGGCTTGCCCAAAATGTGTTTCTTGCTGCCTCTACGCCTGCTCAGCACGCTGCATTGGCCGCCTTTACCCCCGAGTGCCGCGATATTCTCGAAACCCGGCGGGCGACGCTTAAGCAGCGTCGCCAGGTATTGCTAGAGGGCTTGGCAACGTTAGAGCTGGCGCCGGACCTGCCGCCCCAGGGCGCGTTTTATCTGTGGCTGGATATTTCCCACTATAGCCACGACAGCCAGGCCTTTTGCGAACGGCTTCTGCGCGAGGAGAACGTCGCGATCACCCCGGGTATCGATTTTGCCGTACAGGGCGGGGAGCATCATGTGCGCATCGCATTCACCAACGACGTTGAGCGGCTGGAAGAAGCTGTCGCGCGCATTGCCCGCTTTGTGAGCCGGCTATGAGCCTTGCCTATCAGGACTTGGTACCCGGCACCTTGCTGCGCCGCTACAAGCGCTTCTTGGCCGATGTGCGTCTGGACGATGGTCGGGACGTCGTCGCCCACTGCCCCAATACCGGGTCGATGAAGGCGGTCAATGTGCCCGGCTGTCGCGTATGGCTGTCGCCAAGCGATAATCCCAGCCGTAAGCTGGCCTGGACCTGGGAATGGATCGAGCTGCCTCAGCCGGATGGCACGGTAGCGCTGGCCTCGGTGCATACCGGGCGCGCTAACCGTATTGTGGAGGCGGCCATTGAGGCAGGTGATATCGCGCCGCTTACAGGCTATCAAGATCTCAAGCGCGAGGTAAAAATAACCGACGCACGGCTCGACTTTCGCCTGGATGACCCCAAGCGTGGGGCCGCCTACATCGAAGTGAAGCAGGTGACGCTGAGAGAGCCCGACGGCCACGGCTATTTCCCCGACTCGGTCAGCGTGCGGGGCACCAAGCACCTGCGTGCGTTGCAGGCGCTGGCCGAGCAGGGCGAGCGAGCGGTGCTGCTGTTCTGTGTCGCCCATGAAGGCATCGCTGACGTAGCGCCCGCCGCGCATATCGACCCCGCCTATGCCGCGGCGCTGGGTGACGCAGCGCGAGCGGGGGTCGAGGTGTTGGCGTATGGGATTGACGTGCAGCGGGAGGCGGCAAGCCCCGCCATCGTGCGTTTGTCGCGGGGGTTGCCGATACGCTGGCCAGAGTCGCTAGCGGCGGCGCACGCGGAAAATGGCGATTTCACCGAATAGATTGGGCCATAGTCGAGAGGTCCAATGCCCGCGGTGGTCACCGACGCCCACGGCGCGATCAACAATCACCATGCCTTTTTCACGGCACAGGTGTTCAAAGTCATTGAAGGTCGAAAGATGAATGTTGGGGGTGTCGTACCAGGCGTGGGGCAGTGACTTGGAAACCGGCATGTAGCCGCGTAGGCCCAGGTGAACGCGGTGGCGCCAGTAGGCGAAGTTGGGAAACGTGATGATGCCCTCTTCGGCAACGCGCAGCATTTCATCGAGCATTTTATCGGGGCGCCGCAGGGCCTGCAGGGCCTGGGTCATGATAACCTGGTCGTAGCTGTTATCGCAGAAGCTACCCAGGCCATCGTCAAGGTTATGCTCGATCACATTGACGCCTCGGGCAATGCATCCGGTAATGCCGTCGTGATCAATTTCAAGGCCGTAGCCGGTCACGCCTTTGTGCTGCGCCAGCGCCTCGAGCAGTACGCCATCACCGCAGGCCAGGTCCAGCACGTGCGCGCCTTCGGGGACCCAGTCGTAAATCAGTTCCAGATCAGCGCGCATCATGGCGTCTCCTCTGCATCCGGATGAGCGAGGTTGAGTTCTCGGGCCGCGCGGTTCATGAAGGCGCCGAATACCGCCTCGTAGCGGGGCTCGGGCAATAAGAACGCGTCATGGCCATGGGGCGAGTCGATATTGGCGTAGCTCACCGGTTTGCCCGCGCGAGTGAGGGCGTCGACCAACTCCCGAGAGCGTGGCGGCGGGAAGCGCCAGTCAGTGGTGAAGCTGACAATCAAGAACGGGCACTGCGCCGGGGCAAGGGCATTGGCAAGATCGCCGCCCTGGGTGGCCGCCGGGTCGAAGTAATCCAGCACCTTGGTCATCAGCAGGTAGGTGTTGGCGTCAAAAGCGGTAGAAAACGTATCACCCTGGTAGCGCAGGTAGGACTCCACCTGGAATTCGACCCCGAAGCCGAAATTCAAGTCGTTGCTACGCAGGTCGCGGCCGAATTTGCTGCCCATGGCGTCTTCGGAAAGATAGGTGATATGGCCCACCATGCGGGCCAGCTTCAGCCCACGCTTGGGCACGGTATTATGTTCGGCGTACCAGCCGTCAAAGAAATCCGGGTCGGAGCGAATTGCCTGGCGGGCGACTTCATTAAAGGCGATGTTCTGCGCCGACAGGCGTGGTGTCGCGGCGATGACCACTGCATTGGCAACCCGCTCGGGGTAGGTCATCGTCCACTCAAGCACCTGCATGCCCCCCAGGCTGCCACCGATGGCTGCCGCCCAGCGCTCGATTCCCAACTGGTCGGCCAGGCGGGCCTGGCTGGCCACCCAGTCACTCACCGTGACCATGGGGAAGTCGGGCCCCCACTGGCGCCCAGTTTCGGGATTGTGGCTCACCGGGCCGGTACTGCCATGACAGCCGCCCAGGTTGTTCAACGACACGACAAAAAAGCGGTTGGTGTCGATCGGTTTGCCGGGGCCAATGTGGGCGTCCCACCAGCCGGGTTTGCGGTCTTCCTGACTGTGATAACCGGCCGCGTGATGGTGACCCGAGAGCGCATGGCAGATCAGTACCGCGTTGCTGCGCTCGGCGTTGAGGGTGCCATAGGTCTCGTAAATCAGCTCGTACTCGGGCAATACCTTGCCACAGGCGAGCGGAAGCGGCGTGTCGAATTTGGCCACATGCGGGGTGACCAGCCCGACGGAGTTCGTCGGCCGGTCTTCAAAAGCGAGCGTGTCTGAATCGGGCATCGAAAGCGTTAGTCCTGCTGAGTCAGTCGTCGTAAATAAGCCGTTGCCTGTGATTACAGGCCGACCAGCGCGCCGGAAATGCCGGCCGCACGAATCAGTGAGCCGACCAGTAGTCCGTCGACCAGATTAATGGCGATAAATACCACAATGGGTGACAGATCAATCATGCCCAGCGGCGGGATGACCTTGCGCACCGGGGCCATGATAGGTTCCACCAACTGCATGATTAACAGCGCGCCTGGGTGGCTAGCGTTGGGCGCGACCCAGCTTAAAATAATCATCACAATCATGGCGAAGAAGTAAATCTTCAAGATGGCGTTGGCCAGTGCGGCGACGCCGGCAATCAACAGCCCTGTAATAGGCGGCATGCCAACGCCGATCACCATGAAGATAGCGATAATGCTGACTACCTTAAGGACAAACCCTGCCGCCAGTGTCGCGAGATCAAAGCGACCGGCGACCGGCCCTAAAAAGCCTTGGAAGAGCCCCACAACCGGCTGGGTAATCTTGACGACTGTCTGGCTCATCGGGTTGTAATAATCTGCCCTTGACGCCTGCAATAAAAATCGCAGCATGAGTAAAAACAGATAAATATTAATCAGCGAGTTAACCAGCATTAACCCGGCACTGCCCAATTCGTTGCCCATGGCTTTTTCTCCTATAAAATCCGCGTTGTTTAGTGGCCGCTCAGTTCCTTGGACATGGCTTGGGCCCGCTTAGCGCAAGCCTGCATCGCTTCGGCGATGGTCGTCCTTAGCTGGGCATCTTCCATGTGTTGAATCGCCTGTTCGGTGGTTCCGCCGGGCGACATGACATTTTGTTTGAGCGTTGCCGGGTCTTTATCGCTCTGTTGCGCCATCGTGGCGGCACCCAGTGCGGTTTGAATCGCCAGGCGGCGCGCGGTATCGGCGGGAAGGCCGAGTTCGACAGCGGCGTCTTCCATGGCTTCCAGCATCAGGAAAAAATACGCCGGTGCGCTGCCGGAGACCGCTGTCACCGCGTCCAGCAGGGCTTCTTCCTCGACCCATTCGACGATACCCACCGCTTCCATTAACTGAGTCGCTACATCGCGCTGGGCATCGCTGACCCGCGCATTAGCATACAGGCCACTGGCACCGCGGCCTACCAAAGACGGCGTATTTGGCATGCAACGAACCACGGCGTTATCACCGCCCAGCCATTGGTCAATGGTGGCCGCATCAAGGCCAGCGGCGATGGAAATGACCAGGGGATTACGTTGTTGAACCGTGTCGCTAAGCGCTTCGCATACGTCGCGCATGATTTGCGGTTTAACCGCCAGCACGAGAACGTCGGCCTGACTCGCAGCGGCGTTGTTGTCGGTTTGCGTCTGGATGTTCAAGCGTGTGCGAATTGTGTCGAGTTCGCTTTCCCGCGGTGCAGTAGCCGTGATGTCGGCAGGAGTGACACCGCTGTCGATCAGGCCGCCGATAATGGCGCTTGCCATATTGCCTGCGCCAATGAAGGTGATCTTGTTCGTCATGAAGGTATCCTCTGTTGAAAAGGCTGCGTTGAGCCGCGTTATTTCACTCGTTGGGGGAATGCGTTCCCGGTTAGCTCGATGGTTCGTTCAAGTTTTATCCCGCGCGCCGAAGATCGCCGTGCCTAAACGTACCAGCGTGGCACCTTCCAACACAGCCGCTTCAAGGTCGTCGCTCATGCCCATGGAAAGCGTATCGAGCGGCGCATCGGGCAGCGCCTTCTGTAACGCCGACAAAAGCTTTCGCATTTCGGCCAAAGGCTGACGCTGGGCCGACAGGCTTTCTGCCGGGGCAGGGATCGCCATCAGGCCTCGTAGCTTGAGGCCGGGTAGCACTGCGACCTCTCGGGCTAGGGCTTCCACGTCTTCTGGCATGACGCCTGATTTTGAGGGCTCGCGGCTGATGTTGACCTGTAAGCAAACGTTGAGTGGCGCCAAATGGGCGGGTCGCTGTTCGCTAAGCCGCTTGGCAATTTTCAGGCGGTCAACGGTGTGCAGCCAGGCGAAATGTTCGGCAACGGCGCGCGTTTTATTCGATTGAAGAGGGCCGATAAAATGCCACACAAGATCGTCCAGGTCGGCCAACTCTGCCTGTTTGTCCAACGCCTCCTGAAGGTAGTTTTCACCAAACTCACGCTGACCAAGCGCACTTGCCTGGCGAATCATTGAAGCCGGTTTGGTTTTACTCACAGCGAGCAATGCGGCATCGTTTTCGGGCCGCTCGGCGGCAATTAACGCATGCGTTAGACGTTCACGCGCGCGGGCTAGTGACGCTGAAAGGGCGTTATCTGTCATACTCAGGCACCTTACCGCAGCTGGGGAAGAAAGATGGATATTACCGAACTGCTGGCATTCTCGGCAAAGCAGAATGCATCTGACCTGCACTTATCCGCTGGTTTGCCGCCCATGATACGGGTTGATGGCGATATCCGTCGGCTGAATGTGCCCGCCATGGATAACAGCGAGGTACGTCGGTTAATTCATGACATCATGAACGATCGCCAGCGTCGCGACTACGAAGAACACCTCGAAGTCGACTTTTCTTTCGAGGTGCCGGGCGTGGCGCGGTTTCGGGTCAACGCCTTTAATCAGGCGCGCGGTGCCGGGGCGGTATTTCGCACCGTTCCCAACCAGGTGCTATCGATGCAGACGCTTGGGCTGGGGGAGGTGTTCGAGCGTCTTTCCATGCTTCCGCGCGGCCTGGTGTTGGTGACCGGGCCAACCGGTTCGGGCAAAAGCACCACGCTTGCGGCGATGATCGATTACATCAACGATCATCGCTTTGAGCACATTTTAACCATTGAAGATCCCGTTGAATTTGTGCACGCCAGCAAGCGTTGCCTGATTAATCAGCGCGAAGTTCATCGTGATACCCATGGCTTTGCGGAGGCGTTGCGCAGCGCGCTACGCGAAGACCCGGATGTGATCCTGGTGGGAGAGCTGCGCGATCAGGAAACCATCCGTCTGGCATTAACGGCGGCAGAAACCGGTCACCTGGTGCTGGGGACGCTGCATACCACGTCGGCGGCCAAGACTATTGACCGGATTATCGATGTCTTCCCCGGCGAAGAGAAAGCCATGGTGCGTTCGATGCTGTCTGAGTCGCTGCAGGCGGTGGTATCCCAGGTGCTATTGAAGCGCCAGGGGGGCGGCCGTGTGGCGGCCCATGAAATTCTGATCGCGACCTCGGCGGTGCGCAACCTGATTCGCGAAGACAAAGTGGCGCAGATCTACTCAGCGATCCAAACCGGCGGCAGCCTGGGCATGCAGACGCTGGATGCCGCACTGGCGCAGCTGGTTAACGACGGCGTAGTCAGTGTGGAGGAGGCGCAGGCGCTGGCCAAAGGCACGCTCGCTTCGCGGGAGGCGTGATTGATGGCGAACAATGATGTCTCAACGCTGACGCCTAGCCAGTGGCTGAACCAGCTGCTGGATATCATGGTGGCGCAGCAAGCCTCAGACCTGCTGATTTCAACGGGCGCGCCGCCTAGTCTCAAGATGCCCAGCGGGCTGGTTCCTTTGGGGCAACAACCCTTGAGTGAGCATCAGGTAAGTGAGCTGGTAACGCACACCGTGCCAGAAGGGCTGCGCGAGCGTTTCAGCCAACAGCGTGAGGCGAATTTTGCGCTGGGTTTTGAAGGCAAGGGGCGCTTTCGCGTTAGTGCCTTTCAGCAGCGAAACCAGCCCGCCATGGTGATACGCCGTATTGAGCAGCACATTCCTACCTTGGAGACGTTGGGTGTGCCGACCATGCTTGCCTCTCTCGCCCATGCCAAACGGGGTTTGGTGCTGGTGGTGGGGGGCACGGGTACAGGAAAGTCCACTACCCTCGCGGCGATGGTGCAGGAGCGTAATGAAACGGTCGGTGGGCACATCATCAGCATTGAAGATCCGATCGAGTACCTGCACCCGCACAAGCGCGCCATCGTTAACCAGCGTGAAGTGGGGATTGATACCGAGTCATTTGAAGTAGCGCTCAAGAACACCCTGCGCCAAGCCCCGGATGTGATCCTGATCGGTGAAATCCGCAGCCGTGAAACCATGGAACACGCGTTGACGTTCGCTGAAACCGGGCATCTCTGCCTGGCCACCTTGCACGCCAACAACGCCAATCAGGCATTGGAGCGGATCATTCACTTCTTTCCCCATGAGCGGCATGAGCAGATATGGATGGATCTTTCCCTCAACCTCCGCGCGGTGGTGGCTCAACAGCTGTTGCCGAGCCTTAACGGTGGTCGTTGCGCGGCGGTTGAAGTCATGCTGCAGTCGTCACGGATCGCCGACCTGATTCGCAAAGGCAGGGTCGACGAGATTAAAGCCGCCATGGCGGCGTCGCGTGATGACGGCATGCAGACTTTTGACCAAGCGCTCTTTGATCTTTGTCAGGCATCACAGATCAGTCAGGAGGTGGCGCTTGCCCACGCGGACTCCGCCAATGACTTGCGGCTCATGCTGAAGCTGCAGGGTGAGGCGACATCGCGCCCCCTGGATGAGCGCGCGCCAAACCATTGGGCTCTGCGCGACCGCGATAATGCATGGTGACACTAATGCCCTAGGGCGCGTAAATCCCGCCAAGCACGCGCGGCCCTTTGGCACCGGTCACCGAGGGTACATTGCCGGGTAGCTGGTTCAGGCGCTGATGGGCCAGCCAGGCAAAGGCACCTGCCTCGATCCAGTCTTCCGGCCAGCCGTAGTTGGACGGTGACTCAAAGGTGGCAAAGGGCAAGTGAGCGGTCAGCCTGGCCATCAAATCAGCGTTATGCGCGCCGCCTCCGCAAGTGATCAACGTGATGCCCTGTTGAGTGAGAGGCAACTGCTGGATGCCTTGTGCAACGCTTGCCGCAGTGAGTTCGGCAAGCGTTGCCTGGACGTCACCAGGCGCTTTGTTGCCCACCAGGTGGCGTTCCAACCACGCCAGATGAAACAGCTCACGCCCCGTGCTACGCGGTGGCGCCTGTTGAAAGAAGGGGGCATCCAATAGGCGTTCCAGTAACCCAGGGTCCACCCTGCCACTGGCAGCCCAGGCCCCGTTCTGGTCAAAACGGCCACCCTTATGTTTTGAAAACCAGGCATCCAGCAACACATTGGCAGGCCCCGTATCAAAACCGGTCACAGGCGTTTGTGCGTTGCTGGGCAGCCAGGTCAGGTTGGCAAAACCGCCTAGGTTTAAGATGAGTTGTTCGCCTTCCTGGCGTCCAAACAGTGCTTGGTGAAAAGCAGGTGCCAGCGGCGCCGCCTGACCACCTGCCGCCAGGTCGCGGCGACGAAAATCAGCCACAACGGTGCAGCCGGTTAGCTCAGCCAGCAGGCTTGGGTTATCCAACTGAAGTGTGTAGGCCGGGCCACCATTATGACCGCCTGGGGCGTGCTCAATCGTTTGCCCGTGGCTGCCTACCGCCTGGATCTGTTCAGGTGAAAGTTGCTGTGCGGTTAGCAGGGCCTTTACCGCCTCGGCTTGCACCCGGCAAAAGGCGTCTTCTGCAGCGGCCAACTCGGCAAAACTTGCTTCTTGCGCATGGCAAAGATGCAGCAGCTGTTCATGCAGCGTGTCAGGCATTTCGACGGCAATGGTGCCCAGCAGTTCTGGTGGAGTATCGAGGCCAATCGCCACCAGGGCGGCGTCAATGCCGTCAAGGCTAGTGCCCGACATCAGGCCAATATAATAATGTGGTGCAGATTTCATAAGACGACCTATACAAAGCGCGTTAAGGCTCAACCAATACCCGTGAGCATGGTAACATCGCCCACAATTTATTATCCGAACGCCAACAAGGCGATGCTTACGTGGAGAAAAGCAATGAGTGAGGTGGATCAGGCGCTAGCGTTGCTGTCGCGGGGGACGCATGAAATTTTGCTGGAGGATGAGCTGCGTGAAAAGCTGGCCTCTGGCCGTACGCTGCGTATCAAGGCAGGTTTCGATCCCACGGCCCCCGATCTACATTTAGGGCACAGCGTCCTGCTGACCAAGATGCGTCAGTTCCAGGATCTGGGCCACACCGTTGTTTTCCTCATTGGCGATTTCACCGGCCGTATTGGTGATCCCACCGGTAAAAGCGTGACGCGCAAACCTCTGACTGAAGAAGACGTTAAAGCCAATGCTGATACCTACAGGGAACAGGTATTTAAAATCCTTGATCCCGATAAAACCGAGGTGCGTTTCAACGCTGAATGGTTTGGTGATCTAACTGCCGCCAAAATGATCGAGCTGGCCGCGCAAAGTACTGTTGCGCGTATGCTTGAGCGCGATGACTTTGAAAAACGCTATAAAGCCAATCAGTCGATTGCCCTCCACGAATTTCTCTACCCGCTGGTACAAGGCTATGACTCGGTTGCGTTAGATGCAGATGTCGAATTAGGTGGCACTGATCAAAAGTTCAACCTGCTGATGGGACGCGAGATTCAAAAGCACTTCGGGCAAGAGCCGCAAGTGGTCATTACCATGCCACTGCTTGAAGGTTTAGACGGTGTGCAGAAGATGTCCAAGTCGCTAGGTAACTATGTCGGCGTCGATGAAACGCCCGGTTCCATGTTCAACAAGCTGGTTTCCATGCCGGATACCTTGATTTGGCGCTATTTTGAGCTGCTTTCGCTGAAGTCAAACGAAGAGATCGAAGCACTTAAGCAAAGCGTTGAGCAAGGTGCGAACCCCCGCGATGTAAAAATGGAGCTGGCGCGTGAGCTGATTGCGCGTTACCACGGCGACGAAGCCGCTGCCAATGCTCATCGATCAGCGGGTAATCAGTTGGCTGACGGCGAGCTGCCAGAAGATCTACCCGAAGTGGAGGTCGATTTTGAAGGCGGCAGTGAAGCGCCGATCGCTGCGGTTCTCAACCGTTCCGGGTTGACCAAGAACAGTGCTCAGGCGAAAGATATGCTCAAAAACGGCAGCGTCAGGGTTGAGGGTGAGGTCGTTGCTCAAGACACCATGTTGGCAACAGGCAATGCTTACGTTATTCAAGCAGGCAAAAAACGTTACGCCCGTGTGACGCTTCTCTGAATTTTTGTGCTTATTTCGATATGCACCCTTGCGTCCTCGCCCGCAAAGCCGTAGAGTACGCATCCGCTGCCGGGGATGCACGGCGTTGCCAGCGGTGATTGAGGTGTAAAACCTTAGGTTTGTCAGTCGGTTAGGCAAGCGAATGTGATCAATGTGTTGTGTCACGTCGTATCGATTTTTGCCAACTAGCCATTGACAATCCCATGGAAGTCCGTAGAATACGTCTTCCTCGCTGAGGCCAAGCAGTTCACCGATTGGCCGGTTGTATGCCACT
Organism: Halomonas sp.; assembly: GCA_020201095.1. GTDB lineage: Bacteria > Pseudomonadota > Gammaproteobacteria > Pseudomonadales > Halomonadaceae > Vreelandella. The sequence goes on along the minus strand of JAIVHM010000148.1, from coordinate 312 downwards.
GACGTTTTCAGTCAGTTCGACAGCACAGCGAAACGCTCTTTAATAATTTGATCAGGTAATTCATGTGGGCGCTTGCCGATGAGGGTGATAAATCACCTAACATCAAGGCAAGCGGTCATGACAATGTAAATTGAAATGAATTCGTTTGACCCTTGAGCCAAGTTTGGTTCGCTTTTGTTGCTTTCGAGTGACAAGTAAGAACCACAATGATTGTAAACTGAAGAGTTTGATCATGGCTCAGATTGAACGCTGGCGGCAGGCCTAACACATGCAAGTCGAGCGGTAACAGATCTAGCTTGCTAGATGCTGACG
>JAIVHM010000005.1:73493-94025 GCA_020201095.1 Halomonas sp. | reverse complement strand
CTTTCACCCCCAAGTCATCCTGAGGCACCACCCCCAGGAACAGCGCCAGTCAAGGCGCTGCGCGCCATGCCTGGCGCACAACAAAAACGCACCGCCAGAGCGGTGCGTTTTAAAACGGTTAATCGAGCACGGCTGATTACGCCATGGCAGGTGCCGAGTAAGAGATCGGTGCCACGGCCTGCTCATCTTCAAAGGTAACAATTTCAAATGCATCGGGCTGGGCAAGCAGCTCGCGACACAATTGGTTGTTCAATGCGTGGCCTGACTTAACGCCGCGGAACTCGCCGATCAGGCTATGACCCAACTGATACAAATCTCCGATGGCATCCAGCACCTTATGCTTGACGAACTCGTCTTCATAGCGAAGCCCACCTTCGTTGACGATCCGATAGTCGTCCACAACGATCGCATTATCCAGGCTTCCACCTAATGCAAGGTTGTTAGAACGCAGAAATTCCAGATCGCGCATAAAGCCGAAAGTACGAGCACGAGAGACTTCTTTAACGAACGAGGTCGTTGAAAAGTCGATCATTGCAGTTTGCTGCTGCGGGTCAAACACTGGGTGATCAAAATCGATGGCAAAAGAGACCTTGAACCCCTGATGAGGCAGGAAGGTCGCTTCTTTGTCATCTTCGGTTACGCTGATCGGCCGCTTGATGCGAATGAACTTCTTGGCGGCTTCTTGTTCCAGAATGCCTGCCGACTGAATCAGGAAGACAAAGGGACTGGCACTACCGTCCATGATAGGCACTTCAGGCGCACTTACATCTACATAAGCATTGTCGATCCCGAGCCCAGCAAACGCCGACATCAAGTGTTCGACGGTCGCCACTTTAACGCCCTGATAGCTTAGCGCAGTACATAGTTTGGTATCTTCAACCAACTCTGCACGAGCGGGCACATGAACCATTGGCTCCAGATCCGTTCTGACAAACACAATCCCCGTATTAGCGGGCGCCGGACGCAAAGCCAAATGAACCTTTTTACCCGAGTGTAAACCCACTCCGGTGGCACGAATGATATTTTGTAGGGTGCGTTGTCTGATCATGGGCAGTGGTCGAACTCTAATAACAGGGATAACCGCAAGGGATGGAAGTTATCAAACAGTGTTCACTTTAACAACAAACGAGGGTTTTGGCCAATAAAACTCTCGTTTGCTGGAAGCATGAACCTGATAGCTTGATTTAATCCGCTTGACGGCGGAGAAACGCAGGGATGTCCAGATAATCATCTGCATCCGCTGTGCGACGCTTTTCAGGGCGCGCGGGAGTGCTGCTTTCAGCAGCTTCAGCACGACTGGCCGCCTGCTGACGCATTACCGTGGGCTGCTGCATTTTGCGGTAATCCGCAGAGGTTTCTGCCTTGCGGCGAGCTGGCTCGCGGGTTGCTGCTTTTGGCTGACTACCGTCCAGGCCTGCTGCTACCACCGTTACGCGCAGTTCGTCGGACATTTCCATATCAATGGAAGTTCCCACGACAATCGTCGCTTCCTGGGAGGCAAATTCCTGCACCGTGGCACCCACGTCATTGAATTCGCCAATCGACAGATCAGGACCTGCTGTGATGTTAACCAGAATACCGCGCGCACCGTGCAGGTCGATATCTTCCAGCAACGGACTGCGAATGGCTTTTTCAGCGGCTTCACGAGCACGATTCTCACCTGTCGCACCGCCGGTGCCCATCATTGCCATGCCCATCTCGGACATCACCGTACGAACGTCGGCAAAGTCGACGTTAATAATGCCCGGGCTGGTAATCAACTCGGCAATACCCTGGACCGCCCCAAGCAGTACGTCATTAGCAGCACTGAAAGCCGTCAATAGGGTCGCATTTTTGCCCAGAACAGAGAGCAACTTTTCGTTGGGGATTGTGATCAACGAATCGACATGCTCAGAGAGCTCTTTCATACCCTCTTCTGCCGCGCGCATACGCTTGGGCCCTTCAAACGGGAAGGGACGCGTCACGACCGCCACCGTCAGAATGCCAAGCTCCTTGGCCACCTGGGCGACTACCGGGGCACCACCTGTGCCTGTCCCACCGCCCATACCCGCGGTAATGAACACCATGTCAGCGCCGTTGAGAAGCTCAGCAATTCGCTCACGATCCTCCATCGCCGCCTGACGACCAACATCGGGGTTAGCTCCCGCACCCAGGCCTTTGGTGATTTCTCCACCAAGCTGCAGAACCGTTTTAGATGAACTCAACGCCTTCAATATTGCTTTCGACCATGTGGTTAACTGCGTTGCCACCACCGCCGCCAACGCCAACCACTTTGATGACCGCACTGCTCGAGGGTGCGCTATCTACCAATTCGAACATAAGCCCCGTCTCCTGAACCGCGCCTGCGGCCCTGTCAGAAATTTCCTTTAAACCAGCCTTTAATTCTTGCCAGCGCTGCACTGCCATCCTTGACGTCACGCTGAGAGACGTCAGTACGCCCCTTATGCACAGGGATAACTCCCCGTTGACTTTCTCGGCTATGCCCATTGCGGGATTCTTGCAATGCATAATGCAGCAAACCCACACCTGTTGCATAGATAGGGTTGCGTACTACGTCTGACAACCCTTTTACATTTTGTGGACACGCAATACGAACAGGCATATGAAAGATTTCTTCTGCCAGCTCGCCCACGCCTTCCATACGTGACGTACCGCCCGTCAGCACAATACCGGCAGCGACCATGTCTTCATAGCCGCTGCGACGCAGCTCGTCTCTAACCAGCGTAAAAAGCTCTTCATAGCGCGGCTCGACCACTTCCGCCAAGGCTTGCCGGGAAAGGTCCCGGGCCGGCCTATCACCTACGCTCGGCACTTTGATCATTTCATCGCTTGCCGCCAGCTGTGTCAGCGCACAAGCGTACTTGACCTTAATTTCTTCCGCGTGCTGAGTAGGGGTTCGCAATGCCATGGCAATATCGTTGGTGACCTGATCGCCGGCAATGGGAATCACCGCTGTATGACGAATGGCCCCTTCGGTGAAGATCGCCATATCGGTCGTTCCTCCGCCGATATCGACCATGCAAACACCCAACTCACGCTCGTCTTCTGTCAACACTGCCATGCTCGAAGCCAACTGTTCGAGAATAATGGCATCCACATCCAAGCCGCAGCGTCGTACACACTTCTCAATATTCTGTACCGCGTTAAGCGCGGCCGTTACCAGATGAACCTGCGCTTCAAGGCGAACACCCGACATCCCTAAAGGTTCGCGAATACCGCCTTGTGCGTCGATTGAAAATTCCTGTGGCAGTACATGTAGCACTCGCTGTCCTTCGGAAACAGCCCGCGCCCGAGCAGAGTCAATCACTCGATCAATATCCGAGGGCGTCACTTCGCGCTCTTTGATCGCCACCACCCCATCGGAATTCATCGATTTGATATGGCTACCAGCGACGCCGACATAAACAGAGTGGATATCACACCCTGCCATCAATTCAGCTTCTTCAACGGCGCGCTGAATTGATTGTACTGTCGATTCGATGTTAATCACTACGCCGCGCTTCATACCCCGCGACGGATGCGAGCCAATGCCCGCAATTTCAATTCCACCGTCGTCGGTTGGCTGACCGACGATCGCGACGACCTTGGACGTTCCAATGTCCAGCCCGACCACCATGTTGGATGCGTTGGGTGAGCCTGCCATGAGTCGGGAAATCTCCTTGTCGTCTTAAATAAAAAACAATTAACGTTCAATCCTACTTCGGCACTAGTTAATAAGAGTGCCAACTTGTGTCTTTGTGAGGCTGGCTAATGCGCTAACTTAGTCGGCGGAATTAACATTTATAATTCCATTTGAACCATAGTATAGAAACAATTAGCGCATTACGACTAGTCAAATATCACAATAGTCGCCATAAATGCGAAATAAAACCCCATTTGTGCGGTTTTCACAGACAGCGACTGCTTACTTTACACCCTTAAACGCCTTTTCATCGACTTGTTACTCTTCTTGCACATCAAATTCACTTTCTCCGTGCCAAGCTACTGCCACTCCATTGGGGTAGCGTAAATCGATATAACGAATGCGTTCGCTTAAACGACTCAGTTCGCGCTGCCAGGAAGCACTTAAACGCGCCAGTCGCTCTTCATGTTGACGACGCCCCAACATAACCCAGGCGCTATCATTTAACTGTAACCGCCAAGCACCACGTGGTTCTAAACGCAACTGCGTTAAACGTAAATCCAGCCGTGAGAAATGCGGGGTTAATTGATGGTAATAATCTAACACCTCTTTACTGCTGCCTGCTGGGCCTGCCATATCGGGCAACCCCTCGGGCGCCCCCAGCGGGGCAAATGCAAAGGCTTCTCCCTCTGCATTAAGCAAAAAGTCGTCGTTCCAGCGAGCCACCGGTGTTTGCTCGACCAGCTCAAACACAAGCGCATTGGGCCATTCTCGTGTTATGCGCACTTCATTTAACCAGCCAATACGCAGTGCCTGTTGCCTTAACGCACCAAGATCAGCGGATAACCACTGGCTATCCTCTACGACAGGCGCCAACTGGGTACGTAGATAATCAGCATCGACGTAGTCCCAGTCGCCCCGAATGGAGACGCGCTCAATGGGACGATCAAGCCACAGCCACAGCGCTTGCCCGCCTGCCACCAACAGCAGGCCCAACATCAAACCACCCAACCAGGCCTGGCGTTTTTTCATGAGGGGCTCTTTTGACCGGCCGTTTGCAGAATGCGCATCACCAGTTGATCAAAATCAATACCGGCATAGGCGGCCGATTGGGGCACAAGGCTGTGGTCGGTCATGCCCGGCACGGTGTTGACCTCGAGTAGCCAAAAGCGCCCTTCACTATCACGCATCACATCAACGCGACCCCAGCCCTGCCCACCCACAGCGTCAAACGCTTGCTGGCAGAGCGTTGCCAGCGCAGACTCGTCCTCCTGGGACAGACCGCAGGGCAGATGGTATTGGGTCGTATCAGTTAAATATTTGGCTTCATAGTCGTAAAAACCGCCAGGCACTTCAACGCGAATGGCGGGAAGCACCTGATCAGCTAATAGACTCACCGTGTATTCTTCGCCTTGGATGAATCGCTCCGCCATAACCCGCGCGTCGAAACGAGCGGCATCATGATAGGCAGCTTCCAGGGCCGCCTGGTCGTCGACAATACTGATACCGAGCGTCGAACCTTCATGAACAGGTTTAACAATCAGCGGCAGACCAAGCTGTGCGACCACCCCGGCCCAGTCAGCCTGCGCATGCAGCATGATACTTTCCGGCGTTGGCAACGCCAGGGCATGCCATACCTGCTTGGTGCGTTGCTTATCCATACCCAACGCAGACGCCAGAACGCCACTGCCCGTATAGGGAATACCCAGTAGTTCAAGCGCCCCTTGTAGCGTGCCGTCTTCGCCGCCACGTCCGTGCAACGCGACAAAAACGGCGGTCGGGGCCAGTTTTTCCAGGCCGACCAGGCCACCCTCGCGCGGATCGTAGCCTTGTACATTGACGCCCTGTCGCTCCAACGCCGAGATAATCGCAGCGCCGCTCTTCAATGACACTTCACGCTCGGCAGACTGGCCGCCATAAATGACGACAACGCGCTCAAGCGATAAGGGTTGAGAGTTGAGTCCGTTCACAGATCTACCTCGTTTAATGCCAACTGGGCTTGCGCCAAGCGCAGCGAGATACCACCGACATCACCAGCGCCTTGAGTAATCAAGATGTCGCCGGGGCGCAGCACGTGACTTAACAGATTGGGCAATTCGTGTTTATGCTCCACAAACAGCGGATCGACCTCGCCACGCTGACGGATTGACCCCGCCAACGTGCGGCCTTCCGCCCCAGGAATCACCGCTTCACCGGCGCTGTAAACATCCAATAGCACTAGCGTGTCCACCTGAGAAAGTACCCGAACAAAATCTTCGTATAAATCACGCGTCCGACTGTAACGGTGGGGTTGGTAAAGCATCACAAGACGCCGCTCAGGCCAGCCTGCCCGAACCGCCTGGATAACCATATCCACTTCTCGTGGGTGGTGGCCATAGTCATCGACCAGCATGACGTCGCCGCCCGTTGGACTGGGGTAATGACCATGCACCTGAAAGCGACGCCCCACGCCAGCAAAATTCGCCAAGGCACGCGTGATCGCGGCGTCACTGACACCAGCATCGGTAGCCACCACAATCGCCGCCATCGCGTTCAGCGCGTTGTGTCGTCCAGGCATGGCCAGTCGAATGGGTAAAGGGTCGGCATTACCAGGGCGCATCGCGGTGAAAGACACCTCGCCGCCTTGTTGTTCAAAATCAACGATCCGGTAGTCGGCATCCGCGTCGAATCCGTAGGTGACGAACTGGCGCTTTACCTGGTCACAGAGCTCGCGCACATTGGCATCGTCGGTGCATAGCACCGCAAGCCCGTAGAAAGGCAGATTATGCAAAAACTCAACAAAGGTGTTTTTAAGGCGCGAGAAATCCCCCCCGTAAGTTGCCATATGATCGGCATCAATATTGGTGACGATAGAGACCATCGGCTGCAGATGCAGGAAAGACGCATCTGATTCATCAGCTTCAGCCACCAGATAATCACCCTCACCAAGCCTTGCATTAGTACCAGCGCTGGTTAACTTACCACCGATCACAAACGTTGGATCAAGACCACCCTCGGCCAGTATCGTTGCCGTCAAACTGGTGGTTGTGGTCTTGCCGTGGGTCCCAGCCACCGCGATCCCGTGGCGAAAGCGCATCAGCTCGGCAAGCATTTCAGCACGACGCACTACCGGCACGCGATGATCGTGGGCCCAGCGAATTTCCGGGTTAGTCGGATCAATAGCGCTCGATACGACCACCACATCAGCCCCCGTTACGTGTGCCTCAGCGTGACCAATCGATATACTCACTCCGCACTGGCTTAAACGCTCGGTTACGGGCGAAGGTTTTAAATCGCTGCCGCTGACAGAGTACCCCTGATTGGCCAGCACCTCCGCGATGCCGCACATGCCTGCACCGCCGATGCCAACAAAATGAATGCGCCGAATGCGGCGCATCCCACGGCCATTCGAGGCGGTCGAAGCCGCCTGGGTTACAGAGTGAGTCACACAGTCTCTCCTTGCGATATGACAGCCAGACACCCATCGACCAGGCGTTGAGTTGCCTCCAAGTAGGCGGCTTGGCGTGCATTAGCGGCCATCGCCGCCAGGGTATCCGGCGTTAATAAATTTGCTAGTTCATGGTTAAAGCGCTCGGCAGTAAGCTCGGACTGGATGATGCACAGTGCCGCCTGTGCCTCAACAAGCACCTGGGCGTTGACGCGCTGATGGTCATCAACCGCGAAAGGAAAAGGCACAAGCAAGGCTGGCTTGGCCGCTGCCGCCAGCTCCGCAACGGTCAACGCCCCAGCACGGCAAACCACTAGATCGGCCCAATCATAAGCTGCCGCCATATCATCAATAAAAGGCTCAACCCGAGCCTCAACACCCTGTTCGGCATACAGAGTCGCGGTATCAGCATCACGCGCCTTGCCAGCTTGATGCCATATATCCGGACGTTGCGAAACCGCCAAGCGGGCGATCGAAGCGGGCAGACGCTCATTTAGGGCAACAGCACCCAGTGACCCGCCGACGACCAGCAGGCGAAGAGGACGGGCGGCCATCGTCGCCGAATCTCGCGGATGATCGCCCAAGGCGGCTATATCGTCGCGGACCGGATTACCAATCACTTCCGCCCGTTGACCAAAGGCCTGAGGGAAAGCCGCATAGGTGCGGGTGGCAAAACGTGACAGCACCCTATTGGTCAATCCCGCCACGGCGTTCTGCTCATGAATCACCAGTGGAATGCCCAATGTTTTGGCGGCCAGGCCACCAGGGCCACTGGCAAAGCCACCCAGCCCCACTACCACCTGGGGCTTGAATCTTGACATGACACGGCGGGATTGATGCACCGCGCGACTCAGGTTCAACGGAGCCTGTAGCCAGCCTGCTATGCCATTACCGCGCAGCCCTGAAATGGCAATGGTGTGTAGGGTTATCCCCGCATCGGGCACCAGCCGGTTTTCAATACCTTTCGGGCTACCCAGCCACTCAACCTCGACACCTTTAGCCATCAGAGCCCGTGCCAGCGACAAAGCAGGCATCACGTGGCCCCCGGTTCCTCCTGCCATAATGAGCACTCGGCGCGTTGGTTGTGTCACAGGCGACTCCTTAAGCTTGATTATGATAGGCGAGGTTCACGACGCGAGCGATAGGGCGTCGAGGCACGTTTGGGCTGTTGACGGGTTTCCACATCGGTGCGTAACAACAAACCTATCATGACGCCGGTGACCAACAAGCTGGAACCACCATAGCTCATCAGTGGCAGCGTCAACCCTTTGGTCGGGAGCAGCCCAGAACTCACCGCCATGTTGATAAACGCCTGAGCGGCAACAATAAAACCAATACCATAGCTGACGTAGGCACCGAAAAGATGGCCTGACAGTTCTGCTCGGCGACCTACCAGCATGGCCCTGGCAATCAACAGCGTAAATAGCACCACTACCGTGATGGCCCCCAACATACCCAACTCCTCGGCAACCACCGCAAAAATGAAGTCGGTATGCGCCTCAGGAAGGTAATGCAGTTTCTGCACACTGTTGCCAAGCCCGGTACCAGTGACATGGCCGCGACCAAAGGCAATTAGCGCCTGGGTCAACTGGTACCCCGTCGCAAATTGATCAGCCCAGGGGTCCAGGAAACTGGTCCAACGCGCCAGCCGATAGGGTTCAAGCGCCACCATCATCACCGCCCCCGTCGCCAACAGGCTGCCACTACCGATCAACAGGGTTAGCGAGGCTCCCGCCATCATCAACATGCCAATCACGCAAGCCGTGAACACCACCATACCGCCAAAATCAGGCGCCAGAAATAATAGCCCGGCTGGCACGGCCAATACCGCCAGAGGCCGCCACATGCTGAAGGGCTTGCGCCTGAGATCGTAAGTAAAACGCGACATAAAAGCCGCCATGTACAGAATCAAACCAATCTTGGCGAGCTCGGACACTTGCAGGCTCGGCAATGGACCGGGCAGCGTAATCCAGCGTTTGCTGCCGTTGATTTCCTGACCAATGAACAACACCAGCAACAGAAGAAAAATATTGGCCAGCAAAATCAAGCTGGCGTTTTGACGCCAGACCTCAAGCGGAATACACAGCATCAGTAGGCACACGACGATGCTAAGTAGCAAAAACACGCCATGTTGTTGTGCATAGTGATAGCTGTTATCGACCAGCCCGATAGAGGCAGAACTCACCATCACCCAGCCGAAGCCCGCCAAGACCACTACGACCGCGATCAACCAAACATCACAGGGTGCCTCTTGGGCAGAAAGTTTCTGACGTATATCCTGTAGTCGCTTCATGACGTTGCCTCGCTAGCGAATCGTACTTTTTGCTCTACCCAATAACGAAAGGCATCGCCTCTTGCCTGATAATTAACGAATTGATCCAGACTCGCACAAGCCGGCGACAGCAGTACGCAATCCCCAGGCTCGGCAAGCGCATATGCTTCTTGCATGGCGGCCTCAAGGTCAAACACCCGGCGCGTCTCGACCTGATCAGCTAACACTTCTTCGAGGCGCAAAGCATCCTGGCCGAACACGATAACGCAGCGTGCGGTGGCACTTAATGGCGCCGCCAAGGGTGAAAAATCAGCCCCTTTACCCACTCCGCCAGCCAGCAATATCAACCGACCTTTCAGGTTTGCCCCAATCCCCTCTATAGCCGCAAGCGTTGCACCCACATTGGTACCCTTAGAGTCATTCACCCATTTAACGCCGTCGAGTTCTGCGATGAATTCACTGCGGTGGGGCAATCCTTTGAATGCCTTCAATGCCTCGCACATAGCCGTTTGGTCAAACCCTAATGCATCTCCCATAGCCAGCGCGGCCAACCCGTTAACATAGTGATGCTGCCCTACCATTGCCAACTGATCGGCGGCAAGCCAAGGTATTTCACCTTTCATCAGGGATAACCGGCCCTGCTCTATCGCCAATCCAAAATCATGACCTTTTGGCGGCTGATTGCCAAAGTGGGTCAATCTGGCAACCGGCTCGCAGGGAAACGTCATTGGATCATCAGCATTGACGACGGCATGCTGCGCACCACGAAAAACAGCTTGTTTGGCACGACAATAGCCTTGCATATCGCCATGCCGATCCAGGTGGTCTTCAGATAAATTTAAAAATGCCGCTACCGCCGCCCCAAGACGTGGTGTGGTTTCAAGTTGAAAACTGGAAAGCTCAAGGATGAATAGCCCAGCGTCAGGTTGTTGAACCAATAGATCCAGTGCGGGGGTACCGAGATTACCGCCAACAGCGGCGTTGACACCTGACGCCTGAGCCATCTGGCCAAGCAGGGTTGTCACGCTTGATTTGGCATTAGAGCCGGTAATCGCAGCAATGGGCGCCGAGGTGGCACGCACAAAAAGGGCCATTTCGCCGACCAGGCGAGGGTCACCCGTGCGTGGATTCAGCTGTGTCGCCAGCGGGGCTAACGTCGGATGATGGGGGTCAACACCCGGACTCACCACAACCTCCTCCACCGCTTCAATATCTAGGGCTTCGAGGGAACCACAGTGCAAGGCAACATCAGGATGGGCGCTGCAGAACGCTGCCATTCCAGGAGGTTTCTCACGTGTGTCCGCCACCATAAACGGCACGCCCTGTCGCGCCAAGTGGCGGCATATCGCTCGCCCCGAGATCCCCAGCCCCACGACGAGCGTTATTCCTGGTGGAACGTGAACCATCCCGGCTCCCTCACGCCGAGCCGTATTGGGCCCGCCTCGTTGAAAATAAAAGTGGAAAACTTAACGAACTTTTAGCGTTGCAAGCCCCAGCAACACCAGTACCACAGTAATGATCCAGAAGCGTACGATCACCCTCGGCTCTGGCCAGCCTTTCAGCTCATAGTGATGATGCAAAGGTGCCATTCGGAAAATGCGTCGCCCCGTCAGCTTGTATGAGCCGACCTGCAAAATAACTGAAATGGTCTCCAGGACGAAAATACCACCCATGATGAATAGGATAATTTCCTGGCGGACAATAACGGCCACCACGCCAAGCGCAGCGCCTAATGCGAGCGCTCCCACATCGCCCATAAAGACTTGCGCAGGATAGGTGTTGAACCAAAGAAAACCAAGTCCAGCACCTGAGATCGTGGCACAGAAAACGGCCAGTTCTCCGGTCCCCAGAATAAACGGGATATGCAGATAGTTGGCGAAAAGCGAGTTGCCGCTGGCATAGGCAAAGACCGCCAGCCCCATCGCCACCAACACCGTTGGCATAATGGCCAAACCATCAAGGCCATCGGTCAAGTTGACGGCATTGGAGCTACCGACAATCACCAGGTAGGTTAACAGGATATAAAAAACGCCAAGAGGAATCGCGACGTCTTTCAGCGTGGGAATCAACAGGCTGGTTTCTAATGCCGAGGCCGCAGTGAAGTAAAGAATCAGTGCCGCGCTCAAGCCCACCACCGATTGCCAGAAATACTTCCAGCGCGCTGGCAAACCGCGGGGGTTTTTCTCCACCACTTTGCGGTAGTCATCTACCCAACCAATCGCACCAAACCCCAAGGTGACGCCCAACACGACCCATACGTAGTGATTGGTCAAGTCACCCCACATCAGAGTACTGACCGCCATGGCGATTAGAATCATCGCCCCTCCCATGGTCGGCGTACCGGCCTTTGAGAGGTGTGATTGCGGACCGTCATCACGCACGGCCTGGCCTATTTGACCTTCGACCAGCCGCCTTATTACCCAAGGCCCTAGCCACAAGCACAGAAACAGAGCTGTCAGGGCGGCTAAAATCACCCTTAAGGTTAAATAGTTGAAAACCTGGAAGGCCGATTGGTACTGCGACAGAAAATTCGCCAAGTGAAGTAACATGAACGGCGTTTACCTTATCTCGTCCGTGCGCAGGGCGGTGACAATCTGTTCCATGCCTGCACTGCGCGACCCTTTTACCAACAAGCTGGCGTTGGGCGGCAACGTATTGTGAAGATGACGCACAAGCGTCGCGTGATCATTAAAATGCAACCCACCATCAAAGGCATCGCTGGCCGGTTTGGCGGCTTCCCCCAGGGTTAGTAGCTGATCGACGCCCAACTGAGCCGCATATCGGCCGACATCAGCGTGCAAGGCGTGAGAATCGCTCCCCAGCTCACCCATTGCCCCCAACGCGCACCAATGCGGTCCCGGTAGACTAACCAGCGTATCCAGTGCAGCTTTCACCGCGCCAGGGTTGGCGTTATAGCTATCGTCAAGCAGACTGACACCGCGCAGCCCGGGTAGCACGCCAAGCCGATTGGACAATGCGGTCAAGCTCGCCAGGCGCTCGATCACCTGTGCTGACGACACGCCTAATGACAGCGCCGCCGCCGCCGCCGCGAGAGCATTACTTACATTATGCTTGCCCAGCAGCGGCAAATGCACACGCCCAAGCGATCGCCCTTGATAGTTAAGCGCAAAAGCATAACGCCCTTGGGCGTCACAGGAAAGCGCTTCGGCCCAAATATCCGCCGGTGTATTGATGCTGAAGCTGATGACGCGGCGCGGTGCAGCATAGGCTGCCCAAAAGGCAAAATAACGATCATCGCGATTTAAAATCGCCACGCCATCGTCAGGCAAGCCGCTCAGCACTTCGCCTTTGGCCTGGGCAATTTGCCCCATCCCGCCAAACTCGCCGACGTGAGCACCGGTGACATTGGTAATAACCGCAACCTGAGGACGGACCAGGCGCGTCGTCCAGGCAATTTCCCCCAGATGATTAGCCCCTAGTTCAACCACCGCTGCCTGATGATTTTGCGTCAACGCCAGCAAGGTTAACGGCGCACCAATGTCATTATTGAGGTTTCCCTGGGTTGAATGGACCTCACCCAGTGGCGCCAGCAACGCGGCTACCATGTCTTTCACCGTGGTTTTGCCGCTGTTGCCGGTCACCGCTACCAACGGACCCTGCCAGGCTTCACGTGCGGCGCCAGCCAGCAGCCCCAACCCCAGGCGGGTATCAGGGCACACCAGCTGTGGCAACGGGCTGTCCACCGGCGTTTCAACCAGAGCCGCGGCCGCACCAGCCTGCTGCGCCTCGGCCAATAGCTTATGACCGTCGAAGCGTGGCCCTTTTAGGGCAACAAACAGCCCACCTGCCACCATCTTGCGTGTATCGGTAACAACAGTACTAATCGGTATGTCCGCCAGAGACAGCGGCACATCGATGGCAAGCGCTGCCGCCACCCGCTCCAGTGTCCAGTCCATCTAGAGATTCTCCCGAGCGGCCAATGCGGACTGCACCGCCTCACCGTCATGGTAGGGGTAGCGCACCCCCTGTATCTCCTGATAGGGCTCATGACCTTTACCCGCCACCAGGATGACATCATCAGGATTGGCGTTGAGGACCGCGTAGGCAATCGCCTCGCGTCGCTCGGCTATTTCCAATGGCTGAGCCTTCTGGCTGAAGCCTGCCAGAATGTCGGCGCGAATGCCTTCGGCAGACTCGCCACGCGGATTATCATCGGTCACGATCACACCATCCGCATGCGCTTCTGCTATACGGGCCATCTCGGCGCGCTTGCCGGTATCACGCTCGCCACCACAGCCGAACACACACCATAGTTTACCCGCATGCCCCTCAAGCGCGCGCAGTGCGTTATCGAGAGCATCCGGGGTATGGGCATAATCGATCACTACGCTAGGGGCACCTGCCTGACGGTAGCACTCCATGCGCCCCGGTACCGGATTGAGCGATTCCGCCGCTTTGAACAGTGAATCCAATGGTTCGCCCAAGCCGTAGAGCGTTGCCATGGCCAGCAGCACGTTATCCAGGTTAAAGCGCCCCATCAGTGACAGCGACAGCGTTTTTTCACCATCCGGCGTAGCGATCAGTGCCTGCTGTCCTTCACTATGGGGATTCCAGCCCACCACGCGTAGCGTGACAGCCTCGTCTGTACCTGTTGCCAGGACGCGCACATGACTATCGCAGCCTGCCAACATCAGACGAACGAGCGGGTCATCCCCGTTCATCACGGCAAGGTTAAGCTCCGTACGCCGGAAAAGCTTGGCCTTGGCAGCCGCGTAGGCGGCCATGCTGCCATGATAATCCAGATGATCACGGCTTAAATTAGTGAACACACCGGTCGTGATATCAACGCCGTCCAGCCGGGATTGATCAAGGGCGTGGGAGGATACCTCCAGCGCCACACGCTTGGCACCTTGACGAGCCAGCTCCCCCAGCGCCGCATGCATGGCAAGTGCGCCGGGTGTCGTGAGTCCGGTATCGCTCAGCGCACCTAATCGGCCTACGCCCAGGGTGCCGATGACACCGGCGGGCGTCCCGAGCGCTTCGCTTAACGCGGCGATATAGTGCGTTACCGAGCTTTTGCCATTAGTCCCTGTAACACCAATAACCTCGGGGCCGTGAGGTCGTTGAAAAAGCGCGCGGCCGAGCTCCCCCAGCCGTCGCGTCAAATACGGCAAATGCAGAACGCGGCCATCGAAGGTGATATCCCCATCGCTGGCATGCGCAAGAACCAAGCCCGCGCCTGCCTTGAGAGCGCCATCAATAAACTCACGACCGTCAAACTGACCACCTGGCACGGCCACAAAAATATCGCCAGGTCCAACCTGGCGAGAGTCGCTGGTAATATTGATATTGTTGGGCAACGATGGCAACGCAGTGGGCAGCCCGCCACCGGGCCACACTTTAGCGAGCGCTTGAATCACCTCATTCGGGCTGAGCGTCATGCAATCTCCTTCACACTAGTCCACCTCATGATCAGGGGGCACATCCAATAACCTTAGCGCATTACCTGTCACACTCGAGAATACCGGCGCCGCCACGGCACCTCCATAAAAATCGCCTGCCTTGGGATGGTCGATCATGACCACCGTCACGATGCGCGGATCCGAGATTGGAGCAATGCCGGCAAACACACTACGGTAAGCATCCGTCGCATAGCCACCTCCCTGCCCTGACTTGCGTACCGTGCCGGTTTTGCCACCCACACGATACCCTTCTACCCGGGCACGGCGTCCTCCTGAATAGGCACCCACCGACGTTTCGAGTATATCCAGCAGGTCATTGGCGACGTTGGGCGACATGGCGGGAATCCCCTCAGGATTTGAGGACAAGCGTAATAGTGACGGCGGCACGCGCGTACCGTTGTTGGCAATGGCCGTATAGGCACTGGCCAGCTGTATCGCCGAGACCGACAAACCATAGCCGTACGATAACGCGGCGCGCTCGCTGCGTGACCAACGTATCGGAGCAGGCAAATGCCCGGTGGTTTCGCCCGGGAAACCTGTCTCGGCACTCTGGCCAAAACCTAACAGGTGATATTTTTCCCAAATGGCGTTGTCGTTAAGCTCCAAGGCAAGATGCGACATGCCGATATTGGAGGACTTTTCCAGAATCCCGGCCAGATCCAGTTCACCGTAGTTACGGATGTCACGAATCGTATATTCGTCAATTCGCATCCAGCCAGGGGAAGTATCAACGACGGTGTCACGGTCAAAGCCTTCACTTTCCAACACCGCCGCCATCGCCAGCGGCTTCATCACAGAGCCTGGCTCGAAAACATCCACCAGCGCTTGATTGCGCAGCCCGCGCGGGTCAATACCGGCACGATTATTGGGGTTGTAGGAAGGTAGATTGGCCATCGCCAGCACTTCACCGCTCCGGGCGTCCATCATGGTCAGCACGCCGCCGTCGGCTTCGTTTTCAGCAACCGCTGAACGGAGTTCACGGTAGGCCATGTACTGTAAGCGTTGATCAATCGATAGCGTTAGATCACCACCTGGCTGCGCGTCACGAATGACATCCAGCTCCCTGACCAGTCGGCCACGACGATCCTTGATGATGCGACGCTGCCCCGGATGCCCGGCCAAGTGTGGCTGATAGGCAAGCTCGATCCCTTCCTGACCGACATCATCTACATTGGTCACGCCAAGCAGTTGTGCCGCGACTTCACCGGCGGGGTAGTAGCGCTTGTATTCTCGCTGGGGATAGACACCTGGCGTGCGCAAGTCGAGGATGCGCTGGGCGGCTTCAGGCGTCATTTGGCGACGCAGGTACATGAACTCGTGTTCACTGTAGCGCTCAACACGGGCTTCAAATGCTTCCAGCGACATACCCAACGCCTGAGCCAGCACGATACGCTGAATCGCATCGTCGGGTAGTTCTTGGGGGTTTGCCCAAAGCGTCACCACGGGCGTCGATATCGCAAGCGGTTCGCCGTTTCGGTCGGCAATCATACCCCGGTGGGCAGGGATGACTTCATTTCGCAGTGTGCGCGCATCCCCCTGGCTTTGCAGAAAAGGGCGGTCGATCACCTGCAGCAGGGTAATCCGACCGATCAGGATCGCAGACGCCAGCGCGATAAGCAGCAAGACAAAGAAAAACCGCCCCCCAGCTAGCGGCGGCGCAACGGGAGATTGACGTGAGCTAACGCCCCGGCGTTGAGTACTCATGGCCGAATCACCTCAACGTCATTAACGTCGGGAATGCGCATCCCCAAACGCTGCGTGGCAATTTGCTCAATGCGCGCGGGCGTCGACCACGCACCTTCCTCCAACAAAAGTTGGCCCCATTCGGTGTTTAACTGGCTTTGCTCTTGCTCTAGGTGCTGTAGCTGAGCGTACTGCCCCCGGGTTGCGTGGGTTGTCGCGACAACGCAAAAAGCCGTTACCAGGCAAACTAAAAATAGTACGCCCAACACAACCGGCCAGGGCCGCAGACGAAAAGAAAACGGCCACCCGGCGTGTAAAGAAGACCACCACCGATTAAGTTGCTCCAAGCTCATGCTGACATCCGTGATCACTCTCGTTTACGTGCAGCGCGCATGACCGCACTTCGTGCACGTGGGTTCCCGGCCACCTCTTCATCGCTTGGCCGCTTTCCTTTACCCAGGGCCTCAAGACGACGATTCAACTGGTCATCACGAACCGGCACGCCTTTAGGCAAATGCGTATCGCCCCGCACGTGATGACGAATAAATCGTTTGACCCGGCGATCCTCAAGCGAATGAAAGCTAATGATCACTAAATGACCCCCCGGCGCCAAAGCCTCGAGAGCAGCCTCCAGCGCCGCATCCAACTGCTCCAACTCGCCGTTCAAATAAATCCGCAGGCCCTGAAACGCCTTGGTCGCTGGGTGTCGGCCTTTTTCCCAGGCGGGATGAGCCGCTTTAAGCACCTCAGCCAAATCCACCGTATGCGTAAAAGGCGCCTCTACTCGCCTATTGACAACCGCCCGGGCGAGTCGTTTTCCAAAACGTTCTTCGCCGTAGGTTTTGAAAACGTGCGCAATGGTCGTTTCACTGGCGTGGGCGAGAAAATCCGCGGCGCTCTCTCCCTGGCTGGGATCCATGCGCATATCGAGCGGACCGTTGCGCATAAAGCTAAACCCACGTTCAGGATCATCAAGCTGTGGCGACGACACGCCAACATCGAGTAGGATCCCAGCAAGTTTGCCATGCACGCCCTGCTCGCGGGCAACATCGGCCAGCCGGGCAAAGTCGCGCTGTACCATGGTAAATCGTGAATCGGTAATATCTGCTGCCGCTGCGACGGCCTGAGGGTCACGGTCAAGCGCAATCAAGCGGCCTGCCTCGTTCAAGCGCGACAAAATAACCCGAGAATGCCCGCCACGACCAAAGGTGCCGTCAAGATATGTGCCATCAGCTTGATGCACGAGGGCATCAACGGCGCCGTCCAGTAGCACACTGGTATGCTCGAATTGAGCGCTTGCCTGGTCAGTTGACGGCATGGTTTAGCTCACAGATAGTACGACTCACAGGAAGTAGGCCCATGAAATATTGAGGGACATGCCAGGGCATGCCCCGATGGATGGGGAGTCGGCCGATAAGCCGGGTTCTGTCGTGGACAGCCATTCCTCTAGGCGCTGCGTTACCACAGCGCTCAAGCAACCTACCCGGACCCAGCGCGGGCCACGCCATTGGGTCCCTATTTGGTCTTGCTCCGAGTGGGGTTTACCATGCCACGCACTGTTGCCAGGCGCGCGGTGCGCTCTTACCGCACCCTTTCACCCTTACCGGCCCCCAGCTTTGAAACTCAGGGGCTTAGGCGGTCTACTCTCTGCTGCACTTTCCATCGGCTCGCGCCGCCCAGGCGTTACCTGGCACTCTGCCCTATGGAGCCCGGACTTTCCTCCCCCAATACCTTTTGAGGGGCATTAGCGGCGACTGTCTGGCCAACTCCGGCGGCAAGCATACCAGCGCCCAACGTTCGCCTCAATGCTCGCCTTTCATGCCTTGCAAGCGGGCATACCAGGTTTGCTTACGGCCGCCGAACAGGCGGGCAGCAACACTCGCCGCCTGCTTGACCCCAACGCCTTCTCCAAGCAGCGTCTCAAGCAGGGTATCGGCGTCAATCGCCTGCTGCTCGCTTTGCGCTACCGGCGGTGCGCCTGCGACGATCACCACAAACTCGCCACGCGCCTGATTGGGATCGTTTGATAGCTGTTCCAACAACGACGCCGGCGTACCGTGAAGAAATGTCTCGAAGGTTTTGGTCAACTCACGAGCCAGAACAACATCACGGCCTTCCAACTGTTCGTGCAAGGCTTCCAGGGTATGTACGATACGGTGCGGAGATTCGTAAAAAACCAACGTCTCCTCGCGCACTTTCCAAGCCTCCAACGCCTGTCGTCTCGCCCCCGGCTTAGCAGGCAGAAACCCACCAAACACAAACCTGTCGGTCGGCAAGCCAGCAGCCGACAACGCGGTAATCAGCGCGCAGGGGCCAGGAATCGGCACAATATTGCGGTTACGCGCGCGAAGCTCACGTACCAACACGAATCCCGGGTCGCTGATCAGGGGCGTACCCGCATCACAGATCAAGGCAATATCTTCCCCCGCTGCAAGGTAGCGATCCAGGCTATCGACCCGTCGCGCCTCGTTGTGCTCGTGCAGCGACACCATTGGTTTGCTCAACCCAAGATGAGACAGCAGGCGGGCACTGTGGCGGGTATCCTCAGCAGCGACGCGGTCCACTTCGCCCAGCAAGCGCACAGCGCGGGCGGAAAGATCATCCAAATTCCCAATCGGCGTGGCGACCACGTACAATGTACCTGGTGGTGTGTTTGTCATCGTGACTCCCAATTCGTCAATGGCTTGCCCCTGGGTACGCTATGCTTGTGCAATAGCCGCCAAATCGTTGACAAGCAGCGACGGCGCAAATAGAAACTAAGGAAGGATACATGAAACAGTCATTACGTGGCTTTCTTGCCGCTACGCTCATGGCGCTTCTCGTTGCGGGTTGTGCGACACAGTCGCCCAGTGTCGTTGATCGAGAACCTGACGAAGATCCAGGCCGTCTGCTAAGCCAGGCGGAAGAGCAGGCTCCCGAGGAAGCGGCCAGAACGCGCCTCGAAGCAGCCAATATTTTTGCGCGCCAGGGTCAACGCGAAGATGCCTTCGAGGCGGCTGACGCCATTGACGAACAAGCGCTATCCGAATCAGACCGGGTTCGCTGGGCACTGCTGTTTTCTGAATTGGCCCGCGCACTCGATGAACCTGACAGCGTTTTGCGCGCCGCTCAGGTGCTTGATGACGAACTGCCGATGCAGTCCGACCAGCAACGCGCACTGGAAGACCGCCAGCGCTGGGCGCGCGAAGCCCTCGACAAACCCGACCCAGAACGCTTTGCCCTACCGGAACTGGAAGGTGAAAGAATCAATCGGGTTGTCGTTGCACTCCCTGAGTCCGGCGCGCTCAGCAACGTCGCCGACACGATTGGCTCCGCCATGCGACGTCACCACGAAAGCCAGGGCGACGACGTAGAGCTCAGCTTTCTGGATGCTTCTGATTACACGCTCGAAGAGCTTTACGATCGTGTTCAGCAAATGAACGCTCAGGTCATGATTGGCCCGCTGGACAAGGAACAAGTCACTCAGCTTGAACAGCGCGACAGCGTGCCCGTCCCGACATTGGCGCTCAACTACGGGAGCGGAGACAGCAATCAAGCAAAGCGGCTTTTTCAATACGGCCTATCGGCTGAAGACGAAGCACGCCAGGCCGCACGTCGCGCATGGCAGGATGGCCATCGTAGAATGTCGCTGATGGTACCCGATAATAACTGGGGACAGCGCGTCGGCGAAGCCTTCTGGAACGAGTGGCATGGACAGGGAGGGGATATTAGCAACGCAGTGCGCTACAACCCAGACAACTCGGTATCCGACGCGGTAAAAACCGCCTTGAACGTTCGCGGCGAGCGCGCCCAACTTGACGATATTGATGCTCTGTTCTTACTTGCGCTGCCTGACTATGCACGCCAGGTGCCGCCTACCATGGATTACTATTACGCACCTGACCTACCCGTCTATGCCACGTCCCACCTTCACGAAGGGCGCCGCCAGACGCGCCAAGACCAAGACCTCAACGACGTTATGTTCATGGATATCCCATGGCAAATCCCCGATGCTGCCGTGGGTGGCGAGGAAGTCCTGCCCTTCTACGACAGCTACCAGCGCCTGCGGGAAGAATCTGATGCGTCAATGTTCCGGCTAATGGCCATGGGTGTCGATGCCTACGAG
>JAIVHM010000005.1:0-73411 GCA_020201095.1 Halomonas sp. | reverse complement strand
AGCTTGACCTGATCATGCAAGATGCGGATATTCTGGTCTTCGTAGAGGTCAAACATCGCAAATCAAGCCGTTACGGGCATCCACTTGAGTCCGTAACGGCTCAGAAACAGCAGCGGCTCATCCGAGCCGCACGCCTGTATTTGGCCTCGAGGCGACACCCGTCAGCGTGTCGTTTTGATGTTATCGCCATGACTGGCTCACCCCCTCAGGTGGAAGTCGAGTGGGTGAAAGCCGCTTTTGATGCCTTTTGAATTAACAATCAGGAAGCCCTAATGGACTTTCAACCACGCATATTGGACCACTTCAACGCCAGCATTGATACCAAGACCTACGCCAGCGAGGTTTTACCCCCCTTCATTGAAGTCGCCAGTCAAATGATGGTGCAGTGCCTGGTAAGCGAAGGCAAGATCCTCGCCTGCGGAAATGGGGGGAGCGCGGGTGATAGCCAACATTTCTCTTCGGAATTACTCAACCGCTTCGAGCGGGAGCGCCCGAGCTTACCGGCCCTTGCGTTAACTACGGATACCTCCACGCTAACCTCGATTGCCAACGACTATACGTATAACGAAGTGTTTTCCAAGCAAATCAGGGCGCTGGGGCAACCCGGTGATATACTTTTGGCCATTTCCACCAGTGGCAATTCGGCCAACGTCGTGCAAGCCATACAGGCTGCTCACGACCGCGACATGACAGTCGTGGCGTTAACCGGCCGAGATGGCGGTGACATGGCATCACTACTGGGCCAGGATGACTGCGAAATACGTGTGCCCGCCACTTCCACGGCACGCATTCAAGAAGTTCACTTGTTGGTTATCCACTGCCTGTGCGACTTGATCGATGAGCAACTATTCGGCGGCTAAACCCGCCCTGCCGATAATGAAAAGGAACCTATCAATGACTTCACAACTCTCACCCTCGCGCTTTTCTCGCCTGGTGATGGCTGCCACCCTGGGGGCTAGTGTTCTACTCGCAGGTTGCGCAACCCAGACCGCCGTCGACGCGTCAAATTACGGTCAGCGCAGCGAGGACGTCGTGGCCGTTGACGAAACGATTGAACGAGAAGTCGGGCGTGCGCTGGAACGCGCTGACGGACGATTGGGTGACGCCCGCATTCGCCCCCATAGCTTTAATGGCGTCGTGCTACTGGTGGGCCAAGTACCCAGTGAGGAGCTGCGCGAAATGGCAGAAGACGTCATTGCTGATTTGCGCGGCGTTAATGAAGTACACAACGAACTGACAGTATCAGCCCGGCTACCCAACACTCAGCGCTTGACCGACACCTGGTTAACCAGCAACGTGATTAGTCAACTGGCGACCAATGACCGGATTGATTCTTCAAAGCTTAAGGTCACCACAGAAAATGCGAGTGTTTACATCATGGGCATAGTGTCACGTGAAGAAGCGGATCGTATTGTCAGCGTTGCCTCGAGCGTGGGCGGTGTTCAGCGTATCGTAAAAGTCTTCGAGTACATCGACGACTGAGCCTGAACTGTCAGCGGACAAAAAAAAGGCCTCGCGGTAGTAGTAACCGGCGAGGCCTTTTTACGCATAACGCCAAGTGTCTTATTTCACGACACGCAACGATGGCTTTTTCTTGCTGGGCTTATCCTTTGATTCACTGTCTGAGTCTGACGTTTCCGACGACGTCTCCTCAGGCGCTGAATCTGCTTCGCCGGTTGATTCTGTCACGGCTAACGTTGGCTTGCTTGGCGATGCGTCATCATCCAACGCTTCCTCGCCTTCAAGCGAGGTTAATTCCGGCTCGTGACCAAACACCATACCAGCGCCGTTTTCCCGGGCGTAAATCGCAATGAGCGCAGGCGTAGGAATCATCACCTGCATAGGCTGCCCACCAAAGCGCGCATTAAAACCGATAGCCTGGTTTTCCATGAACAGGTCGCGAACCGCCGTCGGCGCCACATTGAGAACGATTTGTCCGTTTTGCACAAATTGACGAGGCACTTCGACCCCTGGTTGCGTGGCATCCACAACCAGATGCGGCGTAAGTTCGTTATCTAGCAACCACTCGTAAAGCGCTCGGGCAATATAAGGACGGCTCGATTTCATCTAGTCTCGCTCCTCCCGTAGAGAAAAGGCCTCGCTAGGCGAGGCCGGAGTGGATTCAAGCGCGCATTTCCTTTTCGCGTTCGTTTAACGCGGCTTTAAATGCGTCTCGCTCGAACACCCGCGACATATAGCTCAATAGCGGCTTCACCTGTTTTTCCGGAAGCTCGATATTCAGTGCCGGCAATCGCCATAAAATCGGTGCTAGACAGCAATCCACCAAGGTGAATTCGTCACTCATGAAATACGGCATGTCTTCGAAAATAGGCGAAATACCGATCAGGCTCTCGCGCAATTCTTTACGTGCTTTCTCGGCTTCTTTCTTCCCACCGCTGGTAATTTGCTCAACCATCGGGCACCACTCACGTTCGATGCGATGCATCCAAAGACGGCTCTGCGCACGTGCCACGGGATAAACAGGCAGGAGCGGCGGATGCGGGAAACGCTCATCCAGGTATTCCATCATGACCTTCGACTCATAAAGCACCAGGTCACGATCAAGCAGCGTCGGAACGCTGTTGTAAGGATTCAGGTCGGCGAGCTCATCCGGGACGTTCTCGTCGGAAACATCGACAACATCCACTGCCACACCCTTCTCAGCCAGTACAATGCGCACACGATGACTGAAATGATCATCATTACCTGAATAAAAAATCATTGACGACCGTTTGGCCACAACTCCCATGAAACCATCCTCGCAACGAATCAATCTTGAATAATAACACGTCCACCCCACCCTTGGGGAAGGCAACGACGTTAAAGGCTAACACGGAAAAGGCGCGCGGTTTGGCCGCACGCCCTGGCTTGCCCTACATCAGCGCATTCAATGAATATCGCGCCAATACTCACGCTTGAGAAAATAGGCAATAACGGCAAAGATAAACAAAAAGATGAGCACCTTCGGCGCTAATGCCTGAGCCTTAAGTTTCGAGGGCTCTCCCACATAGGCAAGAAAGTTTGTAAGGTCATAAACGGCTCCTTCAAACTCTTCGGGGGAGAGTTCGCCCTGATGGGTAACTTCCAACGTATCACAGTCAGCCTCGCTGTCGGAGACATCATCTGATGCGCCTGCCTCGGGACAAACTTTTTCTTGCACACCTTGGAGCGGTTCCAGCACGTTGGGCATGGCTACCAGCTCGAAAACCGCATTATTAACCCCGGTGGGACGGCTCGAGTCCTGGTAAAAACCAAGCAGATAGGAATACAGCCAATCAGTGCCGTGCAATCGTGCTGACAATGTCAGATCAGGGGGTGGCGCGCCAAACCAGGTTTCACCATCTTCCTCGCTCATGGACGTTTTCATTTGATCGTTGAACGCCGCGTCGGGGGAAAAAATGACGTTATCCTCGATGATGTCTTGGGGAACGTCCAAATCCTCGGCGGCACGCGAAAATCGCTGGTACTCAAGCGAATGGCAGCCCATGCAATAATTTACGTAGAGCTTCATGCCGTTTTGCAACGATGCCTGATCCTGCAGATCTGGCTCCATAGAGTGCGGAACACTTGCACCACCCGCTGCCACTGCGGTCAAGGGCAGCAGCAAGGTAATGAGCGCGATCAGTTGTTTTTTCATTAGCCAGTCACCCTTTCCGGTACGGGTTTTGTTTTTTCCAACCGCGTGTAGATCGGCATCAACAGGAAATAAGCGAAGTAGATCACCGTACAAACCTGGGCCAACAGGGTACGCGCGCCAGTGGAAGGCAGCACGCCCAGCACGCCTAGCGTCACAAAGCTTGCCGCGAACAACGCGAGCATCAGCTTGGACATCCAGCCTTTATAGCGGATGGAGCGCACAGGGCTGCGATCCAGCCATGGCAATACAAACATCACGGCAATGGCTCCCCCCATACACATCACCCCTAGAAATTTCGCGTCTAATCCAAAAATCGAGAAGGTAATGGCACGTAAAATTGCGTAAAACGGCGTGAAGTACCATACAGGCGCAATATGATCAGGGGTTTGCAAGGGGTTAGCCGGTTCAAAGTTTGGTGTTTCAATGAAGTACCCGCCCCCTTCCGGGAAGTAGAACACCACGATGCAAAAAACAAACAGGAAAACGGCAACGCCCACAAGGTCTTTCACCGTGTAATAAGGATGAAAAGGAATACCATCCCGCGGGTTACCGGCTTCATCCTTTTTTTGTTTGATATCGATGCCGTCTGGATTGTTCGACCCCACCTCGTGAAGCGCCACAATATGCAGCACCACCAGCGCAAGAATCACTATGGGCAACGCCACCACGTGCAGGGCAAAAAAGCGATTCAGCGTTATACCTGAAATCAGGTAATCACCGCGCACCCACTGCGCCAGATCCGGACCAATGAAAGGAATGGCCGAGAACAGCGAAATAATCACCTGCGCGCCCCAATACGACATCTGCCCCCAAGGCAGCAGATACCCCATGAACGCCTCGGCCATCAGCGTTAAATAAATGGCCATGCCAAAGATCCACACCAGCTCTCGAGGCGCTTTGTAAGAGCCATACAGCAGACCCCGGAACATGTGCAGATAGATCACTACAAAAAAAGCTGACGCGCCCGTGGTATGCATATAGCGGATCAGCCACCCCCACTCCACATCGCGCATAATATATTCAATGGAATCAAAAGCGCCTTCCGCGCTTGGGTTGAAACTCATGGTGAGCCAGATGCCGGTAATAATCTGGTTAACGAGCACCAACAGCGCGAGCGAACCGAAAAAATACCAAAAATTGAAATTTTTCGGCGCGTAATAGCGAGACAGATGGTCCTGAAAAAGCTGCGTTGCCGGAAAACGGGCGTCAATCCAGCGCATCAGGCCACGGGGGGCTTTGGTTTTATTCGAATTACCCATCAGGCCGTCTCCTCATCTTCGCCGACAACAATGATGTTATCGCCCTCGAAGCGATAAGGGGGAACTTCCAGGTTGGTAGGCGCTGGCACATTACTGAACACACGTCCCGCCAAATCAAACCGCGAGCCATGACACGGGCAGAAAAAGCCACCCGGCCAGTCGTCAACGCCAACCCCGGCTGCATCAGGTTCGGGACGGTAAACCGGCGAACAACCTAAATGGGTGCAGATACCGATCAGGACGCCAATTTCCGGGCGGATTGAGCGCATTTCGCCACGACTGTAGGAAGGTTGCAGCGACGATTGTGAATCAGGGTCGGCAAGACGGTCGACGGCAAAGGCCTCTGTGCGCTCGATCATCTCGGGGGTACGGTTGATAATCCAAACAGGACGCCCTCTCCACTCAACCGTCATACGCTGCCCTGGGGCCAGCTTCGAAACGTCAGCTTTGACAGGCGCACCCGCTGCCAGCGCTCTTGCGCTTGGCTGCCAAGCCGATACGAAAGGGATAGCCACCCCAACCGCCCCTACTGCGCCGACAACGGTCGTCGCCCCTACAAGGAAGCGACGCCGCCCCTTGTTAACGCCGTTATTTGCCATATCCGGTCCCCACTTTTTCCCTCGCGACAACGCTTAACGCGCCGCGAGGGTGACTGTTGTTATTTAATGTCTATGTATAAAGTAGTTTAACCAGCATGCAGTTTGCCAGGCACACTTCATCAAGGTACAGCTTGACTAATGATTATTTGTAGCAAAAAAAAACGCCCAGGCCATTGGCCTGGGCGTTTTCAACCGCATTAAAACGTCGATTAACGCTTGGAAAACTGCGGACGACGACGTGCTTTGCGTAGACCGACTTTCTTACGCTCTACCTGACGTGCGTCGCGCGTCACATAACCCGCTGCGCGCAGCGTAGGACGTAAGTCCTCGTTATAATTCATGAGCGCACGCGTAATGCCGTGGCGAATTGCACCGGCTTGTGATGAACCACCACCGCCTTCAACCGTGACATAAATGTCAAACTGGTTAACCGTTTCGGTCAGTTCCAGCGGCTGGCGCACAACCATACGACCGGTAACGCGACCAAAGTAGTTGTCGAGTTCGCGATTGTTGACAGTGATTTTGCCGGAACCCGGCTTCATAAAGACGCGGGCGGTGGAAGTCTTGCGGCGCCCGGTACCGTAATACTGCTGTGTCATGGCGGAGATTTCCTCAGATGTTCAGTTCAAGCGGCTGTTGGGCAGCATGCGGATGCTCAGCACCAGCGTACACTTTCAGCTTGGTGTACATGGCGCGGCCAAGCGGACCTTTGGGCAGCATGCCTTTCACGGCAGACTCAATAATACGCTCGGGCGCATGGTCGATCATTTTATCGAACGTCATGGAGCGTAGACCGCCCGGGTAACCAGTATGGCGGTAATAGGTCTTAGCCTTCGCCTTGTTGCCGGTCACTTGGACTTTTTCGGCGTTGATCACCACGATGTAATCGCCGGTATCAACGTGAGGGGTAAATTCGGGCTTATGCTTACCGCGCAAGCGGCGAGCAATTTCGGTAGCCAGACGGCCTAGCGTCTTGTCCGTTGCGTCGACAACGTACCAATCGCGCTGGACGGACTGCGGCTTAGCACTGAACGTCTTCATGGATGAAATCACCAGTTAAAATGTGTTGGGTACGACACACCGCTGTGCGGCATTGCACCATCCCTATTTTTTTTGGTTGCGGGTTATAAACCTGCAACATGCAGCGGGCGGTATTCTACATCAAGCCACCCGTCAAGTTAAGCCTTTCTATGCACTAAACGATACTTTTCTGGCCCTCGTCTAGGCAACGCAAGCTTCTTCCGACTAGGGTTTATGCGGCAGCGCCAAATAGTCATGGGACTGCATCTCCTGCAAGCGTGAGAGCGTACGCTGATACTCAAACGTCAACTTTCCGCCATGGTAGAGCGACTCCACCGGCGCCTCTGCCGACATCAACACCTTGACGCCCCGGTCATAGAACTCATCCACCATGTTGATAAAGCGCCTAGCCTGATCGTCATCAGCGCCGCGCATGGCCGGGACATTAGAAACGATAATCGTGTGGAATTCGCGCGCCAGCTCGATATAGTCATTTTGGCTACGCGGGCCATCGCAAAGCTCCGCAAACTCAAACCAGGCGATGTCGTCGTGCAGTCGGCGAGTTCTCAGCACCCGCTGATTGATCTCAAGCGGGGCGTTTTCCTCTCCGGCCTGTCCGGCAATTTCGCGAAAACTTCGCGCCAGCTCTTCTTCGGCAGCATCATCCAGCGGCGAATGAAAGATTTCTGCCCGCTCCAGTGCACGAAGGCGATAATCGACCCCCGAGTCCACATTGACTACCCGACAATGGCGATTGAGCAGATCGATGGCGGGCAAGAAGCGCGCGCGCTGAAGGCCATCTTTATACAGATCATCAGGCACAATGTTCGACGTTGCCACGAGCACGACACCTCGCTCAAAGAGGGCTTCAAGCAGATTGGCCAGTATCATGGCGTCGGTAATATCCTTGACGAAGAACTCGTCGAAGCAAATTACCCGCGCCTCACTGGCAAACTTGCTGGCCACTAACGTCAGCGGGTTCTTTTCCCCCTTGTAATGGGTGAGTTCGTTATGCACACGCTGCATAAAGCGGTGGAAATGAGTGCGCATTTTGTCGGCGAATGGGAGGGATTCGTAGAAAGTATCCACCAGATAGGTTTTGCCGCGCCCCACACCACCCCAAAAATATAGCCCCTGGACACTCGGCGTCACCGGTTCTTGTGACGCCGATTTCTTGCCCATCAGACCGGCTACTTTAGCTTTCAGCCCTCTATTGGCAAGAACCGTTTTCGGCACCGTCGTCGGGGTTGATAGTAACGCGTCGTACAAACGCTGCAAATGCGCCACTGCCGCTTCCTGGGCCGGGTCGTACTCAAATCCCTCTCGCTTAAGATCTGCGCGATAACGCCCCATCGGCGTCGCCGCGTTTGACGTTGACCCACTGGCCGACGTTGCCCTCATCGTATAACTCTCCCGTTATCTACCGCCAAGCGTTGCCGAAACCCATCACACAATCTAAAAGAAAGGCCGTAAGTATACGTGGTTAGGTTTGCCAGCGCATGGGCATTGACCCAACCATCATCAAGGCGCCTATAATGACATTCGACTATTTCAAGCGCTGTAAAACCAGCAGCGGCAGGTATCAAGGGAGATAAATGTGGAAAGCGAGCCATTAACCTATGCAGTAATAGGCCTTGTGATCGGCTTGATAATCGGTGCAGGATGCTATCGGTTGCTGAGTAAAAGCCAGCGTCAACTTGCCTCACTTCGCCAAACGCTATTGGAACGCGAACATCAAGTTGCGTCACTCAAGAATGGCGTCAGCCACCAGCTATCCAGTGTGCATGAGTCGCTGGCAGCGATACGCCAAGAGACCGACGAGCTGGAGAAAAAGCTGCAGGACGATGCAGGCCAGTGGCAATTAGACAAGTTGACACATCACCCTGCCGAGTTGAGTGACCTTCGCCTGATGAACGAAACCACGAGCACATCGGGCGCACCTGCAACGCCTCGCGACTACGCCGATGGACAGAATGGCACGCTATCTGAACATTTCGGCCTCAAGGATAAGGACACTAGCGACGACACGGCAACGCCGCCCCGTTACTGAGCTTACCTAGTGTGAATCAACCCTCGGCAGCATTGCCGAGGGAAAACAAATGCATCAAGCGGGGTTATCAATATCGACAAAGCGGTGTTCCACGCCGTATTCATCCGCCAGCCACTCTCCCAACGCCTGAACACCGTAGCGTTCGGTGGCATGATGACCCGCTGCCAGATAATGAATGCCCAATTCTCGAGCAAGATGCGTCGTTCGCTCTGAAATCTCTCCGGAAATAAATGCCTGTGCTCCGCTTTCGTGAGCGGCGCTGATCATGTCCTGCGCCCCACCCGTGCACCAGGCGATACGCTCTATGTCACCCATATCTGGCGCTTCGATCAGCAGCGGCTCTCGCTGCAAGGTCTGGCTTATTTGCTCGGCAAGCGCGGTCGCGCTGAGTGGCTTGGCAACGCGCCCGGACCAAAGCAAACCTTCACCCAGTTCCCCGTCCAGACACCCTTCAACTTTCCATCCAAGCTGCTTGGCCAGCTCTGCGTTGTTACCCATCTCGCTGTGGGCATCAAGAGGCAAATGATAGGCCAGAAGGTTTATCTCGTGATCGAGCAAGGTTTTAATTCGCCTGTGCTTCATGCCTGTGATGGCTACCGGCTCGTTCTTCCAAAAGTAGCCATGATGGACAATCAGCATATCGGCCTGCCAGCGCACAGCCTCTTCAAGCAAGGCCTGACAGGCCGTCACACCGGTCATGACACGCGCCACCCGGTCACGGCCTTGTACCTGAAGGCCATTAATCGTGAAATCTTTAAACTGTGATGCTCGCAACTGATGGTCGCAGGCGGCTACTAAACTATCGCGTTGAATCACCGTTTCTCCTAAGTATCTGCTGGCATCCATGAGATATAAGCCAATAAAATGTTACTATCTGCACAATAATACCTAGTGTAAGACTGACGACCCGTCAGCGCTAATATCCACTTCTCGACGATCGCCCAAGGAACTCTCAATGAAACGCTTCGTGCTGCCTTACATATGGCCCATCATCACAGGCTTTTTGCTGGCAGCTGTTGTCATGTTTGCGTTTCCTGAGCGCTTCCCGCTTCCCTTTCAGGCGTCGTCGCCACCTCAGACCGTGAATCCCACCGCCTTGGTGCCCACAGTCGACCAAGAAGTCGATACCGACCGAACAGCCCCAGAAGTCCGCCAAGCGGCGCCGATGAATCGCAACCAGGGCCCCGCCAGCTACGCCGATGCGGTCAATCAAGCAGCACCTGCCGTGGTCAACATTTACTCGTCACGCATCGTTGAACGCGAAGAACACCCGCTGATGTCTGACCCGTTTTTTCAGCAGTTTTTTAACGGCGATGATGCCACCACCCACCAGCGTATGCTGTCAAGCCTGGGGTCAGGTGTCATTGTAAGCGACGAAGGCTACGTGCTGACCAACCACCATGTCATCAACGGTGCCGACGAAATCCAGGTGGCACTGCGCGATGGCCGCGAAGTACTCGCTGAAGTGATTGGCACTGACCCGGAAAGCGACCTCGCAGTGCTGAAAATCGACCTCGACGACCTGCCCGTTATTGAGCTGAGCAACTCGACAGATGCCGCCGTTGGCGATGTCGCCCTGGCCATTGGCAACCCCTTTGGCGTTGGCCAAACAGTGACGATGGGAATTATCAGCGCCACCGGACGTAGCCATCTTGGCCTGAACGCCTATGAAGATTTCATTCAGACCGATGCCGCCATTAACCCGGGGAACTCAGGCGGGGCACTGGTCAATCCGGAAGGCGCACTGGTGGGCATCAATACAGCCATCTTTTCGCGCTCAGGCGGCTCTCAGGGCATCGGGTTTGCCATTCCAGCCAACCTCGCCCATAGCATCCTGGACGAACTGGTTACCCAGGGGCGTGTCATCCGTGGCTGGCTCGGCATCGATGCGCAGGCGCTATCCAGAGAGCTTGCCGCCTCTTTCGGATTACGTACGCCCCAAGGGGTAATCGTTGCAGATGTCGTGGATGGGGGGCCTGCTGAGAAGGCCGGACTGGAGCCTGGCGATGTCCTGTTATCCGTTGATGGTCGACCTATTCTCGATGCGCGCGCCACCATGAGCGATATTGCCTCTATCAAGCCAGGTACCGAGCTACCGCTGACCATTGTCCGCGACGGCGAACGCATAGAAATGACGTTGGATGTTGGTGAGCGTCCCATCCCTTCGACACTTCCACAGCCCGATGGAACGCGCCGAAGTAGTAACAATGAAGGCGACCCAGGCCAACCCTGATGGACTGACCGGCCGCCCGGGTCAACGTATCAAGACGGTTTAATACGGTATTCAGCAGAGCGCGCGTGAGCGGTCAGCGATTCGCCCCGCGCCAGCACAGAAGCAACCTCACCCAGCGCTGAAGCACCCTCGGCTGAACAATGTATCAGCGACGAGCGTTTTTGGAAATCGTAGACGCCCAGCGGTGATGAGAAGCGCGCGGTGCCCGAGGTAGGCAGCACGTGATTTGGCCCTGCACAGTAGTCGCCCAGCGCCTCTGCGGTATAACGACCCATGAAGATTGCCCCTGCATGACGAATACCTGCAAGCCAAGCGTCAGGCGCTTCCACTGAAAGCTCAAGGTGCTCGGGCGCTATCCGATTGATCAACGTGACCGCTTCCTCAGCATCGCGGCAGAGAACCAGCGCACCGCGTCGACGTAGTGACTCGCGCACGATGTCGGACCGCTCCAACGTCGGCAGGAGACGCTCTATAGCGGCTTCGACATTTGCCAGGTGTTCGGCATCCCAGCTCACAAGGATGGCTTGAGCATCTTCATCGTGCTCCGCCTGGGAAAACAGGTCCATTGCCAGCCAATCAGGATCGGTCAGCCCATCCGACACCACCATGATTTCAGAGGGGCCAGCAATCATGTCGATACCCACCTGACCGAACACGGCCCGCTTTGCGGTGGCCACATAGATGTTGCCCGGCCCAACAATTTTATCCACTCTGGGCACGCTTTCGGTTCCATAGGCAAGGGCGCCAATCGCCTGAGCACCGCCGATGGTAAACACTTGATCCACACCTGCCACATGCGCTGCCGCCAGCACCAGATCGTTGAGTACGCCATCGGGAGTGGGCCTCAAAGGCCTGACGCAATTGCTCAGCCGTCAGGCGAAGCTCGTCCATATGGGTAACCGAGACGCGGTCAAAGCGATTGGTGGCTTCGATGACCGCCGCATCACCATGACGCTTGACGTTGGTGAGAATGTCATTAACGCGTTCCTGAACGGCGCTGTCTGACACACCTTCCCAGTCCAGCAGTGCATTCAGCTGTGCGGCAAACATCTCATCGACAGTGTTGAGTCGCGCTATCGTCGCGGTAGCGTTCTCTTTCATAGCAACCTCACTTAGTCAGCGGGCGATATCGTCTTGCGGTCGGCAATGGCGCGTTCCAGGCGAGCCAGCAACGGTTTGATACGCGCGTGCTTCATTGTCATGGCGGCTTTATTGGCCACCAGGCGCGTGCTGATCGGCGCAATCAGTTCGCGCGGTTCCATGCCATTGGCGCGCAGGGTATTACCGGTGTCAACGATATCGACAATTTCATCGGCCAGGTTCATCAGCGGCGCCAACTCCATGGCACCATAAAGCTTGATCACCTCGGCCTGGATACCTTGCTCGGCGTAGTACCGCCGGGCGATATTGACAAACTTCGTTGCCACCCGACGACGCGCCAACTTCGGCAACTCACCAGTAACGCCAGCGGTCATCAGCTTGCAACGTGCAATGTCGAGATCAAGCGGTTCATAAAGCCCTTCGGCGCCGTGCTCTAAAAGAACATCCTTCCCAGCCACGCCCAGATCGGCGGCCCCAAGCTGAACGTAAGTCGGCACGTCCGTTGCTCTGATCACGACGAATTTGACGTCGGGCAGATTAGTATCGAACAAAAGCTTACGGCTTTTGCTTAAATCCTCTGTCGGCGTGATGCCCGCATCGGCCAGCAGCGGCAGCGTCTCTTCTAGAATACGGCCCTTCGAGAGGGCTAAAATCAGTTGCTTACTCATGTTGGTTGCCAATGGTTGGGGGCCAGGGCTCAGCCCGGGATACGGCGAATACGCGCACCCAGCAGCTGCAGTTTTTCCTCGATGCATTCGTAGCCACGGTCGATATGATAAATGCGATCGACCAGGGTTTCGCCCTCCGCCATCATGGCGGCAATCACCAGCGATGCTGAGGCACGCAGATCTGTCGCCATCACCGGCGCACCCGAAAACTTATCAACACCGTTAATCAGGGCGGCATTGCCTTCCAGAACGATATCCGCGCCCATGCGATTCAATTCCTGAACGTGCATGAAGCGATTTTCGAAAATCGTTTCAACCACTCTCGATGACCCTTCTGCTACGGCGTTCATAGCAACAAACTGGGCTTGCATGTCGGTAGGGAAAGCTGGGTAAGGCGCCGTGCGGATATTCACGGCGCGGGGGCGCTTGCCGTGCATATCCAGGGCAATCCAGTCGTCGCCGGTGGTAATCTCGGCACCTGCTTCTTCAAGCTTGGCAAGCACGGCTTCGAGGATATCGGCGCGGGTCCGTTTTACCTTCACGCGCCCGCCGGTCATGGCCGCCGCAACCAGAAAAGTACCGGTTTCGATACGATCAGGCATGACATCATGGACGCAGCCGCCAAGCGATGCCACGCCTTCAATGGTGATGGTATCAGTGCCGTGACCAGTGATCTTCGCGCCCATCTTGATTAGGCATTCAGCCAGGTCAGCTACTTCAGGCT
Source organism: Halomonas sp. (assembly GCA_020201095.1). Lineage (GTDB taxonomy): Bacteria > Pseudomonadota > Gammaproteobacteria > Pseudomonadales > Halomonadaceae > Vreelandella. Next base: position 60,120 of record JAIVHM010000005.1, on the reverse strand, counting down.
CACGAGCAGCGTTTTCGAGCACAGTGACGCCATCCGCCAGCGTGGCGGCCATCAGCAGATTTTCGGTGCCGGTAACCGTCACGGTATCAAAATAAATTGTCGCCCCTTTAAGGCGGCCATCTACCCGCGCACGAATATAGCCGGCTTCAACGCGAATCTCGGCGCCCATGGCTTCTAGCCCACGAATGTGCAAGTCCACTGGACGCGAACCGATCGCACAGCCACCGGGCAATGACACATCCGCGTGACCGAAGTGCGCCAGCAAAGGGCCCAGCACCAAAATGGAGGCGCGCATTTTCTTTACCAGCTCGTAAGGCGCATGACAGTGAGTGACCTGTGAGCCATCTAGCTGGATGGTAAGGTTATCGCCCATCACCGGCTCGACGCCCATCCGGCCAAGCAGCTCCAACGTGGTAGTAATATCCTGCAAGTGGGGCAAATTACCGATCACCACCGGGCCTTTAGATAACAAGCTCGCGCAAAGTATCGGCAATGCTGCGTTTTTTGCACCGCTAACCCAAACTTCGCCGTCAACCGACCCGTTGCCGGTAATAATAAGTTTATCCATGAAGTAACCGTTACTGGACGTTTTCAGCGGCAGTTTGCCACTGTGCTGGGGTGTAAGTTTTGATGCTAATCGCATGCAAGGCACCCGAGGCAATCTCATCACTCAAGGCGGCATACACAAGCTGCTGGCGCTTAACAGGCGACAATCCTTCAAAGGCATCACCCACAGCAATCACCTGGAAATTACAGCCTTCGCCCTGAATATGAAACTGGCATCCGTCGACACGCGATTCGAGCAGGGCTTTCACCTCTTGGGGTTGCATAGGTCAGAAACTCCTTAAAGGACGTTGTGAAAAGGGGCAGGTAGCTATCAAGAGGGTGACATCATAAAGAAAAGCCAGCGCTTTGGCGACGCCCGAGGATCAGCAGGCAGACGGTTCGTACGGGGCATTGATCAATGCATCCAACTCGGCTAGTTCGGCAAGCCGCTCAAGCGGCGCGGAAAGGGCGATAGACGTCACTCTAATATGATGCAGATGGCAGGTACGCATCCATTGGAGCAAAACACTCAAGGCAACGTTGCGCGGTGTTGACACCTTGCTGAAGTCAAACGCGACCGCTTCGGGCCGTTGATCGGTTAGCCAACGCGTGCCCTCCGCAGCAAGTGCTGCTGCAGAGGCAATATCCACGTCACCCTGCACGCTCAAACCTTCGGCCTGTTGATGCAGGGACACATCGCGATCGGTAAAAATCGCCGTCACGCATCGCCCCCCTCTTCGAGTTCGTCGACGCCTACATCTGGCGACCAGCCATCAATCACCGCGTCATAATCCCGGTTATTATCGCGCATCGCCTGGTCAAACTGGTTACGGAAGGTCAACCCCAGATTGATACCGTTGACGATGACGTTGACAACGCGCCACTCGCCGTCAGATAACCGCAGACTGTAGTTGACCGGATAGACATCGCCATTGGTGCCGACAACTTCCATGGCAACGCTGGCTCGATCTTCTTCACGCTGGGGACGCTGGTCATCCAGAACACGAATGTCCTCGTAATCAAAGGTCACTAGACCGCGCGTGTACGTGTCGATCAGCGTTTCACGGAACACATCGGCAAAACGGCTGCGCTGCTCGGGTGAGGCGTTACGGAAATAACTCCCCATCACGCTGGCCCCTATGTAGCGAAAGTCGGCCACTTCTTCCAGGCTGTCGTCGACTTCCTGCTTTAGCTCATCGATATTATCTTCATAGTACGACTCACGCCCCTCAAGCTGGGCCATGAAATCGTTGATATTGGTGCGAATCATCTCTGCAGGAGGCTCAGGCTGAGCGCTTGCCGAAAGTGGCACCAGCGCGACGAGTAGCGCAACGGCAAAGGTGAACACCGACATTAACGGCTGTTTTTTTCCTGACATCATCTTGTCCTCCTATTGACGGCGAATATATCTCCGTCACCTTTTCGATGTAAGCGCTCAATGCAAGCGGCTCACATAAACGCGGCAAGCTGCACTCATCGCAACGATCAGTTACTTGCCATATTGGATATAAATTGTTGAATAAGTTCTTCGAGCACCAGAGCCGACTGAGTATCACGGATCGTATCGCCCTCCTCTAGCATTTCAGGATCACCTCCAAGGCTCAGGCCTACGTACTGTTCACCGAGCAGGCCAGAGGTCAGAATCGAGGCCGTGGCATCACGCGATATCTGGCCTTCCAGCTCACTACTCAGACTCAGCGTTACCCGCGCGTCATACCATTCAGTATCCAGCTCTATCGACTCGACGTGACCCACCGTGACACCCGCCATGGAAACCCGTGCACGAGGCTTTAATCCGCCAATATTGGAAAAATTAGCGTCCAGTTCATAGGTGTTTGACGCCCCAGTAAAGGTCAAGCCGCTGACTCGCAGCCCTAAGAACACCAACCCCAATATGCCCACTAGAATAAACAGGCCAACGCCAAACTCCATGGTCCTACTTCGCTTCATGAAACTGCTCCAGCTAATCAGAGGCCGCCAAACATAACGGCGGTTAATATGAAATCAAGCCCCAGTACCGCAAGCGAGGAATAGACAACGGTACGCGTTGTCGCACGGGAAATACCTTCAGAGGTTGGCAACAGGTCATAGCCCTGGAAAACCGCAATCCAAGTGACCACCACAGCAAACACAACGCTTTTGATCATGCCATTACCAACGTCGTTGATGAACGCCACGCTGGCTTGCATGTTGCTCCAGTAAGAGCCTTCGAAAACGCCCAGCCACTGGACACCCACCAGGTAGCCACCCCAAATACCGACAACACTGAAACCCACAGTGAGTATTGGCAGCGCGACCACACCTGCCCAGAAACGCGGCGCAACCACCCTTCTCAGCGGATCCACGCCAATCATTTCCATACTGGTTAGCTGCTCGGTGGCTTTCATCAAGCCAATCTCAGCGGTCAGCGCCGAGCCAGCCCGGCCGGCAAACAACAAAGCAGCAACCACCGGGGCCAGTTCTCGCAACAACGAGAGCGCCACCATCTGCCCCAGCGCGTCCTCGGCGCCAAAATCAATCAGAATCGTATAGCCCTGAAGCGCCAGCACCATGCCGATAAACAGCCCTGAAACCAGCACGATCGCGAGCGACAATACACCGACAAAGTGCAACTGCCGAACCCATAGCCGAAAACCCTCGGCTGAAGGAACCCCCACCGCAGACTGTGCAAGAAATACCCCGGCACGGCCAAGCGATTCCACTACATCACAGCTGCGGCGACCTAACCGGGTAATTCGCACAGCGACCTGACTATCCTTCATCGACATCAGGCTCCTCCTCGGGTCGCGGTATCGCCCAACATATCTTGATAAAACGGGGCGGCTGGATAATGGAAAGGGACGGGGCCGTCGGGCTCACCATGAACAAACTGCTTCACCCGCGCATCTTGATTGACATCAAGATCGGCTGGCGTTCCATGCGCGATCACATGGCCCTCAGAAATAAAGTACAGATAATCGGCGATCGTCAGGGTCTCCTTGATATCGTGGGAAACCACCACTGATGTCAGGCTTAGTGCCTGATTCAGCCGCTTGATCAGTTGTACAAGCACGCCCATGGAAATTGGGTCCTGCCCCACAAACGGTTCATCGTAGAGGATTAGCTCTGGGTCAAGTGCCACAGCCCGCGCCAACGCAACGCGTCTGGCCATCCCTCCAGAAAGCTCGGCTGGCGTAAGGTGTCGCGCACCGCGCAAGCCCACTGCCTGAAGCTTGAGCAGCACCAGGTCACGAATCATGGCATCGGGCAGATCCGTATGAACTCGCAACGGAAATGCCACGTTTTCGTATACATCCAGATCGGAAAACAACGCCCCGCTCTGAAATAACATGCCCATGCGCTTGCGTAGCGTGAATAGCGCTTTGCGTGAAAGTCGGTGGACGTCGTCTCCGTCGATTAACACGCGGCCTTGATCGGGGGTCAATTGTCCGCCGATAAGCTTTAATAGGGTCGTTTTACCGGTCCCGCTGGGGCCCATGATCGCTGTCACTTTCCCACGCGGGATGGTCATGTTTACCCCGCGGAATATTTCGGTATCACCCCGCGAAAAATACAAGTTTTCGACTTCAATAAAAGGCGCATCGTTCATGGAACCATCAACTCTCGCGTTTACTTGCACATCCGCTCGCTTAACGCAGCAATAAGAAAAACAGTGGTTAAAAAACTATTATCGAACAACGTATTCTAACCCTACCTGATGATCACAAGCGAGCATCGCTTATCCACACCACAAAACGATGGGGCAAAGTCCACTCGGTCAATGTTACTCTTACACCTTGATTGTCATTTTTAACGAGCCACGCGATTACCCATGCAAGCGACAACTGCGATCACGACCTTTCGCCAAAGTGCATTGCGCACGCTAGACATTGAACAAGCCGCCATCGCGGGCTTGGCCACCAAGCTTGATGCGCACTTCGACCATGCTTGCGAGCTGATCCTAGCTTGTCAGGGACGCGTGGTGGTTACCGGCATGGGCAAATCAGGCCATATTGCCGGCAAAATCGCAGCGACGCTTGCCAGCACTGGCTCGCCTGCTTTTTTTGTTCACCCCGGCGAAGCCAGCCATGGGGATCTGGGCATGATTACCCGCAGTGATGTGGTCATCGCGCTCTCAAACTCAGGGGAAACCGCCGAAGTGACCGCCCTGCTGCCGCTGCTAAAGCGCCTCGGCACGCCCCTGATCAGCATGACGGGGCGCCCTAACTCCACACTGGCCCAGCACGCGGATGCCCACTTAAACAGCAGTGTCGACCGGGAAGCCTGTCCGCTGGATCTTGCCCCGACAAGCTCTACGACAGCAGCGTTAGCGCTGGGCGACGCCCTCGCGGTCGCACTCCTTGAAGCACGCGGCTTTACCGCAGAAGACTTTGCTCTCTCGCATCCCGGCGGCAGCCTGGGCCGACGCCTGCTGCTTCGCGTTCGCGACCTGATGCACCAGGGCGAACGCTTACCGAAGGTTGCTCTGGGGAGTCCGCTGCGCGACGCGTTACTGGAAATCACCCGACAAGGCCTGGGGTTCACCTGCGTGGTGGATCCTGACGGCCTGCTAGCCGGCGTTTACACGGATGGCGACCTGCGCCGCACCCTGGATAACTTTCACGACCTGCGTAATGTGAAGGTAGATGACGTCATGACCCGGCCAGGCAAGCGTGTATCTCCAGACCTTCTCGCCGCGGAAGCTGTTCGCATCATGGAAGACAATCGCATTACTGCGCTGGCAGTGGTAGATGAACACCAGCGCCCGCTAGGCGCGCTGCATATGCATGACCTGCTCGCCAGCGGCGTTATTTAACTGAATCGACCGGAGACCCAATGACTCTTTCTGCTGACCTACTTGACCGACTGCGTCGCATTCGCCTATTTGCCCTAGATGTCGATGGTGTTCTCACCGACGGTCGGCTTTACTTTCAGGCCGACGGCGTCGAAATAAAAGCGTTTCACACCCAGGACGGCCATGGCCTCAAGCTTTTGAAACGTGCGGGTATCTCGGTCGCCTTGATCACTGGCCGCGACTCTCCCATGGTCAGCCAGCGTGCCGCTGCGCTTGGCATTCCCCACGTCTATCAGGGCTGCGAGGACAAGCTAGCCGTTCTTCGCAGTCTTTGCCAGCGCCTGGAACTTGATTTGTCTCAAGTTGCCTATTGCGGTGATGACCTACCGGACCTGGCCAGCATCAAGCGTTCAGGCGTTGGTATCACGGTACCCAACGCACCTGACTACATGCACACCCACGCTGACTGGGTCACTGAACGCCTGGGCGGACACGGCGCTGTCCGCGAAGTATGTGATACGTTACTCGATGCTCAGGGCCACTGGGGCGCGGTCGTCGATACCTACCTACACGGCTGAGGCACTATGCTGAAGACATTGCGCACGCGCCTGGGTATCGCCCTGATAGTACTGGTTCTAGGGGGCCTTCTGGTATGGCTGGATCCCGGTGGCCCGCAAACCGCCCCGACAGACCCCGACGCCCGTGCCGAGGAGCCTGGGCATGTCCTTCACAATGCCGAGTTAACGCTGTTTGATGAGCAGGGAAACATTCAGCAGGGGTTGACCACGCCTCGCCTGGTGCATACCCCTCAATCTGCCTCGACGCTTGCTGAAACGCCGCACGCTACACTTTATGACAGCGAGCGACGCGTCTGGAACGCCACGTCAGAGATCGGTACGCTTAACACGCGTTCTCAAGAACTGACGCTCTCCGGCAACGCAAGGTTAATCGCCCCTGAAGAAAACTGGCAGCTTGACACAGATGTTCTGAATTATGAGGGAAAAACTGCCCATGCATGGAGTGACACTAACGTGCTCCTTCAACAACCACCCCAGCGCATGACAGCACGGCGGATGGATGCATGGCTCAACGAGGAGGAGGTGCGGCTTGAAGATAACGTTCAGGGCTACCACCCTCCGGAGACGCAACCCGGACAGGAATAAAACATGAAAGCGTTTATCTACTCAGCCATTGCCGCAGCCAGCCTAATGCCTTTTTACGCGACGGCAGACAATCACCAAGAGCCGGTTGAGGTCGAAGCCGACCAGCTCGACCTTGACCAGCGCGCCGGTACAGCGGTCTACACCGGCGACGTAGAGGTTCGTCAAGGCAATATGTTGATCAGAGGCGACGAAGTGGAAATTCAGCGTAACGAGGAAGGCGAGCTCTCGCGGGCCACAGCCCTGGGTGAGCGCGCCTACTTACGCCGTCAACCCGAAGATCAGGACGGCCCCATGGAAGGCTGGGGTCGGCGGGTCATCTACCATGTCGCCGAGCGTCGGGTCGAGTTGATTGACCAGGCGGAAATCATCCAGCAGGGCGACCGTTTCACCGGTGGACGCCTGGACTACTTCATCGACCGCGAGGTCGTAGAAGCGCGCTCCGATGTCGAAAATCAAGAGTCGCAACGCATCCGCATGACGCTGGAACCCGAGGATTAAGGAGAGCCTGATGGCAGCTGCCGACAACAGCGCAACACGAACGCTATACGCCCGCCATTTGGCAAAAAGCTACAAGCGCCGGCGTGTGGTAAAAGACATCAACCTGGACATCTCCCAAGGGAGCATCGTCGGCTTGCTTGGCCCCAACGGCGCCGGCAAAACCACTTCGTTCTATATGATTGTCGGCCTGGTCAAGGCAGATGCCGGCAGCGTGGGTATCGATACTCTTGATCTTTCCCGCGCCCCCATGCACGAGCGCGCCAAGGCAGGTATCGGCTATCTACCCCAGGAAGCGTCGATCTTCCGCAAACTCTCCGTCGCCGATAACATCATGGCCATCTTGCAGACCCGCAACGATCTTGACCGCGCCGGACGCGAATCACGCCTGGAAACACTTCTGGAAGATTTTCACATCACTCATATCCGCGACAATATGGGTATGAGTCTTTCCGGAGGCGAACGCCGGCGCGTCGAGATCGCGCGGTCGCTCGCCACCGAACCTGCCTTCATTCTGCTTGATGAACCTTTCGCTGGCGTAGACCCGATTTCAGTGGGTGATATTAAGTCGATTATCCGCGCCTTGAAGGATCGCGACATTGGCGTATTGATTACCGATCACAACGTGCGCGAAACACTGGATATTTGCGATGTGGCGTACATCGTCGGCGACGGGCATATCATTGCCAGCGGATCGCCAGACGCTATTCTGAACAATCAGGAAGTGCGCGACGTATACCTAGGTGCTGATTTTCGTCTATAAAGGCTTCAATGGCATATTTATTGCCGATGGCATACTTATTGCACTTGCACCCAAACACAACTCGCACTAGTGTGGATGCTTTCCGATAAACGAGTGGTTCTCAGATGGTCATGAAAGCTTCTCTTCAACTGCGGATCGGCACCCAGCTCACCATGACACCCCAGCTGCAGCAGGCAATTGCCTTGCTACAGCTATCGACGCTCGATTTACGCCAGGAAATTCAGCAAGCGCTCGATGCCAACCCCATGCTTGAGCAGGAAGATGAATTCAGCGAAAGCGAACAACCCGCAAGCGAGCCGGAAAAAGCCGAATGGGCCGATAGCATCCCCACCGAGCTTTCCGTGGACAGCGACTGGTCAGATACCTATCAAGACACAGTGGGTAGCGGCAGCGTTGGCAGTGAGGGGCCTGACTTCGAGCGCCAGGCCGCCGGACAAAGCCTTCATGGCCACCTCCTCTGGCAGCTCGCGATGACCGATTTAAGCCATCGTGAACAACTGGTGGCCGAAAGCCTGATTGATGCACTGGATGCCAACGGCTATCTCACCCAACCCCTCAACGATATCCGCGAGGGACTGCGTGACCAGGGCCTGGATGGCCTCAGTCAGCGCGAGGTCGAGACCATACTGTTGAGACTGCAACAATTTGAGCCCACCGGTATCTTCGCCCGTGACCTGCGCGAATGCCTGATGCTTCAGCTCGCCGCACTACCCAGCGACACACCGCTGCTAATCCCAGCACGGCGCCTGGTACGCCAGTTTCTTGAAGCCCTTGGCAAAAATGATCAGCGCTTGCTCAAGCGGCGACTGGGCCTTGACGATGCGCAACTGGGTGACGTCATCCAACTGATCAGAAGCCTGGACCCCCGCCCCGGCAGCGTATACAGCGCCACTGACGACAGCTACGTGATTCCCGACCTGGTGGTTCGTCATGATAACGAAGGCTGGCACCTCGAGCTTAATCCAGAAGCACTGCCAAAACTCAGGATTCAGCCTGACTATGCCAGCCTCATCAAGCGGGCCGACAAGAGCCAGGATAACCAATTCCTCAAAGACCACTTGCAGGAAGCCCGCTGGCTGATCAAGAGCTTATCCAGCCGTAACGACACTCTGCTGCGGGTCGGCCGTGAAATCATTACGCGCCAGATCGGCTTTCTGGAGCAGGGCGAAGAAGCCATGAAGCCGCTTATTCTGGCCGATATTGCCGATGCGGTGGAGATGCACGAATCGACTATCTCTCGCGTCACCACCCAGAAATTCATCCATACACCACGGGGTATTTTCGAGCTTAAATACTTCTTCTCCAGCCAAATCAGCGGTCAGGACGGTGACAGCCACTCCAGCACGGCGATTCGCGCACGCCTCAAAAAACTGATCCAGGAAGAACCGCCCGGCAAACCCTTATCAGATAGCCGTTTGGTCACCCTACTGGAGGATGCCGGCATCCACGTGGCGCGGCGCACGGTCGCTAAATATCGCGAAGGCATGGGCATCCCTTCGTCCAGCGAACGGCGCCGCTTGCGTTAGGTAAACGGAAACTCAACACAAGGGCTTTGCTTAACGCCAAAAAGGGTTACAATCTAAGGACAGTCCGACGGATAAGGAGTACGTCAATGCAAGTCAATATCACCGGTCATCATGTAGAACTGACTGACGCCTTGCGTGACTATGTCAACGAAAAGCTGGAACGCGTTGAGCGCCATTACGACAACATCACCACTGTGCAGGTCACGCTCTCGGTCGAAAAAGAGCGCCAACAGGCTGCCTGTACACTGCACGCTGCAGGCGCTGACTTGCATGCCGAGGCCCTCGATAATGACATGTACGCCGCCATTGACGCTCTAGCGGATAAAATTGATCGACAACTCGTAAAGCATAAGGAAAAAGCACAAGCTCGCGCCCAGGGCGCAGGTGTGCGTTAATTCAATGACGTTGGCCACTATCCTCCCCCCGGAACGCGTTCTCTACGACGTTCCCGGGGGCAGCAAAAAACGGGTGCTGGAGTTTTTCAGCACCTTCATCGCACAAAACATCCCCAGCCTCGACAGCCAGGAAGTGTTCAGCCGTTTGATTGGCCGTGAACGCCTGGGTAGTACGGGAATAGGCAATGGCGTGGCAATTCCCCATGCACGAAGTCCGCATTGTGATGGGCCTATCGCCAGCTTTCTCAAACTCAATGAAGCTGTCGACTTTGACGCCATCGACGGTGACCCGGTTGACCTGGTGTTTGTTCTGCTAGTGCCCGAAGAAGCCGACGACACACACTTGGCACTGCTGGGCCAGGTCGCCTCCATCATGAACGACGCCGACACGCGCCAGCAGCTTCGCAAAACGGGTAGTCAACGTGAATTGCTGGACCTCATCTCCGCCAAGATACGCGACCAGGCAGCCAGCCTTTAACAAGCCGGTGCGCTGAAAGACAGGTCTTGATCGCTGGTCGTTGATCCAAATCGCTTGACCGCAAGCAAGAGAGCCTTCATGCAACTCGTCATTATTAGTGGCCGATCGGGGTCAGGCAAATCGATAGCCTTACAAGCGCTGGAAGATCTGGGCTATTACGCTATTGATAACCTCCCTGCCATGCTGCTGGACTCATTGGTGGATGAGTTACGTGATCAGGGCGACCGTACTCATCTAGCTGTCAGCATTGACGCACGCAACCTGCCAGGCGCACTTGCCAAACTTCCAGAATTACTTGAAGAGCTTCGGCTGCGGACCATTAAGTGCCAGATCGTGTACCTCACCACCGACGCACGCATTTTGCTTGAGCGCTATTCAGCTACCCGCAGGCGACACCCATTAACACGCAATAGTAACCTCACGCTAGAAGAAGCCATCGATAAGGAAGAGCAAACGCTGCACGAAATACGCGACCTGGCCGATTTAACCATCGACACAACACGGCTTTCAGTGCATGACCTTCGTCGACGCATCACTGACCAGGTAGCTCATCAGCGGCGCGACCAGCTAACACTGACGTTCGAGTCCTTTGGCTATAAACGTGGCAACTGGGCGAAGTACAGCTACGCCACCGCGAGCTGGGTTTGCAATATACGGTCAACGCGCCGCTTTAGTTCGAACTCATTGAAGAACATTCTCTATCGCGAAGACCCTAATAGCCAAAAGGAACCAGGGTGCCAGAACGTAGACTTACCCTCACTAACCAACGCGGTCTCCACGCAAGGGCCGCCACGAAGCTTGTGCAGTGCAGTCAGCAATTCGACGCCAACGTACGCGTTTTCAAACAGCAGCAGGAAGCTGATGCTGCCAACATCATGGCGCTTCTGATGCTGGCGGCCCCCTGTGGCACGGAGCTATGCATCAAAGCAGAAGGCGACGACGCCGAACAGGCGCTGGATGCCATTCAATCGCTGTTCGACGCCCGCTTTGACGAAGACAAGTAAAGCCCTGTCTTCAACGATCGGTCAGTTACCGGCGATGGTCATACCATCAATCAGCCAGCTACCGGAATGGATGCTGCCGCGACGATCGATATCATCACCCACGCCCACCAAGCCCCCGAACATACGCTCCAGGTTGCCCGCAATGGTGAACTCCTCGATCGGGTACTGAACCACCCCTTTTTCGACCCAAAAACCCGCCGCACCGCGCGAATAATCCCCGGTCACGCCGTTAATTCCCTGACCCATCAGCTCGGTCACCCAGACGCCTGTGCCCATTTGCTCGAACAGAGCTGACTGGCTAGTCAACGGCGCAGTAATGCGCATATTGCGTGCGCCGCCAGCGTTACCGGTCGTGCTCATACCCAACCGCCGTGCGCTGTAAGAAGACAGCATATAGCTCGCTATCTTGCCGTGTTCAATAAAGCGGTTGTTGCGCGTTTGAACGCCCTCCCCGTCAAAGGGAGAGCTTGCCGTTGCGCCAATTTCCATCGGCCGCTCCTCAAGGCTGAACCAGTCGGGGAACAGCGCTGTATTGAGCCGGTCACACAGAAATGACGCTTGGCGATATAGCGCGCCGCCCGCCAGCGCGCCCATCAGATGGCCCACCAAACCACTTGCCAGACTTGGGTCGAACAACACCGGATAGGTGCCCGTTGGCGGACGCTTGGCCCCCAAGCGGCGCAAGGTACGCTTAGCCGCCTCGCGACCCACGGCAGCTGGGTCAGATAAGTCATCAGGGTTACGCGCCGAGGTATAATCCATATCCCGCTGCATGCCCTGTTCATCTTCTGCAATTAGCATGCAAGAAAGCGAATGTCGGCTACCTTTTTGGGTGCCGATGAAGCCATGGCTATTGGCGTAAACACGCACACCTTCACCGCTCGACAGCGATGCACCATCCGACTGGGTGATCCCCGCTACTTCCCTGCCTGCTTGCTCACAGCTCAGCGCAATTTCAATGGCTTGGTCAGTGGTTAACGCCCAAGGATGGTGGACTTTCAAATCAGGCATATCAGTCGCCATAAGTGGCGCATCGGCGAGACCTGCCGCCGGGTCCTCGCCCGTATAGCGAGCAATCGCAAGGGCTTTTTCGACGGTTGCCTGAAGTGAAGCCTCGCTGGCATCCGTGGACGACGCGCTACCTTTGCGCTGACCCACATAGACGGTGATGGCAATCCCCTGATCCCGGGAAAGTTCAACGGTTTCCACTTCGCCCTGGCGGACACTGATGCCAATTCCTTGGTCAACACTTGCGCCCACCTCAGCGGCATCTGCCCCCATTCGTTTGGCCATTGCCAGCGCGCTTTCAGCGCGAAGAGTGAGCAGTGCCTGCTGGGCAGATGCGTCGAACGCTTGTGCCATACAATCTCCTTAACCACCGACATGGTCGGTAGATCAATATTGAGCATCGCAGCCTGATATAATGAAGCTACGAATTCTGTTGATGAGAACCCACGATGCCGAAACAACGCCCCGAACCCCTAGACAGCGAGATGGAAGAACGCCCCAGCAAGTCTCAGATGAAGCGCGAAATGCACGCACTTCAGGCATTGGGGGAAACTTTAATTACCATGCAGCCAGCCGAGCGGGCGCGTTTCCCGCTGTCCGACGACATGCTGCGTGCCATCGACGAAACCTCACGCATCCGCTCCCATGAAGGACGCCGTCGGCACATGCAGTACGTTGGCAAATTAATTCGCAAGGAAGACCTTGCCGCCATCCAGGCCGTGTTCGATGGCATCGAACAAGAAAAACAGCAGCGTGACCATGCGTTTCATCGGCTTGAAAAATGGCGCGACCGGCTGATTGATGAAGGCGACCCGGCCGCTGAACAGTGGCTCAGCGAAAACCCGGACACTGACCTTCAAACCTTACGCCAGTTGATTCGTAATGCCCGGCGTGAACGCGACCAAAACAAGCCGCCTGCCAGCGCTCGCAAGCTTTTTAAATTTTTACGCGATACCACTGGGCTTTAATGTTCAAGACTGCGTGCCGCCAACGGTCAGTTCGTCAACTTTCAGCGTCGGCTGACCGACGCCCACCGGCACGCCTTGACCTTCTTTACCGCAAACGCCAATCCCAGTATCTAGCGCCATGTCATGACCAATCATCGAGACACGACTCATGGCATCAGGGCCATTGCCAATCAGCGTAGCACCCTTGACCGGGGCGGTTACGCGACCGTCTTCAATCAAATAGGCTTCGCTCGCCGAAAACACGAACTTCCCGGAGGTGATATCCACCTGACCTCCGCCAAAGCTCACGGCATAAATGCCCCGTTTGACGCTTTTGATAATATCGCTTGGCTCATCCTGCCCCGCGAGCATCACGGTGTTAGTCATGCGCGGCATCGGCAAATGCGCGAACGACTCTCGACGGGCGTTGCCGGTGGGTGCCATGCCCATCAATCGGGCATTAAGCTTGTCTTGCATATAGCCGGTCAATACGCCGTCTTCAATCAACGAGGTATATTGCCCCGGCGTGCCCTCGTCATCGACGCTGAGCGAGCCACGCCCGTCGCTTAACGTGGCATCGTCCACCACAGTGACGCCTTTCGACGCCACGCGCTGGCCCATTCGCCCGGAAAACGCCGAACTCCCTTTGCGATTAAAATCACCCTCCAGGCCATGGCCAACGGCTTCATGAAGCAATATACCCGGCCAACCGGCCCCCAAAACCACCGGCATTTGCCCGGCGGGGGCATCGACCGCCTCAAGGTTAACCAAGGCTTGGCGCACGGCCTCTTTGGCGTAGCGCTCCGAGACCTGTTCATCGCGCAGCCGCGACATCGAATAACGTCCGCCGCCACCGGCACTGCCGCGTTCGCGGCGACCGTTCTTGACGGCGATTACACTGACATTGAAGCGCACCAGGGGGCGAATATCGGTTGCCAACGTACCGTCACTGGCGCGCACCAGCACCACTTCGTAGGTACCAGAGAGTGACGCGCTCACTTGAGAAACGCTTGGATCAGCCGCGCGAGCGATACGATCAGCGTCTTTCAGCATGGTGACTTTTTCGTCAGCACTGAGCCCAGCGAGCGGATCGATGCCAGCATAGTAGGACGCTGCCGTCACCGGGTTAACCGACTGACCAGTCAGGCGCTTACCGCTACGCACGATACCGGATGCCGTACGCCCAGTATCCATCAACGCATCGGCGGTGATCTGGTTGGAGTAGGCAAAACCGGTTTTTTCGCCAGCCAGCGCACGAACACCGACCCCTCCATCAATATTGTAGCTTGCCTCTTTTACTTCACCGTCTTCCAGCACCCAGCCCTCTTGCCAGGAGCGCTGAAAGTAAAGATCAGCGTAGTCAACGCCTGCTCCCATGGCATAGCCCAGGCCGCTGTCCAAAGCGTCAAGGTCCAGTCCGCCTGGCGTGAGCAAAATCGAAACGGCAGTTTGTAAATCGCTAGTGTGTGCGGTCATCGAGAACCTTCTAAAGTCACTTGCGGTGAGGCCCAAGGCCCTTCCACACGGTAATAAATCGTGGTTGCCTGATCCAAGGCGTCGCCAAACAACTGATCGGCTAAAAATAATGCGCCGCCCACCACGGGTGCCCCGATGGCAATCGCCGCCATCGGTAAGTTTTGGCTTACCGGTAATGCGACGCCAAGGCGTTGATCAAGTTCACGGCTCATCAAATCAACGTCGCCACTAAGGGATAGCGTGGCGGCGGGCGCTTCGATTTGCAATGGGCCGCGCAGCATAAGCTTACCGTTGGCAATATCCGCAGCGCCATGGAGACGGTCAAATGCCGTGCCTTGCCCGGTTACGTCGGAAAAATCCAGCCGCAAGCGGCGTAAAATATTATCAAAGTTTAGCAGCCCCACCAGGCGGGCCGGTGCCGAGTCCAGGGTAAGAAAGCGACCATCACGAATGTCAGTCGTCATCTCCCCACCCGCGTTAGCAAGATCCAACTGCCATGGGGCGCCCGGCCAGGCAAGCGATGCATCCACCTGGGTGCTTCGGCTGCGCATGGCCACCGGCTGATCAAGACGTTCAAGCGCGGTGGCAATATTGCCCCCCTTGATCGCCACTTCCGCACGCGTTCGGCTGGTGGCGTCACCACCTTCCCAATGCAGCGCGCCGGAGGCAGTAAGTTGACCCAGCGTCAAGCCAATAGGTTCCAGCGAAAGACCGTCACTATCGGCATGCCAAAACGCTGTTAACGGACCCATCCGCTTACCCTCAAGCAACATCTCGGACAGCCGCAACCGACCGTCGGGAATATCCGAAAGCCATGTGGGCAATGCCATTGGGGTCGGTTTTTCAGGCGTCGTTGTTTCAATCGAGTCTGTCCAGGAAGACGGCATAGGCACCGTCTGTTGCTCGCGACCACCTCCAGCTACCGCTTCCACAATGGGGTCCAAAGAGAGCTGAGTGAGTGCAATATCCAATGGTACCGTCCCAGTGGGACGATACTCAGCGCGCCCCCTTACCAGATCGCTATCCATCATCAACGACATGTTACCGTCGTGCAGAGTGGCCTCGGCACTACCGCCCCCCAGGCAAGCCTGCTGATAGACCAGGCAAGACGTAGCAACATTCAGCGACAGCGGCGGGAAGGTTGAAAGTGATGTATCGCCAGCGCCTGCCGAACCGCCGCCCTGAACGAGGGGCGCTAGCGCCGTCTGCCATGCGGCGATATCCAAACGCTCAAGCTCGGCAGCCAGCTCCCAGCCGGGGGCTTGTCGCCAGTCCGGCGTGCGACGAGAGGCCTCGCCCAGGCGAACGCTGCCCGCAAGCTCACCGCCAGCGGTGGACTGAATATGCAAATCGGCAATATCGGCTAAGCGGCTCTGAATACGTAAAGGCTCAAGGTCCGCTGTCAGGGTCCAGGGCCATGCCTGCTGAGCGCTTTTAGCAAACGGAGCGGGCAGCTTAATTGCCATGCCTCGCCAATTGCTTTCTATCGCCAGCCTGGGGGAAGGCGATAGCGTTAGCTGCCCCTGCCAGGATGACCGGCCCTCGGCAAGCGACCTTGCTGCGTCTGTGCTTAGCCCTGCCAGGCCCAACAAACCGCTGGCGGACGCCTCGCCCTGAAGCGCGACACTGTCTTGCCGGGTATCAATCGCCGCTTGAATCGCACCATCCAATAGCTGCCCGTTCAACTGGCCCACCAGTGCGCTCTGCTCGCCCCGTTGCTGCCAGGAAATCTGGCCCTGCAGCGACTCAATGCGCTCAGCAAGCTCACCATAACCTATCTGCATGTCCCTGGGTTCGGCATTGACTTCCAGCGTGAGGTCGTCTTCATCGTCCAGCGACATGGCAAGTGCCACGTCACCGTCAATATCACCCTGAAGGTCAAGGGCACTAATGTCGGGCGTCCCCATATCGGGCATCGCGGACAACAACGCCAGCGCGTTTTGCCCGCTTGCCTGCCACCGGCCAGACAGGTTCAGCACATCATCCTGTAATTGAACCGCGCCATCGCTTAGCACGACCCCTTGCGCTTGGCCACGCTCAACCTCTGCCAATAGACGGCCGTTTTGCCACTTCAAGCGACCGGCCAAACCCTCAAGCATTGGCCAGTCAGGGGCTATGGGCAAGCGTCCATCACGCAGCGTCAACTCAAGGGTGGACGTTAACGCGTCAGACTCAACGTCATCACCTAAAGGCTGGCTGAGTTTTAACGCGCCTTGCGTGACATATCCACCCACACCGTTACTCAGCCACTCGCGCAACTCCGGTTCTAGCGCCTTCATTGGCACCCACTGCGCAAGCGGGTTCTCAAGGGCATCGACGTCCTGAAAGTCAATGTCCAGGCCGAACTGCCCACGATCAGCATCAGTTACTAACCCAAAGCCACCGTTGACGCGCGCACCCTCCCAATCAAGCGTGATATCGCGCCCACTGACGAGCGCCCGAGGGCCATCGTAAACCCACTCCACCTGCCCTGTGGCATGCTGCAGCTGCATGGGAGCATCAAAAAATTCCGGGAAATAAAGCGTGCTTTCGCGACGGTTGGCAAATTGAACCCGCCCCCTGAAATCGCGTGCCTGTACCCAAGCATCCAGCGGGCCTCCCCCTGGCGCCTGCTCCCAGGGCAATGCTTCGAGGTTGCTGATGGCAGCGTCAACACCCCATTCACCTTCTTTCTGACCAATCCGAAACCCTTCCACCTGGCCACGCGGAGAGAGCGTTTGTAGCACACGGGTAACAGATTCTGGCATCAGTACATAATCACGCCATGCGGCGAGCGATGCCAATTCAAAAGCGCTGGTGCGCAGCTCCCAATCATCAGGCTGGTGGGTCACGTACCAATGCCTTGGCAGTGCGGGGCCACCGCTGACGCCCGAGGGCTCAGCCCACTCGACATTTTCCGCATCGCCACTCACCCAGGCTTCACCACCATCACCGTCTCGCCGCCACTGTCCCAAGGCTTCTACATCTCTCAATATGGCCCGCTGCACATCGTGGCGCAGCGTCACCTGCGGTATTTCCACCCCCACGCGGGCCTGATCCAACTGGCCTTTGTACCACTGCCCCCAGAGGCGCGCATCACCCCCAGCTTGGGTAATCTGGGGGATATACTCGGGCCGTATGACATCGGCCAGCAGCGCCAAATGATCAAGCTGAACATCCAGGTTCAACGCCGCCGAAAAGTCTCGATAGCCTTCTTCCCCCGGCGAGACCTCCGCCTGAAGAAACGCCAACGGCAACGGCCTTGAGGGCTCATCTTCCGTCTGATCGATAATATTAATACTGCCTTCAAGCTGGGTGTGATTTTCGTCGCCTCCCAGCAACAGTGTCGGCGCATGTATATCGACCGTATTATTCTCACCGTGAAGCACCAGTCGAGTGTCTTCCACGCTCAACCGCTGGCGGAGGAGAATTCCCGTCCAGCGATCCAGCGCGGTTAAGTTGATAGCGGGCTGCTCGTCTACCACTGGCAGTTTGGCGGGCGCTGGCCACTCCCACCTGTCGCTGAAGAGTCGGTAAAGGTGGAACTCGGTGCCGCGAATATCGGCGTCATTGAAGATAGGCGCGCGCTCTTTAAGCGACGCCCACACGTCCAAGCGCAGGGTTACATGGTCCAGCTTAAACAGGGGGTAGCCATTCGGTGTTTGAGCGCTGACATCGCCCATCATGAGCTCAATATCATTTCGCTGCAGGGCGAGCGTTAACCGCTCGATATGAACCGGCACACCGACTTGGGATTCCAGGAACGCCTCTACACGAGGCGCCAGCGCATCCGCCTGGCTCATCGCCAAGCGCACCAATAGCAGTATAATCGCCAGCGCACCGAGCCACCACGCGGCGATTCTCAACGCAATACGCACCACCGGGCGAATCGTCATGGATTACATCAACACAATATCGTACTGCTCTTGAGAATAGTGCTGTTCCACCTGAAAGCGTATCGTCTTATTGATGAAAGCTTCCAGGTCTGCAACAGCAGCGGACTCTTCATCCAACAAGCGATCAACCACCGGCTGGGAAGCCAGCACCATATACGTCTCAGCGCTGTAGGCGCGCTCTTCACGAAGAATCTCACGGAAAATCTCGTAACACACCGTCTCGGGCGTTTTTAGAGTGCCTCTGCCACTACAGGTTGGACAGGCCTCACATAAGGTTTGCTCGAGACTCTCCCGAGTGCGCTTGCGGGTCAACTGCACCAGGCCTAACTCAGTGACACCGGTGCATTTTGTCTTGGCATGGTCCCGCTCCAGGGCCTTTTCCAGCACGCGCAGCACCTGGCGCTGGTGTTCAACATCTTCCATATCGATAAAGTCGATAATGATAATGCCACCCAGATTACGCAGGCGTAGTTGCCGGGCAATAGACGTTGCCGCCTCCAAGTTGGTCTTGAAGATAGTTTCTTCAAGGTTGCGATGCCCCACATAGCCACCGGTATTGACATCAATGGTGGTCATGGCCTCGGTGGGGTCAATCACCAAATAGCCACCCGACTTCAGTTGTACTTTACGT
The DNA here is from genome assembly GCA_020201095.1 of Halomonas sp. Taxonomy (GTDB): domain Bacteria; phylum Pseudomonadota; class Gammaproteobacteria; order Pseudomonadales; family Halomonadaceae; genus Vreelandella. Next base: position 41,039 of record JAIVHM010000005.1, on the reverse strand, counting down.
CCCAGCGCTTTCTGAATCTCGTCTTCGACACTGTACAGGTCAAAAATGGGGCGCTCACCGGGATAATACTCAATACGGTCTACAGCGTCGGGCATGAACTCCTCGGCAAACTCCACCAGCCTGACAAAGTTTTCCCGAGAGTCGATGCGGATCTTTTCGATATCGTCGCGCATGACATCGCGTAAAGTCCGCATGAACAAAGGCAGGTCATCGTATATAACCGTTGCAGGCACCGCTGAGATTTTCCGCTCGCTAACCTTGCGCCACAGCCGCAGCAAAAAATGCATATCGCCGATGAGCTCTTCATCGCCCACCCCTTCAGCCGCGGTACGCACGATAAAGCCACCGCTTACATCCAGGGTCTGCTCGCCGATGCTGCTATCCAGCAATGCCTTTAATCGCTCACGTTCACGCTCGTCTTCAATACGCTGGGAAACGCCGTGATGAGACAAAGGCAGCCTGCATGCCAGGCAGTACGCGTACGACCTTGCCTTTATAGATATTGCCGACGATGCCCCGCCGACGAGAACGCTCAATTAACGCCTCTTGCAACACGCCGTTTTCGACCAGCGCCACGCGGGTCTCCATCGGCGTCAGATTAATCAAAACCTCACCGCTCATGCAAAAGTCCTTGTGGGTTTACGCGGGTAAATGTCCATTCCATAACGGTACCCCCTGGCGACGCAGCAAGCACGCTGTTTCAAAAAGTGGCAGACCCACTACTGCCGAGTGACTGCCCTCAATACCTGCCACAAATACCGACGCCATGCCCTGTATGGCGTAACCGCCGGCCTTGTCACTTGGCTCAGCAGTATTCCAGTAGGCGGATATCTCTGCGTCACTGATATCTCGCAGCGTCACGCGGGTTGTCACAAAACACGTCAAAATACCCTTGGGGCCCGACACTGCGACACCCGTCAATACGTCGTGCTGTCGTCCCGAGAGGCGCCGCAGCATGCTCGCGGCGTGCAACTCATCGTCGGGCTTGCCTAATATCTGCCCATCCACCACCACCGCCGTATCAGAGCCCAGTGTCGGCAGCGAGGTCATAGGCATCGCCGCTTGCGCCTTGGCTTGCGCCAAACGGCATACATAAGGCTCGGCGGGCTCGCCAGGCAATGGCGTTTCGTCTATGTCGCAGGGCTCAACCTGAACCGAAACGCCAATCGATGCGAGTAGCTCCCGGCGTCGCGGCGAGGCGGACGCCAGACACAAGATTGGTTCTGATGCCAACATATCGGCTCCACATCAAAGGCCCAGGGCAGCGCAAAACGGTATTCAGGTACCGGCCGATCGCCGTTGTAGCGCGGCAAACATCGTCGCAAGCCAAGGCCACAGCACTCCACTGACCAACGACGACGTCAAGAACGCCAGGTGAATGGAAAAATCCCCCACCAGACTGCGCAACCATTGGTCGACAAGCTGAACTAACCCAAGCAGCACCAGCACCAGCAGCGACTGCTGGAGCAGTGAATAGGCGCGAAAACGGGCGTACACAAGCGCACACAGAAACGCCAGCAACGAAAACATAATGGCGTGATGGCCTAACGGCGTTCCCTCTATCAGGTCCAGCAGAACACCCAGTACAAAACCGTGGAAAACGCCCACTTGGTCGGGCTCGCGCATACACCAATAGATCAACATCAAGCCCAGCCACTCGGGCCGGAACACCTGCCACTCATCCCCCAACGGCATCACCTGCAGACAAAGCGCCATCAGCAAGGTCAGCCATACCACCACCAAAGGCGTTACCGGTACGCGGGGCATCAGGGCACCTCCTGAGATGATGATTGGTCGTCAGGGTTCACCACCTGATGGGCACTGCGTAACGCTTCGACAGAGACCCGTAGGGAGTCGTCCCATTGTTGCTCACCGGGTGGGGTCTGGGGCGGCGGGGAAAGCAGTAAGAAATGGCGTGAGCGTTTTAATTGGGCCATAGGCTCTGCAGTGACCTGGGCGAACGGTTGTCCAGGGTCATGGGAAACTTCGGTCACACGAGCAACGGGGTAGCCCGCAGGGAATCGGCCTGCCAAACCAGACGTGGTCAACAAATCGCCTTCGCGGATATCCGCCGTATTCGGCACATGCAACACGTTCACTCGGCCATAACGTCCCGCGCCCTGGACAATGAAGCGCAAACCATTGCGATTGACTTGCACCGGCAGAGCATGACTAGCATCGGCCACCAGCAGCACGCGACTGGAGTAGGTAGAAACAGCTGTTACCTGACCGACTAGCCCCGTGGCATCAATCACCGGCTGACCTACATAGGCACCATGACGATGGCCACGATCCACCACCATCTGATGACTAAAGGGGTCATTGTCAAGAGACAGCAATTCCGCGGTCATAAAGGGAATGTCGCGCTGCTCTGCGGCACCAAGCAAACGCCGTAATTCGTCGTTTTCCTTGGTGAGATTCGCCATTTGTTGCCCGCGGTGGGAAAGCGTCAGAATTTGCTCACGCAGACGCTGATTTTCATCGACGAGCGCTTGCTGGTCAGAAAACGCCAGCGATCCCCAGTCCAAAAAACGGCTAGGCACGCCCACCACCCACTGGATGGGGGCCACCACCACAGACATCTGAGCGCGCACACTTTCCATACGCGTAAAACGCTGGTCAACAAACATCAGCGCACTGGCAATCAGCACGCAAAAAAACAGCCGGTAGCCCGGTAAAGGGCCGTGCGAAAACAGCGGCTTGATAGGCAATCCCCCCGCAATTAACCGCTGCGATTAGTCGCTCGAAAGCAACTCAAAAGTGTGCTGGTCGATCATTTCAAGGGCCTTGCCTCCGCCGCGCGCCACACAGGTCAGCGGATCTTCCGCGATGATCACAGGTAGCCCGGTTTCCTCAGCAATCAGCTTGTCGATATCACGCAGCAACGCGCCGCCACCGGTCAGCACCAGGCCGCGCTCGGCGATATCAGACGCCAATTCGGGAGGCGATTGCTCCAGCGCATTTTTTACCGCGGCAACGATCGAGCCCAGTGTATCTTGCAGTGCCTCGAGAATTTCGTGGGAATTGAGCGTAAAGCTGCGCGGTATGCCCTCAGCCAGATTACGCCCACGCACATCGATCTCACGAAGCTCACCGCCAGGATAAGCGCAGCCTATTTCCTCTTTGATGCGCTCAGCCGTCGATTCACCGATCAAGCTGCCGTAATGGCGGCGCACATAGGCAATAATCGCTTCGTCGAAGCGGTCGCCACCCACGCGAATGGACTCAGAATAGACAATCCCGTTGAGCGAGATAATCGCAATTTCGGTGGTACCACCGCCGATATCCACAACCATCGAGCCTTGCGGTTCTTCCACGGGAAGGCCAGCGCCAATCGCGGCAGCCATGGGCTCCTCTATCAGGTCTACCCGGCGTGCGCCAGCGCCTTCGGCTGACTCGCGGATCGCGCGACGTTCTACCTGCGTCGCCATGTAGGGGATACAGACCAGCACGCGCGGGCTGGGAGTAATGAACGTGCTTTGATGCACTTTACGAATAAAGTGCTGAAGCATTTGCTCGGTGACCGTAAAGTCGGCAATGACGCCATCTTTCATCGGACGAATCGCGGTAATATTACCCGGCGTACGCCCCAACATGCGTTTAGCATCAGCGCCTACCGCCGCGACGGTGCGCATATTACCGGATTGACGGATAGCAACGACGGACGGCTCGTCAAGAACAATGCCGCGACCGCGTACGTAAATCAGTGTGTTGGCCGTACCCAAGTCGATCGATAAATCGCTGGAAAACAGCCCCCTTAGACGTTTGAACATGGATGTTGATACCTAGTGCAGACTGGGAACCCTATGCGGATGCAAACGGTATCACCGCAACCCCCTGGCAGCAAGCTCGAGTCGCGCCAGACACTGCCCGTTTGCGCCAAGATGTGGTACATTTTGCAGCTATTTTACACATCTACACCACAAGACGTTATTACGATGACTGACTGTATACCGCGTACAGCGGGATATGTTCCATCACCTTCGCGAGGAATTTCCAATCATGGCGCTTGAAGACTCTCATGTGCGCCGGGCCGCCCATCTAGCCCGGATCGCTGTCAGCGATGACCAAGCCAGCGGTTTTGTAGAGGACCTGAGCCGAATCCTGGACATGGTTGACCAACTGCAAGGCGTCGATACAGACGGCGTGGCGCCGTTGGCCCATCCGCTCGATGCGACCCAACGCTTGCGCGCGGACGAAGTCACCGAAACCAATCAACGCGACACTTTCCAGCGCTGCGCGCCAGCGGTTGAAAACGGTCTATACCTGGTGCCACGCGTGGTCGAGTAACGCATCGCCCAGGCATTAGCCGCCTTTTCATCCTTCTCTTTTGCTTCGAATGGAGCTCTCAGGTCATGCACGACAAGACACTGACGCAAATTGCCAACGCGCTGGGCAGCGGTGAACTATCCAGCCGCGAGCTCACTGAGCACTACCTGCAACGCATTCAACAAAGCGGTGCAATATTAAACAGTTTTATTAGCGTCACCGCTGATCAAGCCCTGGAACAAGCAGACGCCGCCGACCAAGCTCGCGCTAAAGGCACGGCAGGGCTGTTGACCGGCATGCCACTGGCGCTAAAGGATATTTTTTGCACCCAGGGCATTAAAACCAGCTGTGGCTCCCGGATGCTGGATAATTTTAACGCGCCCTACGATGCAACCGTGGTGGAAAAACTCAAGACAGCTGGCACGGTGACGCTTGGCAAAACCAATATGGACGAGTTTGCCATGGGCTCCTCCAACGAAAGCAGTTACTACGGCCCGGTTAAAAACCCCTGGGACCTTACTGCCGTGCCGGGTGGCAGCTCCGGCGGTAGTGCAGCGGCCGTCGCCGCAGGACTGACACCAGCAGCGCTCGGCACCGATACCGGTGGCTCGATTCGTCAGCCAGCGGCGTTCTGCGGCATTACCGGCCTCAAGCCAACCTACGGCCGTGTTTCGCGTTATGGAATCATCGCCTATGCGTCAAGTCTTGACCAGGCCGGCCCCATGGCACGCAGTGCTGAAGATTGCGCGCACCTGTTAAACGCCATGGCGGGCCACGATGGCCGCGACTCCACCAGCGTCGCCCGTGGCGTACCCGACTATACAGAAACGCTCAATTCGCCGCTCTCGGGGCTAAAAATCGGCCTTCCCAAAGAGTATTTCGGCGAAGGCCTCGACCCTGAGGTCGAGAAAGCCGTGCGTGAGGCCGTCAGTGTCTTTGAGTCGCTAGGCGCCACCGTGCGGGATGTCAGCCTGCCCCACACGCATTACGCCATTCCCGCTTATTACGTCATTGCCCCTGCCGAAGCCTCATCCAATTTGTCGCGCTTTGACGGCGTGCGTTTCGGCCACCGCTGCGACAACCCAAGCGACCTGATCGACCTCTACAAGCGCTCGCGTGCCGAGGGCTTTGGCGACGAAGTACAGCGCCGTATCCTGATCGGTACCCATACGTTGTCCGAAGGCTTTTTCGACGCTTATTACACTAAAGCGCAAAAAGTTCGCCGCTTGATTCGCCAGGACTTCCTGGATGCATTTGAAGACGTGGACGTGCTGATGGGGCCTGCCTCGCCAACACCGGCATTCGATCTGGGCGCCAAGAAGGACCCAGTCTCGATGTACCTGCAGGATATCTACACAATCGCGGTAAACCTCGCAGGCATTCCCGGTATCAGTGTACCGGCCGGTTTTGTAGACCGCCGTCCCGTGGGCTTGCAGATACTGGGCACCCACTTTGCCGAAGCCCAACTGTTGAATGTTGCCCACCAGTTCCAGCAAACGACCGATTGGCACTTACAACGCCCTGATTTCGCCGAGGAGAGCGCCTGATGCAATGGGAAACCGTGATTGGGCTAGAAGTCCACGTTCAACTTGCCACCCACTCGAAGATTTTCTCCGGCGCCTCAACCGCTTTCGGCGCTGAACCGAACAGCCAGGCCTGCGCGGTCGACCTGGGCCTGCCTGGCGTGCTGCCGGTACTCAACGAACAAGCCGTTGCCATGGCGGTGCAGTTTGGCCTCGCCGTGCATGCCGATATCGCCGAAGTATCGGTGTTTGACCGTAAAAATTACTTCTATCCCGATTTGCCGAAGGGCTATCAGACCAGCCAGATGTACCACCCCATCGTGGGCCCCGGCGAGGTTGAGATCACCCTGGATGATGACACCACCCACCGGATTCGCATCCACCATGCCCACCTGGAAGAAGACGCGGGGAAATCCCTGCACGAAGACTTCCACGGTATGACCGGTATTGACCTGAATCGCGCGGGCACGCCGCTGCTTGAGATCGTTTCAGAGCCGGATATGCGCAGCGCCAAAGAGGCAGCCGCCTACCTCAAGGCGATTCATTCGATTGTCACCTACCTGGGCATTTCCGACGGCAACATGGCGGAAGGCTCGATGCGCTGCGACGTCAACGTCTCGGTGCGCCCCAAGGGCCAGGAAGCCTTTGGCACCCGGGCCGAAATCAAGAACGTCAACTCCTTCCGTTTTGTGGAACGCGCCATTGCTTTTGAAGTCGAGCGGCAGATCGAGCTGATTGAGGATGGTGGCAAGGTCGTCCAGGAGACCCGCCTGTTCGACCCTGAGCGCGACGAGACACGCAGCATGCGCACCAAGGAAGAAGCCAACGACTACCGCTACTTCCCCTGCCCCGACTTGCTGCCGGTGGTGCTCGACCAAGCTTACCTGGATCATCTGCGCAGCCAGCTACCGGAGCTGCCTGCTGAAAAACGCGAACGTTTTCAGCAGGCGCTAGGCCTCTCGGCCTATGATGCCTCCGTACTGTCCGCCAGCCGCGACATGGCAGAATATTTCGAGGAAGTCCACCGCGTCTGTGGCGATGCCAAGCAGGCCGCCAACTGGGTGCAGGGTGAGCTGTCCGGCGCGCTCAACCGCGAAAACCTCAGCATCGCCAACAGCCCGGTCACTGCCGGCCAACTGGGTGAGCTGGTCCAGCGCGTGCTTGACGACACCATTAACGGCAAAGCCGCCAAAGAGGTGTTTCAGGGGCTGTGGCACGGGGAAGGCACAAGCGCCGATGCCATCATCGAGGCGAAAGGGTTAAAGCAGGTCACCGACACCGGCGCCATCGAAGCGATGATTGACCAGGTGATTGCCGACAGCCCCGCTCAGGTAGCCCAGTATTGCGACGCCGAACCCGAGAAGCGCGGCAAGATGATTGGCTATTTCGTCGGCCAGGTCATGAAGGCCTCCCGCGGCACTGCCAACCCCCAGCAGGTAAACGGCCTGCTTAAAGAGAAACTTGACGCACTGCTGTGAATAGCAATGCTCGTTAGACAACGGCCGCTTTTGCGGCCGTTTTTGTTAGTCCAACTGGCCAGGGTGCAGAAAACGCGTCAGCTGCGCGCAGCCTTTTGCCCACACTGGTGCGGTGAACTCGGCAAGCCCTGCGGTGGGGAATCCGACGCCGCGGGCTGAGCGACCTTCGACCAGCGTCTCGGTAAGCTCGCCTACCAACGGCATATGGCTGACCAGAATCAGCCGCTCATCGGTTTGCTCGACCAGCCAGTTGATGACCGCTTCGGGGGCGTCGTCCGGGGTGATCAGCGGCAGGGTTTCCACCGGCACTGACAGCGCCTCACTCAACTGCGCGGCCGTCTGCTGAGCGCGACGAAAGGGACTTGCCAGCAGCCTTGGCGGCGCCCCTGCCTGGGCCGCTATATGCGCGGCCAGCCATGCCCCGACCTTGGCAACTTCTTTCTCGCCGTGGGTTGTCAGCGTTCGCTGTTCATCAGGTCGTCCTGGGCCCGCTTCACCGTGGCGCATTAGCCAGAGCTGTTGGGTTGGTGACTCATTCATGCCAATGTCCTGTATCACGGTGGGCTTGCTGGACGTCTTCGCGCGGCAAAATGAACTCAACGTCGCTGCTTTGCTCGCCCATCATTAACGTACGCGCCATCTCCTGGGCCGGCACACCGTCAAACAGCACGTGATAGAGACCTTCCGCCAGCGGCATGTAAACGCCGATCTCGGCCGCCTTGGTATACACGAGTTTGACGGTATTGACGCCTTCCGCCACCTGGCCAAGCGCATCCACGGCTTCATCCAGCGACCGGCCCTCGCCGATGGCATGCCCTACCCGGTAGTTACGCGACAGGTCTGACGAGCAGGTGACGATTAAATCCCCCACCCCGGCAAGGCCCAAAAACGTCATGGGGTTAGCCCCCTGGGCAACCGCAAAGCGGCTCATTTCGGCCAGTGCCCGGGTCATCAGCATACTGCGGGTATTCTCACCCATGCCGAGTGCCGCAGCCATGCCCGCGGCAATCGCGTAGATATTTTTCAACGCCCCACCCAGTTCAGCACCGTGGCGGTCATTGCTGGCATAGACACGGAAGTAACGGCAACCAAGCGCCTGCTGAACCCGGGTGCGAGTCAGGGCATCGGCGCTGGCAATCACCGTGGCGGTGAGCTGTTTATCGGCAATTTCCGAAGCGAGGTTGGGACCCGAAATCACCCCGATATGGGCGAAGCCGGTTTCCTGCTCAAGTACCTGGCTCATCAATAAAAAGCCGGATTGCTCAATCCCTTTGGTGGTACTGACCAGGATCTGCTCTGGCCTTAACCACGGTTTGGCCGCCTGAACAACGCTGCGAAAAGCCTGGGACGGAATCGCAATCAGCACCAGCTCAGCATCGTGCAACACCGTTTCAAGATCGGTAGACGCCTGTACAGCGGGGTTAATCGCATAATTCGGCAAGTAGCGGCCGTTGCGCCGATCCTGGTTGATCTGCTCCACCAGCGCCTCATCACGCATCCATTGACGCACCTGCGCACCGTTGTCAGCGGCAATGCTAGCCAGGGCGGTGCCAAAACTACCGCCGCCCAGTACGGCGACCTGAATCTGCTGCTCAGCCATGGGAATCCCGGATCGTTGGTAAGCGAAAGACTAAGGGTACGACAAAAACAAACGGCCCGCTTGGGGCAACTCCCAAGGGGCCGTTATACGTCGTTAAGTGAGCGTTATGCCGCCAGCACCCCGTTGAGGCGCTTCACGTAAGCGGCCGGATCATCCAGGTGGCCGCCTTCGGCGATAATCGCCTGATCAAGCAGAATATGTGCCAAATCAGCAAACAGCCCGTCGTCAGCACTTTCCAGCCGTGCGACCAGCGAATGGCTGGGATTCAGCTCCAGAATCGGCTTGACCTCGGGCATCGGTTGACCGGCGGCTTCCATGATGCGGCGCATCTGATAGCCCATTTCGTGCTCCGGAAGCACCACACAGGCTGGCGAGTCGGTTAGGCGGTGGGTGACTTTGACATCCTGCACGCCTTCGCCCAGGGCTTCCTTGACGCGTTTAACTAGTGATTCCTTGGCTTTGGCGGTTTCTTCCTGCTCTTTTTTCTCGGCTTCGTCTTCCACATCGCCAAGATCGAGTTCGCCTTTACCCACATCAGCAAAGGATGTGCCGTCAAACTCAGTGAGGTGGCTCATCAACCAGTCGTCAATACGGTCAGAAAGCAGCAGCACCTCGATGCCTTTTTTACGGAAGATTTCCAGGTGCGGGCTGTGCTTGGCGGCATTAAAGCTGTCGGCTACTACGTAGTAGATTTTTTGCTGCCCTTCTTTCATCCGCGCCACGTAGTCGGCCAGCGAATGTTCCTGGGCGGCGGTGTCGCTGTGGGTCGAGGCAAAGCGCAGTAGGCCAGCAATTTTTTCGCGGTTGGCCGCGTCTTCGCCTGGCCCTTCTTTCAGCACGCTACCAAAGGTGTTCCAGAAGGTTTGGTACTGCTCGCTGTCCTTGGAGAGCTTCTTGAGCATATCCAATGCCCGTTTGGTCAACGCACCTTTGATCTTGTCGACCTTGGGGTCCTGCTGAAGAAGCTCGCGGGATACGTTCAGCGACAGGTCACGGGTATCCAGCACGCCTTTGATGAAGCGCAGATAAAGCGGCAGGAATTGCTCGGCATCGTCCATGATGAAGACACGCTGAACATAGAGCTTCACGCCACGGGCACCGTCGCGGTCGAACATATCAAACGGCGCGCGACCGGGGACAAACAGCAGGCTGGTATATTCCAGCTTGCCTTCTACCTTGTTATGGCTCCAGGTGAGCGGGTCGCTGAAGTCGTGGGCCACGTGCTTGTAGAACGCCTTGTACTCGTCATCGGAAATATCGCTCTTCGGGCGCACCCACAGCGCCGTGGCTTCGTTGACGGTTTCCCAGGTAGTGACTTCGCTGCCTTCAACCGGGTTACCTTCGTCGTCCTTGGCCGTTTCGGTCTTGGGCATGCGAACCGGCACTTCGATATGGTCCGAGTACTTGCGTACCAGGTTTTGCAGACGGAAGTCGTCGGCAAACTCTTTGGCGTCGTCTTTCAGATGCAGGGTAATTTCGGTGCCGTGTTGCTCGAGATCGATGTCGGCGACGGTGAACTCGCCTTCACCTTTAGAACGCCATTCCACGCCAGCACTTGCGTCTTCACCCGCCTTCCGGGTGCGAACCGTTACATCGTCGGCGACAATAAAGCTGGAATAGAACCCCACGCCAAACTGACCAATCAACTTAGCGTCTTTCTGCTGTTCACCTGACAGCTGCTTGAGGAACTCGGAGGTACCGCTGCGCGCAATGGTGCCAAGGTTGGCAATCACATCATCGCGCGTCATGCCGATGCCGTTATCGCGCAGCGTTACCGTTCCGGCCTCGGCGTCGTGTTCAATCTCGACACGTAGTTCGCTGTCGCCTTCGTAGAGCCCATCGTTATCCAGCGCGGCGTAGCGCAGCTTGTCACAGGCGTCAGCAGCGTTGGATATCAGTTCGCGCAGGAAAATTTCCCGGTTGGAGTACAGCGAATGAATCATCAGATTCAGCAGCTGCTTAACTTCCGTTTGAAAGCCAAGGGTTTCTTCGTGGGTCGTGTTGGACATTCGCTCAGCCCTCATTGATCTCGGTACGTAAAGCGCCTAGCCAAGGTGGCGAAGGCATAAAAGTTAATGTGAACGAGATATGGGGCTTAGGGAGAATTTTTCAAGCGGTTGTGTGCGGGGAGTTAGCGGATTCACTCTCGGGGTATTTCCAGGCGCGATAGCCGGCCAACTGTTGGTCCATGCGATTGAGCAACCAACCCACAATGACGACATCGTCAACCACGCCGACCAACATAAGAAAATCGGGGATCAAGTCAAACGGTAACACCAGATAAATCAACGCCACTGCCATCAGCCCAAAGGCCCGCCAGGGAACTGGCCGAAAACGCCCCTTGACGACGTCACGCGTCATCGGGAAAAACAATGTCAGCGCACGCCACATACGCTTAAATACCCAGGCGCGGGATTTAAGTCGGCGTAGCCACCACCACTTGGATATTAGAGCCATCAGTATTGAATCCTTTAAGACGTTCGGTTATCAGAGTTTTCTGCGTTAGGATAGTTCAGTCCCACGAAGGCCACCCAATGCCGTATTGAGGAAGCACCATGCCCTGCTCTGCCCGCGTATTATCCATTGCTTTCATTGCCTGTTTGCCAAGTATGTCATGGGCCCTAAGCGACAGTGCAATGCGCGACGTACTTGATGCTGCTCGCAACCAAGAGTGGGATCGCATTGACATGGCGGCCATTGAAGATCATCCGTTAAGTGGCTATGTCAGCTATCATCGATTGCGCAATCAGCTCCCTAACCTGCCGCCGGAAACAATCAACCGCTATATCGATACCCACAGCGATTCGCCGCTAAGTGAATGGATGCGCGGTCAGGCGATTGACCAATATGGGGAAGCAGGCCAATACGGCAATGTCCAGGCAGTCAGCAATGGAGAGCCAAACGGTGCTGCCCGGCAGTGCCACTACCACACGGCCCATTTTGACACCGAGCCTCAACAAGCGGCGGAAGCAGGACTCCGCCTCTGGCTTGTGGGGCAATCTCAGCCCAACGCCTGTGATTCGCTGTTTAGGCGTTTGAAAGCTGACGGCACGATCGACGACGAAGCGATTTGGCAGCGCCAGATGCTGGCCTGGCAGGCTGACAATCGCCGGCTGGCCGACTATCTGAGCGATCAATTAAGCGGGGCCTGGCAAACCGCCATTGAGACCTACGAAGCGGTGGATAGCGACCCTCAGCGCTTACTCAGCGCGCCCACCTGTTTGGGTCCGGAATGCGCGGCAACAGCCACTTTTTATCAGACGGCCATGCAGCGCCTTACGCTTGATGACACCCCGCAAGCGCTCTCCGTGTGGCGTTCCCTGGCCGAGCGGTTGAGTCTGATGCCCAGCGATCAGCGCCTTATCGAAGAAGAACTGGCGTATTACGTGCTGGTCCGTGAAGTGCCCAATTCGATGAACTGGGTCGATAGCGTTTTGCCACGCTTGGAGAGCGAACGCGTGTTCGAATTAAGGGTTCGCCGCGCCCTCCAAGCACAGCAGTGGGACACGGTGCGCCAGTGGATTACCCAAATGCCCGCCGAGCAGCAAGCGGACGCGCGTTGGCAATACTGGCTTGCCCGGGCCAGCGAACAGCTAGGCGACCAGACCGCTGCAGAAAGCCATTTCCAGCAAGCCGCTTCACAGCGCAGTTTCTATGGCTTTGCCGCAGCCGAGCGCTTGGGGCAGCCGCTGGCACTTAACAACGAACGGTTTTATTTTGATGACGCATCCCGCGAGCGTATCGCACAACTTCCAGCGGTGCAGCGTACCCAGGCATTAATGCGCATTGGCGAGGATGGATTAGCCAACAGCGAATGGCTGCATGCCGTTCAGCAGGCATCCACCGAAGAGGCCCGAGCGCTGGCCGATTTCGCGGAACAAAAGGGTTGGTATGCGCGGCTGGTACAGACGACCATCGCCGCTGGCATGTGGGATGCTCTCGAGTGGCGCTTCCCGCAGGCCTACCACGATGATTTCATCCATTGGGGGCGCATTAGCGGCGTAGACCCCTACCTGCTAATGGCGATTACCCGGCGTGAAAGCGCCTATAATCCTAGCGCCCTGTCACCCGCCGGCGCCCGAGGGCTGATGCAGCTTATGCCTGGCACCGCGGCTCAGGTAAGTCGCCAACTGGATCTCGATGAACCTGGCCCCTACGGCGTTCTCGACCCGGAGCTGAATATTCGTCTGGGCAGCACTTATCTACGCGACAAGTTGCAACGCTACCAGGCCAATCGTCTCGCCGCGGCGGCTGCCTACAACGCAGGCCCCGGGCGAGTGGATCGCTGGTTGGGGGATTACAGTATCGAGTCCTTTGACCTGTTTGTGGAGCGCATTCCCTATCGTGAAACGCGCGACTACGTCCAGGCCGTACTTACTTACCGCGCTATTTTTGAAAGCCTCGCCAACGGCTCAAGCGACGGCGTGTCACTGCTAAGCGATGGTGAAAAGCAAGTGCGATACAACCGGGCGCTAGTGATTCGCAATTAATACGCACCTGGCAAATGAGCAGCGGCCGCGTTACACCGGCCGCTGCGAGAAGGCCAGACGAATCCCCAGCATCACCAGTACAGCGCCGGTCATGGCGTTAAGCGTTTGCGCAAAGCGTGCGCTTGCCAACCATTTTCCGGCGCTGCCGACCATCAGTACCACGCTGATTTGCCAGAGGTTGGCGATCACGAAATGTACGCCTGCCAACCATAGCGATTTGGCCAGCGCAGGATCACTCGGGGCAATGAACTGCGGCAGGAATGCCATGTAAAACACCACCGTCTTGGGGTTAAGCACATTGGATAGAAACCCTTCTTTAAGCGGCTGCCAGAGCGAAACGGCCGTGTTATGGGCCATCACACCTTTTACCGGCAATGGCTGACCACGCCTTGCCGCCAGTAGGCTGCTAACGCCCAGCCAGATCAAATAGCCAGCTCCCACCAGCTTCAAGGCGTGAAATGCCCAGGCCGACTGTAACAAGATCAGCGAAATCCCCATTGCCGAGATGGTAGCGTGCACAAACAGCCCGCTACAGATCGCCATGCTAGTGGCAACTCCATCACGGAAACCACCCCTTGCTGTATTACGAATCACCAGCAACGTATCGACACCGGGCGTGATCGATAGAAGCGTAATGGCAATGACAAATGGCACAAACTGCGCATCAATCAGGCTAAAAGGCGTCATGAAATAGCTCTCACAGACTGGCAAAGGTTCATCGCATTGTGACTGGACGACAGGTTTTTTTGCATCTAGAGTGATCTAGGCGGGTTCGCAGAAGCATCCCGCTTGAACATTAAGCTCGTTAAGGAAATGTATAATGGCAACTGGCACTGTCAAGTGGTTCAACGATACCAAAGGTTACGGCTTCATCTCTCCGGATGACGGTGGTGACGATCTGTTTGCCCACTTCTCCGAAATTCAAGCTGAAGGCTTTAAAAGCCTGCAAGATGGTCAGAAAGTCAGCTTTGAAGTGACACAGGGCAAAAAAGGCCTTCAGGCTTCCAACATACGCCTGGCGTAATACGCTATCGCGCCAAGGCCCGCATTGATGCGGGCCTTTTTATTTGCCTTGAATACAACGCTCAGGCCAAAACCACTATTCTTCTGAATCAATATTATCTGGGCGTTCTTCTTCCATTGATTCAAATTGTTCATTCAATCGCTCTTCTGCCTCTTCGAAACGCCGCTCGGTATCTTGTATCAGCTCATCAATATCGCTCCCCCGCGTGCGCTCTTCGTCACGAGCCGATTCAGGCAGACTGCTTTCAAACTCCCAGCGCTCATCCATCTCTTCATCGCTGACAGGGTCAACAACCGGCGACTGCTCCTCAACTTCGCGGAACTGCTCTTCCAGACGCTGCTGCGCCTCCTCAAAGCGGCGTTCGGTCTCGGCAATCATATCGTCCACGTCTGAACGTGTCGCTTCACCGGGCATTGCGCCACCTTCCTCCAGTACCTCTTCAGGGTCAGCAGCCAAGGTATCTTCGTCGGCCTCGACGTCGTCGGTTTGCGCGGCAGCTTCTTCCTCTGCCTGCTCACCTTCAAGCTCCTCGGCTCTTGCTAATTCCTCTTCCGCTTGGCGAGACTCAATGTCGTCGCTATCCGCGTCATTGCTGTCAGTGTCGTTGCCAGAGGGCTCTGATGATTCATTTTCATCAGCACCATCAGAGGCGGGTTCAGCATCGGCTGACGATGACGCCGATTCCTCCTGATTGACGTCAGACGCCTCTTCGTTATCGCCGCAGCCACTTATTACCAGCAGGGCAGCGGCTAGCACGGGTAGCCAAACGCGGTTAGCCATTAATGTTGTCTCCTCAATGTTTGCTCCTCACTGGATCAATCGCAGTCAGTTCGGGGAATATCAGCTTCAGTTATCTGCCACTGATGACAGTAGCGGACAGTTGTCGGGCAATACCACGCGGATCGCCAACGGCACGACCTCGGCACGAAAACGGCGATAATGGCGCTCCTCACCATCTAACGTGAGGGGCCAGGGAGGATCATCGGCTAGCGTCGTCACGCTTAGCGCGTCCGCCGATACATAGCGCACGAAACGCCCCTGGCTGGGAAAACTCTGCAATTCGCTGACCAAATCCGGCAGCGCCTTCGCGGTGAGAAAATCCTTGACCACAAGGATATCAAGATGATCGTCGTCCAGTTTAGCCTTGGGGGCCAACACCTGCCCACCCCCTGACTGGCGACCATTGCAAATCGCCAGCAGTAAAAGCGACGTCGACTCTTCCTGATCATCCCAATGTAGCGTGCCAGGGTAACTACGATGTCGCCATGCCTTGACGGCTCCCATCAGTGAATAAGCGCCCCCACCCAACATGCGCTTGAGCATTTTGGGGGTCGACGAGGTAATTTCAGCGCCAAAGCCACCCGTCATCATATTAACGTAATAGCTGGTGACCGACTCAGTGTCGCTCTCGGCACCTAGTTTAACGACGTCAATCGGGTAATCAGACAGCGTCGACGCCGCCGAGAGCGCCTCTGAAGGCTCTAACGGTAGGCCAACCGAGGTAGCAAAGTCATTAGCACTACCCAGCGGAACAATACCCATAATCGGCCGTCGATCTTTATCCAGACGCATCAAGCCATTCATCACCTCATTGACAGTACCATCCCCGCCGCAGGCAATCACATGGGTCATCCCCATATCGACGGCGACTTCAGCAAAATGCTCGGCATCGCCTGCTTCCCAGGTTACCCGAACACTGATCAGCATCCCTGCCTTTCTTTGCTCAGCTACCGCTTCACGTAACGCCGGATTACCGGCTGATTTACCATTAACAATGAGTAAAAAACGCTTTTTTGGTGTTGTCACTGAGATTTCCTTTCCTTATTACTCCATCGATTTGTTACGCCAACGCTTTCTCCACCACCTCATAGACGTTGCTCGATAGCGGTTCACGCTGAATACGTTCTAGCTCTGACCGCATCAAGTCCTGCCGCGTTTCATCAAACCGCTGCCAGCGGGTTAACGGGGTAATCAGGCGCGCCGCTATTTCAGGGTTTAGCCGGTTCAACTCAATCACCACATCGGCCAATAGAGCGTAGCCCTGCCCATCCAGACGGTGAAAATTGACACGGTTTTGGGCAAAAGCGCCCACCAACGCGCGCACGCGGTTGGGGTTCTTGAGCGAGAAGGCGGGATGGGCCATCAGGTACTTCACTCGATCGAGCACGTCCGGCTGGGGACGCGAGACCTGAATCGTAAACCACTGATCCATGACCAGCGGGTCATGAGCCCACTTTTCACCAAAGCGCTTGAGCGCTGGAGAAGCCAGGTCGTCACGATCACTATGAACCAGCAGCGTCAAGGCATGGCGAACATCGGTCATGTTGTGGTTCGCCGCAAACTGCCCTTCACAGAGTGCCACGGCCTGTTCGTCCTCAATCGACATTAGATAGCTCAGCGCCACGTTCTTCAGGCTGCGCTCGGCAATCTGTTCAGGCGTCGGCGCATAGGAATCACTCGAACGATTGGCCTCAAAGGTCGCCATGAACTCATCACGAAGCGCCATCGCCAGTGACTGCCGGACAAACTCTCGGGCCGCATGGATAGCATCGACATCGACAATCGGCTGCTGCTCGGCAATGTAGGCTTCCGATGGCAGCGTGAGCATTTCAGCAAGGACTGCCTTATCCGCCGGTGCATTGGCTAACAACGCGCGGAATGCCTCAATGACTCGACTGTCCATCACCTTTTCTACCCCATTACGGTGAGCGGCAATCAAGTCATCAAGCGCCAACATTGCAAGTCGCTGCCCAGCGTCCCAGCGGTTAAATCCGTCGCTGTCCTGAGTCAGCAGAAAGGCAAGGTCTTCCCGCGAGTAAGGGAAGTGCAGCTTCACCGGCGCGGAGAAATTGCGTAGCAGCGAGGGCACAGGGGCTTCGGCAACGTCGGTAAACACGAAGGTCTGTTCGTCTTCGTGCAGGTGGATTACCGTCTCCTTGCCGAGTTTTTCGCCTTCCAGGGTAAGCGTCAGGTCTTGGCCAGACTTGGTCCCCACAAGGCCCATGGCGATGGGGATATGCAGCGGCTCTTTATCTACTTGGCCCGGCGTTGCAGGGGTCCGCTGGCGCAGCGTCAAATGGTATTCGCCGTGGGCATAGTCGTACTCGCCGTGGGCATCGATATCAGGCGTTCCCGCCTGTGAGTACCAGCGCATGAACTGACAGAGGTCAATCCCCGAGGCCTCTGCCATACAATCCACAAAGTCTTCGATGGTTACCGCCTGACCGTCAAAGCGTTCAAAGTAACGATCAGCGCCCTGGCGGAAGGCGTCCCAGCCAACCAGGTTGCACAGCATGCGGACGATTTCAGCGCCTTTTTCGTAAATAGTTAGCGTGTAGAAATTAGTGATTTCGATATAGTGATCAGGCCGCACCGGGTGGGCCGTTGGTCCAGCGTCTTCGGCAAACTGCGCGGTGCGGAAAAACGACACGTCCTGAATCCGCTTTACAGGGGCAGAATTGGTCTCGGCGGAAAAACACTGATCACGGAAGACGGTAAAACCTTCTTTCAGAGAAAGCTGGAACCAGTCGCGGCAGGTAACTCGATTACCCGACCAGTTATGGAAATACTCATGGGCAACAATGCCTTCAACGGTCTGAAAGGCAGCGTCGGTGGCCGTATCCGGATGGGCTAATACCGCCGCTGAGTTAAAGATATTGAGGCCTTTATTTTCCATGGCCCCCATGTTGAAGTCATTCACCGCCACGATCATGAACAGGTCCAGGTCGTATTCGCGACCGTAGGCTTGCTCATCCCAAGCCATGGCCCGTTTCAGCGACCCCAAGGCATGCTCGGTTTTGGGCAGGTTTTCTTCCTCAACCCAAAGTTGCAGGGTCACCTCTCGCCCGGACTGGGTGGTAAAGCGGTCTTCGACGCGATGCAAATCGCCAGCGACCAAAGCAAACAGATAACAGGGCTTGGGGTGCGGATCTTCCCAGACAGCAAAGTGACGACCGTTTTCAAGATCGCCTTGCTCAATCGGATTGCCGTTGGCGAGCAGAACGGGTTCACGCTCGCGATCGCCGATGACGGTCACTTTAAAGGTCGACATCACATCCGGACGATCGGGATAAAAGGTGATACGGCGGAATCCTTCCGCCTCACACTGAGTACAAAACATACCGTTGGACTGGTAAAGGCCTTCCAGCGCGGTGTTGTCCTTGGGCGAGAGTTGCACCTCAGTTTCCAGGATAAAGCTTGCAGGCACCCGTTCAACACGCAGCCCTTCGTTACTTACCTGATAATCGTTATCCGCCAATGGCTTGCCATCAATCAGCAATGACTTAAGGGTCAGTTGCTCACCGTCAAGCGTATGGGTCACCCGATAGGCGGGAGGCTGGTAATCGCTTAAATAAACCGGCTGCGGATCAGACATGATAAGAAACTCCTTATGATTAGTGCTGTTATTGGCGGCGGAAAGAGGCTATCAGGGCGCCGAATCAATCCCGGAAGTTATCGAACTGAAGCGGCAGTTCCGGTCCTTCTTCCCCGCGCAATAGCGTCATGACGCTTTGCAAGTCGTCACGTTTTTTTCCCGTGACACGCACCTTTTCACCTTGAATTTGTGCTTGGACTTTAAGCTTGCTGGCCTTGATACGCTTGACGACGTCTTTCGCCTCACTTTGATCCAACCCCTGCTTGAGCGCCACCTCCTGGCGGGCTTTGACACCTGATAGCACTGGGTCTTTAATATCCATGCAGCGCGCATCGATGCCCCGCGCGATCAAGCGGTTACGCAGCACATCCAGCATCTGCTTGAGCTGAAAATCGACCTCGGCTTCGAGTTGTACCGTGTCTTTCTCAAGCGTGAAAGACGCATCTACACCCTTGAAATCAAAGCGTGACTGGACTTCGCGGTTGGCTTGGTCAACGGCATTGGCTGCTTCGTGCTGATCAAACTCAGAGACAATATCAAATGAGGGCATAGACGGATTCCTGACAAGACATGGCCCACCATTCTAGAGCAGCCAGCCCCCTACCGGCCAATTATGAGCATAGAAATCGCCAAAATACTGAATCCCGCCAACTTATCGTGGAATAAAAGAGGGCTCTCCTTGATGTTCAAGTCAGAATGAATCGCTTAGGCTAAGACTTCGAAACGCCCAATTCGACCCTGAGGAAAATCCATGACCGACCGTAATACACGCCATAAAGCATCGATGGAGAAACTCAAGGCACGCGTCGATGAGAAGATCGCGGATGCGACCGAAGAGCGTGGTTTAGTGCTCATCAATACCGGCAACGGCAAGGGCAAGACAACAGCGGCCTGGGGCACGGTAACCCGCGCGCTCGGCTACGGCTATCGAGTAGGCGTTGTTCAGTTCATCAAGGGGCTGTGGGAGTGCGGCGAGCGCAATCGACTGGAAGAAGACCCTAATCTGAGCGTTGCCATCATGGCCACCGGCTTCACCTGGGAGACGCAAAACCGGGAAGCGGATACCCAGGCATGCCAGGCCGTATGGCAAGACGCTGAGAAAATGCTAGCCGACCCGGAGACCTACCTGGTGGTGCTGGACGAGATCACCTATATGCTCAAGTTTGGCTACCTGGATATTTCCACGGTCAAAGCCGCCATAGAAAATCGCCCACGCGAACAGACCGTGATCATTACCGGCCGCAACGCCCACCGCGAACTCATCGCCATGGCAGATACGGTGACCGAAATGCAGGAAGTCCGCCATGCCTTCAACAATGGCATCCAGGCGCGACGCGGTATCGATTTTTAAGCGGTTGATTGTCAGACAAAAAAAGGGGCGACAACGTCGCCCCTTTTGCATACCCTATTTTAAAGAATATATCCGCTGTTCAGACGTTTACCCATCGAACGGATTGCGCAGCACAATCGTTTCGACACGGTCCGGACCGGTGGAAATGATGTCGATGCTGGTACCTACCTTTTCTTCCAGAAAACTGATGTAAGCTCGAGCATTGGCCGGCAATTCTTCGACCTTTTTCACTCCCAGGGTCGACTCTTTCCAGCCAGGCAGATCCTGATAGAGCGGCTCGAGAGCCTCGTAGCCTTCTGAATCGACCGGCGTATCGAGCACTTCACCATCCTTACTGCGGTAACCCACGCAGACACGGATATTTTCCAGCCCGTCAAGCACATCCAGCTTGGTCAGGCAGATACCAGACACCGAGTTGATCTGCACCGCATGGCGAAGCGCGACGGCATCAAACCAACCGCAGCGCCGCGGACGGCCTGTGGTCGCCCCGAACTCATGGCCTTTTTCCGCCAAGTGGCGGCCGTGAGCGTCAAACAGTTCGGTGGGAAAAGGCCCAGAGCCTACGCGAGTGGTGTAGGCTTTGGTGATGCCCAGCACATAATCCAGATAGAGCGGCCCAACTCCGGACCCTGTCGCCGTGCCACCAGCAGTGGTATTCGAGCTGGTAACAAACGGATAGGTACCGTGGTCGATATCCAGTAGCGAGCCCTGAGCGCCTTCAAAAAGGATATTTTCGCCCGCTTTGCGCAGGTCGTGCACCATGCCGACGGTATCGCAAACCATTGGGCGCAGCTCTTCGGCCATCTGCATGGCGTCATCAAGCACTTCCTGGAAGTCAACGGCCGGCTCGCCGTGGTAATTCACCAGTACAAAGTTGTGGTAGTCGAGCACTTCGCCAAGCTTGGAAGCAAAGCGTTCGCGGTGGAGCATATCGCCCAGGCGCAAACCCCGGCGAGCGACCTTATCTTCATAGGCAGGACCAATACCCCGGCCAGTCGTGCCAATCTTGGCGATACCGCGGGCTTTTTCGCGGGCCTGATCCAGGCATACGTGGTAGGGAAGGATCAGCGGGCAGGCAGGCGATAAACGCAAGCGTTCACGCACCGGGACGCCCTTGGCCTCAAGCTCACGGATTTCTTTGATCAGCGCTTCCGGTGAGAGAACGACGCCATTACCGATGATGCAGGTTTTGTCGGGCCGCAGCACGCCGGAAGGAATCAAGTGAAGTACGGTTTTTTCACCGTCAATCACCAGCGTATGACCCGCATTATGACCACCCTGAAAGCGCACCACCGCCGACGCTGACTCGGTCAGCAAATCAACGATTTTACCCTTGCCTTCATCGCCCCACTGGGTTCCCAGGACTACGACATTCTTACCCATTATGCACTCGTCTCTTGTGTCAGTGTCGTTGGCTGCCAACGACCATCGATAAACTCAAGACGGCGGTCACACCCGTGTTCCGCCGGTCCCGTACGCTGCCCTAGCAGCGCCTGAATTACCCGCTCGCCCTGCTCACGCAGCGCTGCAATGGCGGCATCAAGCGATGCGGCCTGCTCGGCTGGCGCCCAAATGGCGCCTTGCTCCGACGAGACCCCATCCAGCGAGGCCAATTGCTTCAAATCCATCGAAAAGCCGGTCGCCGGACGCGCACGGCCGAAGGCACGCCCCGTATCATCATAGCGCCCGCCTTTCGCCAGTGCATGGCCGTAGCCTGGCACATACGCCGCGAACATCATGCCGGTGTGGTATTGATAGCCGCGCAGCTCTGCCAGATCAAAATACAGCGAGACATCAAACTGTGCCAGCACACCCTGATAGAGGGCATCCAATTGGTCCAATGCTGCCATCACCGACGCCGGCGCACCCGCCAGGCGTTCACGCGCTTGAAGCAGGATATCAGCATCGCCATGCAATTCGCCGAGGGCTAATAGCATTTCGGCCAAGGCGGGATCTGTCACGCTGGCGTTGACGTTTTCAGCCAGTAGACCCGGGGACTTGACAATACGTTGGTGCAATAGCACAGACGTACCGGCCCCTGGCGTTTGAGCGAATGGGCGTCCATTCGCGCCACTTGGGGCGTGACATCCGCCGACGCACCCATCATCCGTCCCGTCAACTGGTCGGTCAACTTGAAGGTTTGGAGATCCAGGTCGGTTCCCGTGCCGGTCAGCAGAGAGTCCAGAAACTCCACCGGTGGTGGCATGACTTGGTCGTAGCCCCAACTGCGGTATAGGTCCAGCAACGCTCGGCGCAGCTCTTCCATACGGCTTGCCTGAGGCGGCAGCACTTCGTCCATGCCGTCGGGCAATAGCCAGCGGTCAGCAATGGTCATGTGAACAATCCTGCGAGACGACAATAATGAAGGCCCAATGACGTAGGGCCACAAAAAAACCGGGCGACGCCCGGTTGATAAAGTCTATCACGTTTTGTGACGCGTTGAACCCCGCCGGTGTCCGACGGGGCCTGCGTCAAAGGCTTAACTGTCTCCGTCGGGCGTGGCGCTGCGCAAGTAGCGGAAGAAGTCGCTATCCGGCTCAAGCACCAACAGGTTGTCGTCCCCCGAGAAGCTCTCACGATAGGCATTCAGGCTGCGCCAGAAGGTAAAGAACTCCTGATCCTGACTGTAGGCTTCAGAGAAAATGGCAGCCGCTTGGGCATCACCTTCACCACGCAGCGTTTCGGAGCGTTCATTGGCCTGGGCAAGCAGAACCTGACGACGGCGATCTGCGTTCGCACGGATACGCTCGGCCTCCTCTTGACCCTGAGCACGCCATTCGCGGGCTTCACGCTCGCGCTCTGAGCGCATCCGCTCAAAGACAGCGGCCGATACGTCTTCGGGAAGGTCAATCCGCTTGATACGAATATCGCGAATCGCCACACCGAGTTCCTCACGCATCAGGTCGTCGAGTTCTTCGGTCGGACCATCCATCAGGTCATCACGCTGCTCGGCAATGATTTGCTGAAGGTTGAGTCGACCAAATTCGTTACGCAAGCTCTCGTCAACACGCGGCTGAATCAGACGAGTCGCCATCGTTTCATCACCGGCCGTCGCCTCGTAATAGCGGGTGGGATTAACCACCTGCCACTTCACATAAGAGTCAACGATAACCGCTTTCTGCTCAAGAGTCAGATAGCGGCTAGTATCGGTATCGAGCGTCAACAGACGAACATCGAAGGTACGCACGGTTTGCGCAATCGGCATTTTAGCGTGTAGGCCAGGCTGAATATCTTCTTCAATGACCTCACCAAAGCGCAGCTTAACGGCACGTTCGGTTTCATCCACCACGTACAAAGTATTACTGGCAAGCCATGCGACAGCGGCGATGCCGCCAACGACTAGCAGGGATCGATTGTTAATCATTTACCGGCCCTCCCTGCGGATAGAGCTACTACTGGACGAAGAATTGCTGCTCTGGCTGCTGCCGTTACCACTGCGCAGGCTTTCCAGCACTTGCGGATCAACACCATCGCTGCTGCCCTGCTGGGATGCGCCGCTGGCGCGCTGGCCACGGTTCAACTGCTCCAGGGGCAGGTACATCATCGGCGCGTTATCACTTACGTCCAACAGCACCTTGGGCGTTTCACCAAAGACTTCTTCAATGGCATCAAGGTACATACGCTCACGCATGATATCCGGCGCGTTCTCGTATTCAGCCAGCAAGGAGTTAAAGCGGTTAGCCTGACCTTGGGCTTCAGCAACCACGGACTCACGATAACCCTGCCCCTGTTCAACCACGCGCTGCGCCTGGCCTTGAGCTTCAGGGATAATCGAGTTGGCGTAGGCAATACCTTGGTTAATCGTGCGCTGGCGATCTTCGCGGGCACGAATAACATCATCAAACGCATCAATAACGGGATCCGGCGCCGTGGTGGATTCAATGTTGATGGTTTGCAACTGAATCCCTGCTCCGTAGTTATCCAGATAGGACTGCAGACGACTTGTGACTGAGCTACCCAGAATCTCACGGCCCGAGGTCAGGATATCGATCATATCCGTTCCACCGACGACATGACGCAAGGCCGAATCGAGGGCGTTATCAATCGAGACTTCCGGGTCACGAACGTTAAGTACGAAATCCTGCGGATCAGCTACTTGGTACTGCGCAGAAATTTCCACCTCAACGATGTTCTCGTCGCGGGTCAGCATCGACTGGGTTTGGGTCAGTGAACGTACGCGCGTCACATTGACCATCCGCACTTCATCAATCAAAGGCGGGTTCCACTGCAGGCCCGGCGTCACGATATCCTGATATTCGCCAAAACGAAGCACAACGCCACGCTCTGACTGGTCAACCAGGTAGAACCCCATGGCAGCCCAAATCGCCAGTGCAACAATAATCAACAGACCGGGCAGCGCGAAAACATTACGAGGTTTGCCGCTACCGCCGCTACCTTTATTACTGCCACCGCCGGATTTTTTGCCGCCACCCATCACACCTTTGAGCTTCTCCTGAAACTTTTTCAGCGCTTCATCAAGGTCGGGCGGGCCTTGGTTATTGCCCCCTTTATTGCCGTTGTTGCCGTCGTCGTTGCCACCGCGGTTTCCACCGCCGTCGCCACCGACTCGTCGGCCACCGCCACTCCAGGGGTCATGCTGGTTGCCACCACCGGGCTCATTCCAGGCCATACTTCGTCTCCACTGAGGTATTCACTCACGCTTAAGCCCCGACGTTAACACGGGGCCACAGCGCAATTTAGTATTATTGCAATACGCCGTCTGTTCGGTCACTAAACGGACACTTAGGCCGCCCACTGTCACGAGTTATCACCACTCGCTTGGTTCGTGCAGCTCGGCTGGCAAATAGGTATTAGCGCGTTCACCCAGTTGCGCCATCAACTGGTTAAAGTCACGCCGCGGTAAACGCACATTCAGCACCGAACGTCCTTGTTCATCAAACGCTTCTTCCCGAACGGCATTCAATTCATGAAGGCCCGCGCGCAGCTTTCCCTGCTCGGGAGAAAGCGTTAGCGAAAAACCAATGACATCGTTTGCCAAGCGTTCCGTTAGCGCTTCGTGAAGCAGTTCGAGTCCCTTGCCCTCTTGGGCTGAAAGCCATACCACGTCTGGACGACCCTGACCATCACGCTCAATACGCGGCGCGCTGTCCAGTTTGTCAATTTTGTTCATGACTTTCAGCACCGGCACGTCATCTGCACCAATCTCTTCCAGCACGCGCTCCACCTGCTCGACGTTGAGCTCACGATCAGGGTCAGCAGCATCGATAACGTGCACCAGCAGCGTTGCTTCAGCCGCTTCCTGGAGCGTGGCCTGGAAGGCTTCAACAAGTTTGTGAGGAAGATGACGGATGAAACCGACGGTATCGGCCATCACGACGGGCCCCACATCCTCAATTTCCAGGCGCCTTAATGTCGGGTCAAGCGTTGCGAACAACTGATCGGCAGCATACACGTGTGACTGTGTTAACGCATTGAAGAGCGTTGATTTTCCGGCGTTGGTGTAGCCAACCAGCGAGACGCTGTGAATCTCTGCGCGAGCGCGGGCTCTGCGATTTTGCTCACGCTGACTGCGCACTTTATCGAGTCGCTTATTGATCGACTTAATACGGCCACGGAGCAAGCGACGGTCTGTTTCCAACTGGGTTTCACCCGGGCCACGCAGACCGATGCCGCCTTTCTGCCGTTCTAGGTGGGTCCACCCACGAATCAGGCGTGTGGATACATATTCGAGTTGAGCAAGCTCAACCTGTAACTTGCCTTCATGGGTTCGGGCACGTTGCGCAAAAATATCCAGAATCAAACCCGTGCGGTCTAACACGCGGCACTTGAGTTCACGCTCAAGGTTACGCTGCTGCGATGGGCCTAAACCATGGTTAAAAATGACCAACTCAGCCTGATGAGCCGCGAGCACTGCCCGCAGCTCTTCCAACTTGCCTGACCCGATAAACGTACGCGAATCAGGGCGGTGTCGGCTGGCCGTGAGCAATGTTGCAGGCTCTGCACCGGCAGAGCGGACAAGCTCTAAAAACTCACCCGGGTCTTCGCGCGCTTGTTCATCCTGAAAATCAACGTGAACAAGCACTGCCGTTTCGCCGGCTTCGGGGCGTTCAAAAAACAATCAATACCTCATGGACTGTTTTGCTGATCCCACCGTGTTACTCATCTTCGTCCGGAGCGGCCGGATCTTGTGCAGGCAACCGCACATTTCGCGATGGTACAACGGTTGAAATCGCATGTTTATAAACCATCTGGCTGACGGTATTACGTAGCAAGATGACAAACTGGTCAAACGATTCAATCTGGCCCTGCAGCTTAATGCCGTTGACCAAGAAAATAGAGACCGGAATGCGCTCCTTGCGCAAAATATTCAGGTACGGGTCTTGAAGGGACTGCCCTTTGGACATGTTGCTCTCCCTAAAACTGTCGTTGGGGGTTAATTATGGATGGCGTGCCCAACTGGTGCTACGCCGACATCTTATTGGCCGAAAGGCCTGCTCGCTCGGCCACCTAACAGCATGACTTGCGGCGACCTCATCTATCAAGCCCTCAGCCAACATCATTTCAAATCGCCTGGCGATACGCTGGTGCAATATCTTTCGATCAGAAGGTACCAAAGCTATCGACAGCACCCGCCACGGAAAGGTTTCGGGCTGCTGTTCAGCCCACAATGCGCTCATCGGACGACCGCTGGCGTAATACACTTCTAGGGCGCGCATGAGGCGCTGCGGATCGTTAGGGTGAATACGCTGCGCGGCAAGCGGATCAACCTTCGCCAATGTTTGATGCAACGCTGCGAGCCCTTCTGTCTGCCAGCGAGCCTCCAGACTTTGGCGAATGGAAACATCGGCCGACGGCAGGTTGGCGACACCTTCGGTCAAGTGTTTGTAATAAAGCATCGTACCGCCTACCAGCAACGGCACTTGGCCCGCCGCGCTGATTTGTCGCATCTCATCAAGCGCGTCAAAGCGAAAATCAGCCGCCGAATATGGCTCGCTGGGGTCGCGGATATCGATTAACCGATGCGGCGCACGGGCAAGCTCATCAGCACTGGGCTTGGCACTGCCAATATCCAAACCACGATACACCATCGCCGAATCGACACTGATCAACTGGTGACCCAGCCGCTCATGCAGCGCCATGGCCGTTTCAGTTTTCCCCGCGGCAGTCGGCCCCATTAAAAAAATCGCCCAGGGGCGTTTATCAGCCATACGCTGGTAGAACTCCGCTAAACATACCAATTCCCAACATCACCGTTACTGACCACGCATGAATAGCCTATCCAGGGCTTTCATATCCATTTGCGTCCAAGTCGGGCGACCATGATTGCACTGGTCGCTACGCTCGGTGCGTTCCATATCGCGCAGCAGCGCATTCATTTCATCCAGCGTCAGCCGCCGGTTGGCGCGAACGCTCCCATGGCATGCCATGCTCGATAACAGTTCGTGAATGCGCGCTTCCACCTGATGGGTTCGCCCAAAGCGGGCCAGTTCTTCAAGCATCTCTCGCACCAGCGCCTCGGGATCGGCCTGGGACAACAGGGCCGGGAGCTGGCGGACCAGCAGGGTTTCAGGGCCCGCCACATCAAGTTCCACCCCAAGTGTCGCAATCGCTTCACGCTCACTTTCCACCGTGGCTACTTCGCTGCGGCTGGCGGCCAAAGACACGGGTACCAGCAGCGGTTGTGTGTCGACCCGAGACGCCGCCAACTGGTTTTTCATCCGCTCGTAGACGATTCTCTCGTGAGCGGCGTGCATATCCACCAACACCAGGCCGTGAGCGTTCTGGGCCAGGATATATACCCCGTGAAGCTGGCCCAGAGCATACCCCAGTGGTGGGGCGCTGGTCGGGTCACTGTGCGGCATTGCCAATGGCGCTTCACGAACGTTACCTTGCGCCTTGATGGATTCGCCTTCATGCCCAGTCGGCTGGGGTGTCAGCAATGTCTCTTCATGATCGGGGTGCAACGCCTGATAGCCCTGCATGAAGCGGCGTACCCGTTCGCCACCCGGGTGCCGGTCATTTGAAGGGGAGGCTGAGGGCGAAAGCGCCATGCCCTGCTGTTGCCAGCGTGCAGGATCGGCCGGTGCCTCCTCTTGCGCCGAGGTCAGCGAGGACGAATCGCCACTTACGTCTTCGGCGTTGGGCCGCGCGTCTGCCAGACTGTGATGCAGGCTTGAATACAGAAAGTCGTGCACCATGCGGCCATCGCGGAAACGCACTTCATGCTTGGTGGGATGAACGTTGACATCCACCACATCGGGATCAAGCGTCAAGTAAAGGACAAAAACCGGGTGACGACCGTTATAGAGAACATCGCGGTACGCCTGGCGAACGGCATGGGCCACCAAACGGTCGCGCACCACACGGCCGTTGACAAAAAAGTATTGTTGATCCGCCTGGGCGCGGGAGTGAGTAGGCAATCCCACCCAACCGCTCAGACGAAGCGCACCGGCTTCGCGCTCGATGTAACGCGCGTGCTCGATAAAGTTATTGCCAAGTAACGAGGCAATACGTCGCTCACGGGCCGCTTCTGAATTCCCTGGTGGCAGCTGATGAACCACTTTCTGGTTATGCCGCAGGGTCCAGGCGATGTCGTAACGGGATAAAGCCTGGCGACGAAAGGCTTCTTCAACGTGGGCAAATTCGGTTTTTTCAGTACGCAGAAACTTGCGCCGAGCGGGGGTATTAAAAAACAGGTCGCGAACCGACACACTGGTGCCACGCGGATGAGGCGCCGGCGTAACGCGGGTCTCCATGCCACGCCCCTCTGCCACCACGCGCCACCCCTGGCGCGGGTCGTCAAGAGCATTGGACACTAATTCCAGGCGCGATACCGAGCTTATCGACGCCAGCGCTTCACCGCGAAAGCCTAGCGAGCTGACGCCTTCGAGGTCTTCCAGACTGTCGATTTTACTGGTGGCATGGCGGGCAAGTGCCAGCGGCAGATCCTGCTCGCCAATGCCGACACCGTCATCGCGAATTTTGATCAGCCGTGCGCCGCCTGCTTCAATGTCGACCTCAATGCGTTGACTGCCAGCGTCGATGGCATTTTCGATGAGTTCCTTAGTCACGGAAGCCGGGCGCTCGACCACTTCTCCGGCGGCAATCTGGTTCGCCAGCCGAGGGTCCAGTACATGTATGCGTGGCATGGCGGACGTCGTTTCAGTCAATACAGCACCTCATGAACTGGGAATACGCAACACTTGACCCACCCGGATGACATCCTCGCTGAGGTCATTGGCCTGCTTTAGCTGGTTCACCGGCACGCCATGGCGCACCGCAATTGCTGAGAGCGTATCGCCGGACTGAATACGGTACTCGTCGCCACTTGGGCGGCGCTGGTTATCCCGCTGCCAGGCCAACAGGCTTGCCGGTGGAGGATAGCGCTCAAAGTGGCTCTGCAGCCCGCCGAAAATAGCCTCGGCAACCCCCTGCTGGTGCACAGGGTCGCGTAAACGTCGTTCTTCATCAGGGTTGGATATAAAGCCCGTCTCAATCAAAAGTGACGGAATATCAGGCGATTTGAGCACCATAAAGCCCGCCTGCTCCACCTGAGACTTATGCAGCCGATTAACCCGCCCCAGTTGATCAAGCACCTGTCCGCCGATCGAAAGCGAATCATTGAGCGTCGCCGTCATGGTCAAATCCAGCAATACGCCGCGCAATACCTGGTCTTTATCGCGCAGAGATAAATTGCCATCCACACCACCGATCAGGTCAGAGCGATTTTCGCTATCGGCCAACCACTGTGCCGTTTCTGAGGTTGCCCCGCGCTGAGAAAGTGCATAGACCGAGCTTCCCTGTGGGCGCGGGCTGTTAAAGGCATCAGCATGAATGGAGACGAAAAAATCGGCTTTTTGTTCGCGGGCAACCTTGGTTCGTTCGCGCAATCCAAGATAATAGTCGCCATCGCGAACCAACACCGCTTTGAAACCTTCGCCCGCATTGATGGTATCTGCCAGACGTTGGCTAATATCGAGCACAACATCTTTTTCACGTGTACCTGCGGGACCGATCGCCCCTGGGTCTTCGCCGCCATGGCCTGCATCCACGGCAATAATGATATCGCGCTTAGGATGCGGCTTGGCTTCTTCGGATGTCGACGGCTCGTTAGGTGACTCATCTGGTGAAGCCGCTTCCTCACTATCGCCAACTTTTGCCTGGGCACTGGCGCGTTGCGCCTGGATTTCCTGCTCGCGAATCATCGCCTCAATAGGATCGATGGGGTTTTCTACAGCACTTTCGCCAGGATATTCCAGATCGACAACAAGCCGATGTCCATACTGGTCATTGGGCGCCAGCGTAAAGTGGCGGGGCTCTACTTCACGGTTAAGCTCGAGCACCACGCGCAACCCGCTGCCTTCACGAGTACCGACACGCAGCGCGCTGATGGCACTGTCATCAAGCGACAGGCTATCGGGGTCAGCGTCAAGCTTGCTGTCTTCCAGATCAATAACCAGCCGATCAGGATCATCCAAGGAAAATACGTTAGCCGATGTCTCGCCCGACAGATCGAAAACCAGTCGGGCATGGTCAGGTGCGGCCCAAAGCCGCATACCTTCTACCGTGGCCGCCTGCAGCGACGTCCACAGCCCTGCCGACATGATCGCCACGGCACTCAGCGCTACCTGGCGCGTCAACAATGCTTTTATCACCTTGACACTGACACCTATCGCACTCACGACCATTGGAATACACCGCCCGGCTGCGGATAGCCCGCCAAGCGGTCACCTAAGGTGGACAGTACCCTTTCACCGAAGTCGCTACCGGCACTTAGCTGGGCTCTGCGTCCGGGCTCTTCCACCGACAACTGCAGCCGAATATCCGGGGTTGGCAGCCAGCCTTCGCCACGACTTGGCCATTCGACCAGGCACAACGCATCATCTGCCAATATGTCACGTCCGCCGATAAATTCTAGCTCCTCAGGGTCGGATAAGCGGTATAGATCCAGGTGATAAAGCCGCTGGCCCGCCAGTTCATAGGGTTCCACTAACGTGTAGGTGGGGCTCTTTACTGCCCCTAGATAGCCATAAGCGCGCAGTACGCCGCGCGTCAGCGTTGTTTTTCCTGCTCCCAAGTCGCCTTCCAGATAAATACGCCCGCGTCCTTGCAATACGTTACCCAGGGTTTCACCAAAGGCCACCTGAGCTTGTTCATTATCCAGTTGCACCTGCATGTAGGCTGCCTTCACGGGTTAATTAATTCTCGCGCATAGGATGCCAGATCGCTCGCCAGCAAGCCACGCTCACCAAACGCAGCCGCCGCCCGATCCGCCGCCAACGCATGCACCAAGGTTCCTAGCCAAGCACTGATTTCGATATCGCCGCGCTGGGAAATCAGCGCGCCCAGCATCCCACTGAGTGCATCACCCATACCACCGCTGGCCATGCCAGGGTTGCCGTAGGGACATACCATCAAGCCGCCAGGGCCTGCCACCAGGCTACCCGCGCCTTTCAGTATCACCACGCCACCCCGCGCACGCTGCAGCGCCTGAGCCGCTGCAGGTCGGTCTGTCTGAACATCCTCCACCGAACAGCCCAGCAAACGGGCTGCCTCGCCAGGATGCGGTGTGAGCACCCAGTCATCGCGGCGTAAATCAGGCCAGTGGCGCGCCAGCAAGGTTAATCCATCGGCATCCACCACCAGCGGCACGGTTGCCTGCAGAGCACTTTGCAAAATGGCCTGCCCCCACGCAGCCTGGCCAAGCCCTGGCCCAACCACCACGACATCCGCCTGCTGAGGTAGCTCACCGGCCTCGGCGCCACCGCGTACCGCATGGGCCATGACTTCCGGGCAGCGCACTAAACTGGCGGTAATATGCTCAGCGGCGGTTGCCAGGCTGACTTTGCCCGCTCCCAGGCGCGCTGCAGCCTGGGATGCCAACAACGCCGCCCCGCCGAAGCCCGGCGCCCCACCCATCACCAAAACGTGCCCCATACGGCCTTTATGGCTGGTCCGCGAGCGCGGGGTGAACGCCTCACTGAGCATGGCGTCATCAAGGCGCCAGGCAGTGGGGGGAATATCAAAAAACGCCTGAGCCTTGACGCTCAGCGGACGGAAGTCGATTTCCCCCGTGTACGCGGGGGCTTCACCGGTATGCAGACCAATCTTGTCGCCAATAAATGTCACCGTACAGGCCGCTACCACCGCTACACCCAGCACTGCACCGGTATCCGCCGCTAACCCAGACGGGACATCAATCGACAAAACAGGCTGAGACGCTGCATTGATAAGTTCGATAGCCCGCTTGTAACGACCTGACACCTCGCCGTTCAAGCCGGTTCCCAGCAGCGCATCGACAATCACTTCGCCAGACAACACCGTTGCTGAGTGCCATTCCTCACAGCTCACCCCTGCTTGATTGGCGAGTTGCGCGGCACGAAAGGCATCGCCCTTCAATTCATCCAGCGGCTTGAGCGAAATACGTTGGACTTTAAGCCCAGACTGCATCGCCAGGGCTGCCAGCACATGGCCGTCCCCGCCGTTGTTGCCACTGCCACAGAGCACTGTGATGCTGCGCGCCTGAGGCCAACGAGAGCGAAAACTGTGCCACGCACTCGACGCTGCACGTTGCATCAAGGCAAAACCATCAATCCCTCCAGCAATCGTACGTCGGTCAAGTTCGCGCACTTGAGCCGCTTTATAAAGAGGGCGTAACGTAGACGTTGTTAAGCGAGACACGATCTCTCCTTTCGCATGTTGTGATGCCCGGCAATGCGTTAGCATAGCTCGGCTGACGTCTAACCGTTGGGTATCAACACTCAATTCCTTTGGCTTTTCTTTTTTGCGACGAAGCGGCGCGCTCCATGCTTTCAGACGACACCCTTGCAGGCCTTGCCGATCTCATTAAAACCTGGGGGCGCGAGCTTGGCTTTCAGCAGGTGGGCATTACCGACACCCAGCTGGACACCCACGAAACGCACCTTAACGCCTGGCTGGACAAAGGATACCACGGTGAAATGGGTTTTATGGCCAAACACGGTACCAAGCGCACCCGTCCGGCCGAGCTGGAACCCGGCACACGGCGGGTGATCAGCGTGCGTATGGATTACCTGCCTGCCGAGGTAGAAAGCACCAAGGTGCTCGGCCAACCCCGGCGCGCCTATGTGTCGCGCTATGCCCTTGGCCGGGACTATCACAAACTGATGCGCAAGCGCCTGGCACAGCTGGCGAAACAGATCGAGCAAGAAGTCGGTGCGTTTGGCTACCGCGCCTTTGTCGATTCCGCCCCGGTTATGGAACGCGCCCTCGCTCAGAAAGCAGGCCTTGGCTGGTTCGGCAAAAACGCCATGCTGCTCAACCCCAAAGCAGGCTCACTGTTTTTTCTAGGCGAGCTTTACACTGACTTGCCACTGCCCGTTGATACCCCCTTTGAAGAAGAGCACTGCGGCAGTTGCAGCGCCTGTCGAACCGCCTGCCCTACCGGGGCTATCGTCGATGATAAGGTCATTGATTCACGCAAGTGCATTTCGTACCTCACCATTGAGCTGCATGGCGCTATTCCAGTGGAATATCGCCGCGCCATGGGCAACCGCATTTATGGCTGTGACGACTGCCAACTGGTATGTCCCTTCACCCGCTTTACCCGCGCCACCCAGGAGGAAGACTTCGCGCCGCGCCATGACCTTGACCGCGCGTCGCTTGTTCGCCTGTTCACCTGGGGAGAAGAGGAATTTCTCACCAAGACGGCTGGCAGCCCCATTCGACGCATTGGCTACGAGCGCTGGCTGCGAAATATCGCCGTGGGTCTGGGAAATGCCCCCTGGAGCGAAGCCGTTGAGGACGCACTCTGGGCACGCAGAGCTTATCCGAGCGAGCTAGTGCGTGAACACGTGGCCTGGGCGCTTGAGGAGCAGCGCCTCAAGCGCGAAACGCGCATTGCCACCGCTGCGTCTTAGTCTTTGTTGAGGAATTATTCCTCTTCATCGCTCTGCGTCTCGAGGCGCAAAAACGTGCTGCGATAATGAGAAAGCTCGGCAATCGACTCTTTAATATCATCCATTGCCAGGTGGACGTTTTGCTTCTTGAACCCGGCCAGTGCACCTGGGTTCCAGCGTTTGGCCAGTTCTTTAACGGTGGATACATCCAGGTTGCGGTAGTGAAAGAACGCCCACAGCGCGGGCATTTCACGCTCCAGAAAACGCCGGTCCTGGTGGATACTATTGCCGCACATGGGAGAAGAGCCTGGCGTCACGTACTCGCGCAGAAAGTCGAGCGTCTGCTGCTCGGCGACAGCCGTTTCCACCGTGCTGGCTTTCACTCGAGCGACCAACCCTGACTCGCCGTGGGTCTTTTGATTCCAATCATCCATCTTTGCCAGCAGGCTATCGGGTTGCTTGACCGCGATCACCGGCCCTTCCGCCACCACGTTCAAGTGCGCATCGGTCACCAGAGTGGCCACTTCAATAATGCGCTCCTTGTCGGGATCAAGCCCAGTCATCTCCAGATCAATCCAGACCAGCCGGTCATCACGCGGTGCAACATGTTCGCTCATCGTGCTCTCCAAAATGGTGGGTCATTCAAGTTACCCTGCGCCAGTTAACAGGTACAATAAAGCCATTGTACCGAGCAACGGGTGGTCATGAGCAAACGTAAATTAAGCCGTCAACAGCGTTGGCGGGTCGAGAAGGTTCAGTCAGAACGTGCCCAGCGCGCTGAAAAGCGCGACACACAAGACGCTGAGAAGCTTGCCGCTGGCGAATACGGGGCCGAACAGCCAGGTCGCGTGATGGCACATTTTGGGCGCACGCTAGAAGTGCGCAATGCCGATGGTGTGCCGGTGCGCTGCCACTTGCGGGCCAATCTGGACGGTTTAGTGACCGGCGACCGCGTCATCTGGCGGGCAGGTCAGGAAGGTTCCGGTGTGGTGGTCGCCCGAGACGAGCGTGCGAGCGTGCTCAAGCGCCCAGACGCGCGCGGCTTGCTCAAACCGGTGGCGGCCAATATTGACCAGATACTCATCGTTTTTGCCGTCGAACCGGCGCCTCATCCTAATTTGATCGACCGTTATCTCGTCGCTGCCGAAGCCACCGGTATTGCACCGGTGCTGGTGCTCAATAAAACTGACTTATTACCAGACGATGGTGGCGAGTTGGGTCAGCTATTGGAGCGCTATCGCCACTTGGGCTACACCGTGGTACGCACGACGACCGCAACAGAAAACGGGCTAGACGAGCTACGCGATCAACTTGAGGGGCGCACCTCGGTATTTGTCGGCCAGAGCGGGGTGGGTAAATCGTCGCTGATTGATTTACTCCTGCCCGATGAAACCCTGCGCATTGGGGCGCTGTCTGAAGATTCACGCAAAGGCACGCACACCACGACAACGGCTCGGCTATATGCCATGCGTACTGATGAAGTCACCGACGGTGAATTGATCGACTCGCCAGGGATTCGTGAGTTTGGCCTGATTCATCTTGATGAACAGGCGGTCAGCGACGGCTTCATCGAGTTCCGGCCGTTTATAGGCCACTGCCGTTTTCGCGACTGCCGCCACCGAGCTGAGCCGGGTTGTGCTTTACTTGAAGCGGTCGAGGCAGGCAATATCCATCCCGAACGATTTGCCAGCTACAGGCGTATTGTTGATAGCCTGAACGCTGAACCGATAAGGAGTCGCCCATGAGCACCGAGAGTCATTCGTCTGAAACCAACGTGCTGCCGCTGATTGTTGAGCCCGAACAGCTTCAGGCCTGCCTGGACGACCCTCAACTACTTATCATCGATGTGCCGGTAAGCCCCGACAGCTATCGTCAGGGCCATGTGCCCGGCGCCATTTTCCTCGACTTCCGCTATTTGATGCTTGGTGAAAGACCTGTCCC
The DNA here is from genome assembly GCA_020201095.1 of Halomonas sp. Taxonomy (GTDB): domain Bacteria; phylum Pseudomonadota; class Gammaproteobacteria; order Pseudomonadales; family Halomonadaceae; genus Vreelandella. Next base: position 5,150 of record JAIVHM010000005.1, on the reverse strand, counting down.
TAACGATGTGCCCAGCGTTGAGGCGCTTTCGCGGCTGTTCAGCGCGCTCGGCCTGACCCGCGATACCCATGTCGTCGCCTACGACGACGAAGGCGGCGGCTGGGCAGCTCGGCTACTGTGGACACTGGAGCTTATTGGCCACACCCGCTATTCCTATCTGAACGGCGGCATACACGCTTGGCGCGATGAAGGACTTGAAGAAAGCACCGAGCCCTCGGCACCGACACCCAGCGATTATCAGGCCGAAATACTCAATCCCCAGGTGCTGATTACCGCCGACGAGATCAAACAAAAACTCGACGATAAACAGTTTGCCATCTGGGATGCCCGCTCAACCGCCGAATACGACGGCGAGAAGGGTAACAATAAGCACCTGGGGCATATTCCGGGGGCGGTCAATATGGATTGGCTGAACGCCATGGATCGCCAGCGGGCGCTGCGTATTCGCGATTACGCCGAACTGGTGACCGAGCTCGGTGCGCTCGGCCTGACCCCTGAAATGGAAATCGCCACCCACTGCCAGGGCCACCACCGCAGCAGCTTTACCTGGCTGGTCGGCAAGGCGCTGGGCTTTAATATGCGTGGCTATGCAGGCTCCTGGAGTGAGTGGGGCAACCGCGACGACACGCCGATCGAGAAGTGAAAACATTACTGTGACCCTTTCCCAAAAAGCCTTTTCGCTGGTTCAATACCCGCTGCCCCACCATGCGCTCTCGCGCCTGACCGGTCAGTTTGCCCAATGTGATAATCCTTGGGTAAAAAACACCCTGATCAACGCCTTTATCAAGCGTTTTGATGTGGATATGAGCCAGGCGCTGGAGCCTGACCCGGCGGCTTATGCCACCTTTAACGACTTCTTTACTCGCGCCCTCAAAGCCGATGCCCGCCCGATTCATGAAGGCATCGTCTGTCCTGCTGACGGCACGCTTTCCCAGTATGGTCGCCTCCAGGCGGGCCAGCTCGTTCAAGCCAAGGGGCATACCTACTCGGCGCAAACCCTGCTCGGTGGCGATACGGCACTGGCAGAAGAGTTTCTCGGCGGCAGCTTTGCGACGGTGTATCTCTCGCCAAAGGACTACCATCGGGTGCACATGCCGGTCACCGGCACGCTGCGAGAAATGATCTACGTTCCCGGGCGGCTGTTCTCGGTCAATCAGGCCACGGCCAGCTATGTGCCGGGTCTATTCGCCCGTAACGAGCGGCTGGTGTGCATCTTTGACAACGAACAGGGGCCAATGGCCATGGTGCTGGTGGGCGCCATGATCGTCGCGGCGATCGAAACCGTCTGGTCGGGCCAGGTCACGCCGCTTTCCGGCCATCCTCAGCGCATGCAGTTTGGCCAACCGATCACCCTGGAAAAAGGCGCTGAAATGGGCCGCTTCAAGCTCGGCTCCACGGTGGTGATGTGCTTTGCCAAACCGATCAATTTCGAAGAGCAACCTCTCGCGACGATGGTCAGCATGGGAGAGTCGCTGGGGAGTTATTGATGGCTCATGCCAGTGATGTTTAGCAATTAGGCGTCGAGAACGACAGCACGTCTTCCAGGCGTGCTTTGCCAAGCGCCAACTGCACCAGACGGTCAATGCCCAGCGCCACACCAGCCCCATCTGGCATGCCATGGTCAAGGGCGGCCAGCAGGCGTTCATCTACGTCCACCTCAGGCAAGCCCAAACGGCGGCGCTCGGCGTTATCTTCAATAAAGCGGGCACGCTGCTCAGACGCATCGGTCAGTTCATCGTAACCGTTGGCCAATTCAATGCCGTTTAGGTAAAGCTCAAAGCGTGAGGCAACCCACTCCCCGTCAGTATCTTGATGGCGGCGTGCCAACGCCGCCTGGCTTGCCGGGTAATCCCCCACCACACTCAGCTCGTTGCGGCCTAATTGGGGCTCGATCACCAGCCCCATCAACAAATCGAGACACGTATCGCGCCCCTCGTTCGCTATCGCCCCATTCGGCATCTGACCGCGCTCAGCCGCGAGCCTGCGCAATGCCTCAAGCGAGGTAGTGAACGGGTCGACCGCTAAATGGGTATGAAACAACTGACGATAGCGGTAATGCACCACCGGCCCGTGAAAATGGGGCAAAAGTTTGGCGACCAGGGTGGCCGTTTCGTCGATCAGGTCTGCCAGGGCAAACCCAGGGCGGTACCATTCCAGCATGGTGAATTCGACGTTGTGCCGAGCACCCACCTCGCCATCGCGGAAACTTTTTGCCAGCTGAAAAATGGGCCCGCTGCCCGCCGCCAATAGCCTCTTCATATGAAATTCCGGGGAAGTTTGCAGCCACAGCCGACGCTGGCCTCTATCGGTACGCGCCATCGTGGCGAGCGAGACCAGATGGACATCGGTGCTGCCCCCCTGCCCTAAAACCGGCGTCTCAACCTCCAGCACATCGCGCGCGGCAAAAAAACGCCGTACGCTCGCCAGTAAACGGGCTCGCTCACGCAGCGTCTCGATGGTTGCCGTCGGCCGCCAACTTTCCGTCATGGGTCTTTCCCCCAAAAAAACAAAACCACGCCCTGGGGCGTGGCTGTCAATATATGGCACGCCTGGCGCCTTATTAGGCGCGCGAGACGTATTCACCACTGCGGGTATCAATCTTTAGGACTTCTCCCTCATTAATAAACAGCGGCACACGCACCACCGCCCCAGAAGATAGGGTCGCAGGCTTCGAGCCGCCTTGGGCGGTGTCGCCTTTCAAACCGGGGTCGGTTTCGACCACTTCCAGCTCGATAAAATTGGGGGCTGATACCTGGATCGCGTTATCGTTCCACAAGGTAACGGTATAAGGAACCTGCTCTTTCAACCACTTTTCGGTCTCGCCGAGCGCTTTCTTTTCCACCGCATACTGCTCAAAGGAGCCGTCGGTTTTCATGAAGTACCACATTTCGCTATCGTTATAGAGGTACTCCATCTCCAGCTCCATGACGTCGGCACCCTCTAACGAATCACCCGATTTAAAGGTACGCTCGCCCACTCGGCCAGTCATCAGATTACGCAGCTTGACACGGTTAAAGGCCTGGCCCTTACCCGGCTTTACCAGCTCGTTCTCTATGATCGAGCAAGGATCTCCGTCGAGCATTACTTTCAAACCGCCCTTGAATTCGTTGGTAGAATAGTTCGCCATATTGCCTCTCAATGATGCATGTCAGTAACTGAAGCGACGTGTCGCTTCGCCTCTGAGGATCGTTTTTTGAATAAGTGCGCGCATGATAACCCGAAGGAGGGCTTTTTGCAGGAGAACATCATTATCGCCGACAAGCGCCCCACGACCCAAACTGCGTCTTGGCAGCGGCAGCTCTCGCAGGCGATTCGCGACCCGGCCACCCTGTGCCAACGGCTTTCATTGAGCGATGAGTGGCTGCCCGGTGCTCAAACGGGGCATCAACTGTTTGATATCTGCGTGCCCGACGCCTATTTATCACGCATTACCCCCGGCGACCCTGATGACCCCTTGCTGCGCCAAGTACTCCCGCTCGACGATGAGGCCCTGACACCGCATAACTACGTGACCGACCCCCTTGAAGAGGCTGATCATCAGCCTGCCAAAGGGCTGATTCAAAAGTATGCGGGCCGCGTGCTGCTGATCGCCAGCCCCAATTGTGCCATCAACTGCCGCTACTGTTTTCGTCGCCATTTTCCTTACGGCGACAATTCGCCCTCCAAGGCACAGTGGCAGGAAGCTCTCGACTACCTTCGCGCCGACACCTCCATTCACGAGGCGATTCTCTCCGGTGGTGATCCACTGGCAGCCAATGACCGCCAACTAGCCTGGCTGGTCGAACAGCTTGAAAGCATCCCGCACCTCAAACGGTTACGCATTCACACCCGGCTGCCGGTGGTCATCCCTGACCGGGTTGATGACGCCCTGCTTGGCTGGCTGGCCTCGACCCACTTGCAAAAAGTCGTGGTGCTGCATATTAACCATGCCAATGAAATCGACCAAGCGGTGATCGACGCCTGCTCGCGCCTTAAACAGGCGGGTACGACACTGCTCAACCAAAGCGTGCTGCTGCGCGGCGTCAACGACGACGTAGCAACCCTGGCGGTACTGTCAGAGCGACTATTTGAAGCAGATATCCTGCCCTACTACCTGCACGTACTGGATCCGGTGCAGGGCGCTGCGCATTTTGATGTGCCGGATAAAGAAGCCCGCGAGCTGGTGACTGAGCTGCGCGACCACTTGCCAGGGTTTTTAATGCCTCAACTGGTAAGGGAAATTCCCGGCAAAGGAAGTAAGACGCCGCTTTGAAGCTGACCAAGGGCACAAATCAGTGCAGAAGCCAACTTTAGCGCACCATATACGTGCAAACAGCCAAGCAATGGCGTTGCCGCTCAAGATACGTATTTTCTGCAACCATTTGAAATAAATTAAATTATTTAAAAACGGCCACGATTTTGCTCCGTCAGTAAGTGTAATAAACGGGGTATCGGCAGTTGATGCTGCCACACAATCGAGTTTCCAATAGATCGCTAGGGTTCCGACACCATCAACGTATTACCCCTGATGGCTGTGGCTGGTCCGAGAGCAATCGACCTGACGCTAAGGCGGTAGGTTACACGGCGGGACAAAAGCCCGGGAGGATAAAGTGCAGTGATGCGCCGATGCCCCCGAGTTTTCTCTTAGCCGCTGGAGGCTGCCATGACCCGTTCCATTCGCTTATCCGCTACAACTTTCTCGCTACCACTCTCTGCTGCGCTGCTGGCCGCATCGCTCACCAGCACCCCCGTTCAAGCGCAAGAACGTGATGAATTTAGCGTCTGCTGGTCTATCTATGCCGGGTGGATGCCCTGGGGCTATCTCGACGAAAGCGGCATCATGGATAAATGGGCCGACAAGTACGACATCAGCATTGATATCGTCCAGGTGAATGACTACGTCGAATCCATTAATCAATTTTCGTCCGATAACGTTGATGGCTGCGCTATGACCAACATGGACGCATTGACCATTCCTGCCGCCAGCGGGGTCGACTCTACTGCACTTATCGTCGGCGACTATTCAGACGGTAACGACGGCGTTGTGCTCAAAAACACCGACAAGCTTGAGGACATCGCCGGGCGCGACGTCAATCTCGTGCAGTTCAGCGTATCGCACTACCTCTTAGCCCGGGCGCTAGACAGCGTCGGCATGAGCGAGCGCGATGTTT
>JAIVHM010000202.1 GCA_020201095.1 Halomonas sp. | reverse complement strand
GTGAACCGGGCGTCCATCTGTTTGTGTATGGCCGCCAAGCGTTTGGTGACGTGCGTAGCGGCGAGCGTGAGCCCAAGCGCTATCCTGCCAGGCAAACGCTAGAAGCGAGTCAGGGGGTGGCCCGCCAGCATGGGTTAACCGAGGCGCAAACGGTGTTTGCCCAGCAGCATCCGGACGCTATCGACGCGGGTGTTTTCCATAACGACGTGATTGCCGTGGGCAATGGCCCCATGCTGCTCTACCACGAAATGGCCTTTATGGATGAAGAGGGCACCCTGGATGAGCTGCGCGCTAAAATGGCCACGCCGCTGATTCCCGTGCGCGTACCCTTGGAAGCAGTGAGCATGGAAGATGCGGTAGCCTCGTATCTGTTTAACTCGCAGTTGCTCTCCAACCCCGATGGCACCATGACCCTGGTCGTACCCGGCGAATGCCAGGAGCGCGAAGCGGTGTGGCGCACCATCCAGGACTACCTGTTGGCGGGCAATAACCCCATTAGCGACGTGGTCGTCAAAGACGTCAAGCAGAGCATGCGCAACGGCGGCGGCCCCGCCTGCCTGCGCCTGCGGGTGGTACTAACGGACGCTGAACGCGAAGCACTCACCGGCCGAGTGTTGCTCACCGAGTCGCTTTATGGTGATCTCACCGCCTGGGTAGACCGCCACTACCGAGATCGCCTGGCTGTCGACGACCTCAAAGATCCGCAGCTCGCGGAGGAGTCACTCACCGCGCTGGATGAGTTAACCCAGTTGTTAAAGATTGGGTCTGTTTACCCATTTCAGTTGGGGTAGGGGCTTAAGCTAAGCTGGAAACCAAAACGCCAAGGCAATGCCTTGGCGTTTTACCTTCTATAAGTCCAAGATATCTCAGGTAACTGAAGCCCAGAGATGTGTCTATGGAAGCCATTATTCGCCGAACTGACGACAAAGAGTTTGCGGAAAGCATCATTCGTCAGAATATGTCTGGCTACTATAAGCAGTTGGATATGCACTGGGATACCGACCTGTTCGATAAACAGTGGGGTGATTTAGACAGCTACGAGCTGGTCATCAACGCTTCGCGGGTGGGGCTGTTATGCATAAATCACGATGCAAACGCCTACTATATTCGAGAGCTGCAAATTGATCAGAACTGGCAGCGCCAAGGCCTAGGCACAACGGCAATCCGTTACACAATGGACATTGCCCAGCAAGCGGGCATTCGCTTAATTCGACTCCGTGTCTTTTCTATAAACCCAGCAATTGCTTTATACGAACGTATGGGGTTTCGCGTTTGCAAAACCGAAGAAGGGATACATTACATGGAGCGTAGTATTCTTTAACGATAAAACCGATCAGCAAAAGGCCCGGCCAGCACAATGACCACTTCTAACCCATCTTTTTCCGATGCTGAGCGGCGTGGGCTCTACCGCGCCATCCATGAGCGGCGCGATGTGCGTTCGCAATTTCTGCCTGACCGGATTCCCCCTGAAGTGCTGACCCGACTTTTGGAAGCCGCGCATCATGCGCCTTCAGTGGGGTTTATGCAGCCCTGGGATTTCATCTTGATTGAAAGCCGCGACGTCAGGGAGTCGGTGCTGGCGTTGTTCGAGCAGGAGAACCAGAAGGCTGCTGAGCGTTTTGAAGGCGAGCAAAGAGAGCATTATCGCAGCCTTAAGCTGCAAGGGATCATGGAAAGTCCGCTCAATCTCTGCATTACCTGCGACCGAAGCCGTGGCGGCCCCCATGTGCTGGGGCGCAATAGCATTGTCGATACCGACCTGTTCAGCACTTGTCTGGCCGTGCAAAACCTCTGGCTTGCGGCACGTGCGGAAGGCATCGGCGTTGGTTGGGTGAGCATTCTCGACCAAGATCAGCTAAGCACGGCCCTGAACCTGCCTGAGCACGTTTATCCACTGGCGTATCTTTGCCTTGGCTATGTAAGCGAATTTTTAGACCAGCCAGAGCTTGAGGCCAAAGGCTGGCGGTCTCGTCTGCCATTAAGCGAACTCGTGCATGGTGATAAGTGGGGGCAATCAATATCGGAAAGCCTTTTCAATGCGCTTGGGTAAACCTGTGACTTAATCTCTTAACGTTTGTCGCCTATGCTTAGGGTGAACAGCATTTATGCACCGACAAAGGCATCGCGATGAGTCATGCACTAACGGGACACAACCGCCCTCAGCAAGTGATTGAAGCCATTCAGCAAGCTAACGCGCCATTGGCCGCGGCGACCCGTCAAGCCAAATACGCCAAGATGGCGGCGTCGCCGTATCGTTTCTTCCGGGGTACCAATCATCTGTACTGGCAGGACGTCTGGCACGACTGGCGCTTTGCGCTGTTTGGGGGATGGCCCAATACCCAAACCTGGTTGCAAGGTGACACCCATGTCTACAATTTTGGCGCTTACGGTCATCATGATGACCAGGTGCGCTACGGCATGGATGATTTTGACGATGCGCTGATCGGTGACTACCAATACGACCTGTGGCGGCTGGCCATCAGCGTGGTATTGGATGGTCGTGAAAATGCCGAGCTCAGCCGTAAAGCCATTGATAAAGCGCTTAAAAAGCTATTAGAAGGCTACTATCGCACCTTGGCGGATTATACCGATGATATGCCCATAGAGGCGGTGACGCTGAAAAGTGCCAAAGGCCAGTTGAAGCCCTTCATGAGCAAGGTGGCAGACAAGCAAAGCCGGGCGCGGATGCTCGAAAAGTGGACAACTCTCGACGACCAGCATGGCCGTCAGTTTGCGGAACGCCCCGGTAAGCTCGCTAACTTGCCGGCCGATGTGGCCAGCCAACTGCGTCGACTGATCGAGCAGGAATACCAGCAAACGCTTCAGGATCCGGTAAAAGAAAGCGATCCCCGACATTTCCGCGTAAAAGACACCGTGCGTCGTTTAGATGCAGGCACCGGCTCGCTAGGGGTAGAACGCTACTATGTATTGATTGAAGGTGGCGCCGACCATGAACACGACGACATCATCCTGGACGTTAAAGAGCAGGTGACCCCAGAAGCGTATCGCTTTATGGACAAGGCACAACAGCAGGCGTGGCGAAAGCTATTTCCCAATGAAGGTATTCGCCACGCGGCGGCGTTTCATGCCATTGCGGAACATCCGGACGCCTATCTGGGTTGGCTAACCATGAATGACAAGATGTTTTCGGTTCGCGAGCGCTCTCCCTTCAAGAAAGACTTTCCCACGCACAAGCTTGCTGGCGCAAAGCCGTATCGCAAGCTCGCACAGCAGTGGGGGCAGATTCTTGCCCGCGAACACCTACGTGGTGCGAAAGCGCTGAATAACGGCGATCATCGTACGTTTGCCATGGCGGTTTGCCAGCGGCTTAAAGGGCGTGAGGAGACGTTTGAGAACGTCGTGTCGACCCTGGCGATGGCGTATGCTGATTGCGTCGAGCAGGATTACAGTGTGTTCATCGATCACTTCCTGGCGACTGATTCACCTTAGGCTTCGAGCAACCTGGAATTACGGTGTTGGCTGCCTGCCGAGTGTAAAGCCATGCTCTTCAAATGACTCGGACCATACAACGCAGCGGTTACGGCCGCTGCGTTTTGCGTGATATAGCGCTTCATCCGCGAGACGAAGCAACTTATGCGGGTCATGAGTGTGGTCGGCGTAAGTGGCGATGCCGCAAGACAGCGTGATCCGTCTAAGTGGTATTCCCTGGTGGACACAGGCGCATTGGGCTACGGAGGTTAATAGTGTATTGGCACTGGACTCGGCTGTGTTGGCGGAGGCACCCGGGAGAAGGGCCACAAACTCTTCACCGCCAATTCGGCAGACCACGCCTAAATCCATGAAGTGTTGAGTGAGCACAGAGGCCATTCTGACCAGCACGGCATCGCCCGCATCGTGTCCAAAGTAATCGTTGATGTCTTTGAAATGGTCTAGATCCAACATCAATAATGAGAGCTGGCTGCCATGCTGCTGAGCACGACGGCACTCATGGTCGAAAACCGTGTTGAAATGACGCCGGTTGTGAAGGCCAGTCAGGGGATCTTCAAACGACAGCCCCTCTAACTCTCGAACAAGCTGGCCAAGCTCTGCTGTGCGCGTTGCCACCTGTTGTTCAAGGGTTTCGTTGGCCATTGCCAGCTGTTGTTGGGTGCGTCGATAATGCCAGAGAAGTATCGCCGCAATAGCCAATGCAAAGGCCAAACTGCCGTAGCGCAACGGCACCGTACGCCAGGCCAAAAAACCGTGGGCGACGAGCATGTCGACGAGTAGCAAGGGCGCAAAAAAGGTGAAACTCAGCACCAGCAGACGCTGTTCAAGATTGAGCCGACGAAAGCGAAAGAGGGCAAGTAGCAGCATCATGGGCAAGGTGATGGCCAGTAGAACATCAAATACGGGGAAAGTGATCGAGAGGCTGATAAGGCCCAACTGCACCAGGCCAATGGCAATCGTCAGATAAATTACATGTAAGATCCAAAGTCGTTGAATCCAGCGCTTGGCAGTGCCCTCAAGCCAATGGCTGAGCAACATCCCCAACGCGATAGGCAGGGTATAGTAGCTGCCTGCCCTGAGCGTATCCCAGGCCAGAGGACCATCGGCGATCAGTTGGCGAGCGGGTGCTTCAGCAAGCAGCATCAGCCCTGAGGCGTAGGCGAATAGTGCGATGGCCAGGAAACCACGCCTTTCAGGTCCAATAAGGGCAAAAATGGTTGCCAGAATTGCCAGTACCAACACCAGCGCACTGACACCAAGATCCTGGGCCGACTCATGGATGACGTGTTTGAGGACATCTGTGCGCTCCATTACCTGCACTTCGCCCCAAAGACCAATACTGGTGTAGTAGGAATATAGCCGGAAAGTGAGTGCCTGATCGGCGGCGTCTTCAGGTAGGTCAATCATATGCCAGGGCCAGCCTGCAAAATCGCCCTGCCCCTGGTCGTCAAACTCTCCGTACTGATAAATCAGCTCATCGCCGAGGTAGGCTTGGCTGATTAAATTGATACTGGTGATATAAAGGACGGGATCATTCCACTCACCTTCTGGCAGCGTTGTGCGTAACCAAAGGTGTTGATGTCCTTCGCGGCCTGGTGGGTTAGAGGGCGAGACGGATGGTTGCCAGTCGGCAGGTTCGCTGTGTAACCACTGAGGCACGCCGTTCGCATCAAGGGGCGAGTCGCCCCAACGATATTCCCAGTCTGTTAACGGTTCAGGTGGGGTGTCTGCTTTGAGGCCATTAGAGAATGTCGTCAGCAGAATCAGTGAGACGATCAGCAGAATGCAATGGCATATGGCGAACCCACGGGGAAACATGGCGAACGTCCTCGTTTTTTATAGCGATCATTCTGCTGATTCAAGGCATCAACAATACTCACGACCTATGGTTGATGCGGAATGATAAGAGCGCTTTAGCGTCTCATTCCAGTTTAACCAAAAAACTAGCCAAGGCGCTGTTGTTTCTTCAACGGTGCTTCGCTCAAAGCCGCGCCAGTCCGGCTTGATAGTGAGGATTTTCCAGGCACATGGCGGCTTGCCATGTGCCTGTTTTCAATGCTTACTGCCCGCTGGCAGCACCGCCTACGATTCCGCTCTGGAAGCTGCTTTCGCGACTGCCGTTGCGGTTTTTAAGATGGTTGGCCACGGTATCTTCTGGTGAGCCCGCCATTTCGCGGAACATCCCCATCGAGCCAAGTAGCGCGGAAGACTCATAAGGTACAAAGACACGTTCGCCGTCTTTGGCCATGTTGGGTAGGCCTTTGATATAGCTCTGTCCCAGTAGATAGCCGACAACCGTGCGCTTGTTTTCTTCGCTGTCGCCAATCGCGCTAAGCACCAGCTTGATCGATTCCTGCTCACCCTGGGCGCGTAAAATAGCGGATTCTTTGTCACCTTCGGCGTTCAGGATAGAGGATTCTCGCTGGCCCTGAGCCATGGCAATTGCCGCTGATTTTTCACCCTCTGCTTCGGTGACGGTGGCACGACGCTTACGTTCGGCGGCCATCTGTAAGCGCATGGCTGATTCAACCTCATCGGGCATGGCGATATCCTGCACCTCGACGCGGGAGATTTTGACGCCCCACTTGGAGGCCGGTTCTTCCATCGCCGCCTGAATCTCGTTGTTCACTTCCGCGCGTGACTCAAACAGCTTATCCAGCTCCATCTTGCCCACGACCGAACGCAGTGTGGTCTTGGCCAGCACTTCCACCGCTTGGCTCATGTTCTCGACTTCGTATACCGCCCGTTTTGGGTCGATAATCTGGTAGTACAACGCGCCATTGATGCGCACGGTGACGTTATCGGTGGTCACGACCGGCTGGCCGGGGAAATCCATGACTGTTTCGCGGCGGTCGATACGGGTTTCATCGGAGGT
>JAIVHM010000201.1:11448-17817 GCA_020201095.1 Halomonas sp. | reverse complement strand
GCAGCCGTTCCAGGTCGAGATCGGTCTTGATCTCGCTATGGAATTGTTCGTGGGTCGCATGCGCCTTGTAACGCTGAATGACCGCCTCCGGCGCCTCGTCCAGGCTGGTCCACCAACCTTCCAACTCGTACTCAGGTTCCAGAAGGAGTTGCCCATCGCGATCGGCGGTGCGCTCCATCAGGCGCATCACGCGCTTGACCCCATGCCCGACTTGGTCGACCGTGATTGAGACGCTCTGAACCCAAAGCGCCTGGCGCTTGCCAGGGCGCAGTTCTTCCCAATAGTCGGCCGCCACCGCACGCCATGTGTCCTGATCGGCCGTAGCCGAGCCGCGCGGGTTCCACTTGACGATATAGTCAAGCTTTCGACCGTCTTCGGCAAACACCTGGCGGTGCTGCTCGATCAACGCCAGATGGGCCTTACTGTCGAAGCCGCTATCTTCTCGAAGCAGAATTGGTTGCTCGGTCAAGCCCCGGGCACGCGGCAGCACCCGCGCCAGGAAGGCGTTGCTCTCCTTCATGGTGTGCTGCTTACCGGGGCGTAATTCCAGGCCTAGGCACCAGCCTTCATTGCCTAGATAAGCGGCAATCGGGGTATAGCCATCAACCTTCTGGTAGGTCCGCGAGACGCCTTCTTTGCTGGAGTTACTGTTATCCATGACGGAGGTGTCGATGTCCAAGCAGACATGGCCCTTTTCGGCGGTGATGGGCACCTCGGCCAGCGACAGCAGGGTCGTGGACCACGCCGCGGTGCGTGCCTGCAGGTCGTTGGCGGCGAGCTTCTCCAGCCGCTGACGGAGGGTGGCCGTACTCGGCACCTTCTGCAGAGTCAGCAGCTGCTGGAAGGGCTTGTCACTTCGGAAGTTCTCGATAGCACCATAGTCGCTCATGCCCAGGCACAGCAGTCCTAAGTAGCTCTTGAGTACGTCACTGGTGCGCATGCCCAGCGTAGCGGGATAGCGACCATCGATACTGTCGACGCCGGCGATTTCAATGCACTGGCCGATGATGGATAGGCCGGCATGGCTGGTGAGGGTGCGACGACTGGCGTGGAACTTGACGTTGGGCATGGCACTGTAAGGGTGAATGGCGATATCGACTATATTGCCATGTAGTTCAGTGGGTTAGAAACGTTTAAGAAGGCCGGTCTCACGGATTCAGGAATATCACCCAGACTGAACCATCATTGATGTGGGTCAAGAGGTAAGCATTCGCGAAAACTATACTTACATCGAGAGCTTAGGCGCTGCTTTGTTGCCCAAGAGCATACCGTTAACATCCGCTAACGTTATATAGGTCTATTATGCAGACACTGCCCTTTAAACTCTGGCCAACCATTATTGCGGTGGCCGTGACCCTGCTGATATGGCTGGTCATTCCCCTACCAGAAGGCCTAGCGCCCAAGGCGTGGCTGATGCTGGCTATCTTCGTTGCTATCGATGTGGCCTTAAGCAGTTACGCCAACTCGCTGATCTGGTTAATTGCTATTGCGATTATGATTTCTCGCGGGCTGATAAAAACCGGTTTAGGAGCGCGTATCGGCTACTACTTCATATCCATCTTCGGTAAGCGTACACTAGGCATTGGTTATGGCCTTGCTTTTTCAGAGCTTACCATTGCCCCAGTAACACCCAGCAATACTGCCCGGGGCGGCGGCATTATCCACCCCATTATGCGCTCGATTGCCCACAGCTTTGACTCACACCCAGAAGACAATACTTCTGGCAGAATTGGCAAATACCTGGCCTTAGTGAATTACCACAGCAACCCAATAACTTCGGCGATGTTTGTCACCGCTACTGCCCCAAACCCGCTGACAGTTCAACTCATTGCGGACGCTACGGGCGCAGAGATCCAGCTGAGTTGGCTAACGTGGGCGGTCGCCATGTTACTGCCTGGTTTAGTCGCCATCCTGGCGATGCCTTATATTCTTTACCTGCTCTACCCACCAGAAATTAAGGAAACGCCTAATGCCACCCAAATAGCGCGGGACAAGCTGGCGGAGCTAGGCAAAATAAGTCGAAACGAAGGCATTATGCTGTTCGTCTTTTTGGTACTACTCCTGATGTGGGCAGATATTCCGGCAATATTTTTGGGTGATGCGGTAACTCTTAACACGACAACATCTGCCTTTATCGGTCTTTCCATGCTGCTGCTGACGGGGGTGTTAACCTGGGATGATGTACTGAAAGAGAAAAATGCCTGGGATACGCTACTGTGGTTTGGCGCCCTCATCATGATGGCAAGCCAGCTTAAGGAAACCGGACTTGTTGATTGGTTCTCTGCAAATATGCAGGACTGGATTACCATGATGGGGATTGGTTGGGCAGGCGCCTCCGCCCTCCTTGTGCTGACCTTCCTCTATACCCATTACTTTTTTGCCAGCACCACTGCACATATCACCGCAATGATGGCCGCCTTTCTCACTGTTGGTCTAAGTCTCGGTGCCCCGCCCATGCCGTTTGTGCTGATCATGGCCGCTACCTCATCTATCATGATGACCTTGACCCATTACGCAACAGGAACGTCTCCCGTCATTTACGGCTCAGGCTATCTGACACTGGGTGAGTGGTGGAAAGCAGGCTTTATTATGAGTGTGGTCAATCTCATTATCTGGGTGATTGTCGGCGGTTTGTGGTGGAAGTTACTGGGACACTACTGAGCGCTGGCCAGCGAGTGGCGTAAGCGCAGGGGGGCATGCGAATCGACCAGATGGTACGTTAGTTTTGGCAGAAAGCACCGTTCAAGCAAGGTAAACTAGCCGACTTTGGAACCACAACTGGCTTCAGGCATGCAGCGAATTGAAGAATTAAGCACGGAGGGGGATCGATACTTTGATGGCCTGGTGGACAAGTTTTCCCGCTCGCTCTACCAGGCGCCGCGGGGTGAGCTGCGCCTGGCCATGCTCGACCATTTATTGCCGCAAATGCTGGAGCTGAACCGACAGCCGGTACTGGACGTTGGCGGCGGGCTCGGCCAGCAAGCCGCGTGGTTTGCCAAGCGGGGGCACGCTGTCACCATGACCGAGCCATCTGCCGACATGCTGGCCTATGCGCAGCACTGGCATGCGGCGTGCGATGAACTTTCCTCGCAGGCGATCACCTATGGGCAAGCGCCGTTGCAGCAATTGGCCGTCGAGCACCCCGGCCCCTGGCCGCTGATCACCTGCCATGCCGTGCTGGAATGGCTGGGCGATCCCCGCGCAGCGCTGGCGTCATTGGCGGCGCTTTTGGCGCCGGGTGGCCAGTTGAGCCTGATGGTATTCAACCGCGATGCGCTGCGTTTTTCCAACGCGCTGAAGGGCAACGTGGACAAGGCGCTGAGCGACCGGCTAGAAGGGCAGGGTAAGCGCCAACGCCTGACGCCAATCTCGCCGGTGACCCACCACCAGATAGCGCAGTGGAGCGCGGATCACCATCTGATGATCGAGTCCGTAGCCGGGATCCGTATCTTTCAGGATTACCTTCGCCACCCGCCGGCCAGTGACGCCGAGCGTGACAAACTGCTGGCGCTCGAGAAGCAGTATTGCCAATACGACCCCCATTGGCGGCTGGGCCGCTATCTGCTTTATACCCTGCGCAAACCGGAGTCTGCCCTATGAGCGCGCAAGTACCCGCCTGCCAGCTGCTTGAGCGACAATCGCGCCAGTCACCTTTCTGGGTCGTCGGGCCGCCATTGGACACCTGGCTGGTGGCGCAGTCGGCCGGCGTGTTGAGCGCTGACCTGTCCGTGCTCGACGCCTGGGCCGCTGGCGGCAAGCCGGCGTACACCCCATTTGAAGATCAAAGTAGTGCGGCATTGTCCGGCGAGGTGGTGCTGTTCTGGCCCAAAGCCCATCAGTTGGGCCTTTGGTGGCTGCAGTGGCTTTGCGATGTACTGCCTGCCAATACCCCTCTGGAGGTTGTCGGTGAGCACAACGGTGGCATCAAGCGGGTGCCCAAGGTGCTGGCAGAGCGGGGAATGGCATGCGACAAGCTGGATAACGCTCGCCGCTGCTCGCTGTTTGCGACCCGCACGGTAAAAAAGGCCGCCACGGACGACGAGTGGCAGCGCTTCGATGCGCTGGGGCTGACGTTGATCAGCCATCCCGGTGTCTTCGGCCATGGCAAAGTGGATGAAGGCACCCAACTGCTGTTGGAATGTCTGGAACGCGACTTGCCACACGCTTCTATGCGCGTGCTCGATATGGGCTGCGGCGACGGAATTATCAGCGCCTGGCTTGCCCAGCGCGGCCACCAGGTCACCGCCGTGGACGTGAGTGCGTTTGCGGTTGAAGCGACCCGGCGCACACTGAACGCCAATGGCCTGGAGGGTCGTGTAATGCAAAGCGATGTCTATGCCGCCTTGCCGGATGACCCCTTCGACATCATTGTCAGCAATCCGCCATTTCACCAGGAGCGCGACGTGAGCTACGGGGCAACCCAGCGTCTGATCCGCCAGGCGTCGGATTATCTGGCGCCGAAAGGGCAACTGTTCATGGTTGCCAATGCCTTTTTGCCGTACCCCGACCTGCTACAGCAGGCGTTTTCTTCGTTTCAGACGCTGGCGGATAATCGCCGCTTTAGGGTGTACCAGGCGCAAAAACGTTAGGAAATCACTGATTAACTATTGCGCTTGGCCATACGGCGTTAAAAATCGCCTCGTGCGCGAGTCCGATCAAAATGCTCATTTACAATCAGTAAACTCGAACGCGAGCCCGGTCCTTTTTTCGTTGATTTTTGCCTTGTCTGGCCTGCGCTCATGACGTTAATCAGCGATTTCTTAGCCCGCGCCGGGGCCGGAGTATTTAACGCGCGTGACGGTGTAGAAGGTTTCACCGTCCGGCGTGAGCACGGTGATATCCTCGCCCACTTCCTTGCCCAGCAAGGCCTTGGCCATAGGGGCATCGATGCTTATCCAGCGTTTTTGCGTATCGGTTTCATCATGGCCAACAATGCGCAAAGACAACGTTTCACCTTCTTCGTCTTCCAGACTGACAAAAGCGCCGAAAAATACTTTTTGCGTGTTGGCGGGCAAGCGGTCGACCACCTGAAGCTCATCCAAGCGTTTGGTGAGGTAACCAATACGGGCGATGACGCGATTGAGTTCCTTCTTGTTGTAGGTGTAATCCGCGTTTTCGCTGCGGTCGCCCTGGGCGGCCGCTTCACCCACTTTCGCCGAAATTTGCGGACGTTTTACCCTGGAAAGGTGATCCAATATTCCTCTTAGGCGCGCTGCGCCCTCAGGGGTAATCAGATTGCTTTTGGGTTCCTGGCGCGGGTCTTTTGCTGGGTCGCGCCAACGGGTCATGTTGCGGCCTTTCATTGCTAACTCCCTTTTGGTTAGGCGATCCCCACTTTAACGCGATTTGCCACAGTACCGCCAAGAGTGACGTAAATGATTTGCGACTGGCGATTCATTCAAACGTTCGTTACATTATCTGGGTGGCTTATTTTGCCGATTGGCAGTTATCCGACAACAACAAGCTAAGGAGTTAACAATGGCTCACTCAAACCTGATGCGCTATTTCGCAATGACCGCACTCAGCAGTTCGCTGGCGCTCGCGTCGTTTAACGCGGTGGCCTATGAAAGCGAGCTGTTCTCGCTTAAAAATCGCTGGGAACATACGGTAACGGAAATGCCTGAAAGCGAGCGGGAAGATTCGCTCAGCGGCTTGGCCGAAGAAGCTAACCAGCTTGCCGAACAAAATAGCGATGAAGCCGAGGTGCTGGTCTGGAAAGGCGTAATACTGGCCGCTTATGCCCGTGAACGTGGTGGCCTGGGTGCGTTGGGCGTTGCCAAAGACGCCCGCGATACCCTCGAGCGTGCCATCGAGATCGACCCGCAAGGCAATAACGGCTCGGCCTATGTGACGTTGGGAGCGTTATACGACCGCGTACCCGGTGGGCTGATTGGTTTTGGCGATAGCGATACGGCCGATGAGATGTTTCAGCGTGCCTTGCAGATTCGCCCTGACGGCATCGATGTCAACTATTATTACGCAACCTTCCTGCAGGAAGAAGGCAATACCCAGGCTGCTCGGGAGCATGCCCAGCGCGCCGTGGACGGCACTGCACGCGAGGGGCGTCAACAATCCGATGAAGCGTTGCGGCGTGACGCTGAGGCGCTGCTCGGCGAGCTATAACACCTTCCACAAATTGGCATTCCCGGTGGCAAGCATTGATAATAGGACAATTGTTATCACCGGGAGCGCCTTATGGCATCCAGCGCCAGCACGTCTTTGCTCAACACGCCGCTAGGCCGCGAAGATGTTGAACTGCATAAACGCGAAACCCTTCACCAGGGTTTTTTTCGTCTGGAGGCGTTAGAGCTTCGTCATCGCCTGTTTGAAGGCGGGTGGAGCGACGTTATGCGTCGCGAGGTCCACCAT
>JAIVHM010000201.1:0-11338 GCA_020201095.1 Halomonas sp. | reverse complement strand
GTGGTGTCTTTCCCCACTGCATGGGAACTCTTGGGCCAGGGAAGACTCGACAACGCCATGTGCTTGATTGCACTGCATTGGCTGGCAGGTCAGCGGGCGTCTTTACGCGCCGCTTTCCGCCCCATACCCCCGCAGGGCGAAACCGACGAGGAGTGATCATGGCGAAAATGGCTTATGTCACCGATTTGAAGACGCTCCAAGCCGAGTGCAGCGCCAACTATTTGCGCCTGATTCGCCTGGTGGGTGACCTGGAAGGCGACCAGCAACGCAACATTGCCTTGCGCAGCGATGACCAGGATGTCGGTGATTTACAACTCAAGATTTTACAAAACGCGCCGTACACCACGATGCTGGAAGTGTCGCAAAGCAGCCCGATGGATACGTTGTGGGAAGGCCCTAAGATGCGTGTGCACCTGTACCACGACGTCCGCATGGCAGAAGTGACCGACTTTCAGCGCGAGCGCCATTTCAGAGGGCGCTACCGCTACCCTAATGCCCGCATGCATCAGCCGGATGAAAAGCTTCAGTTGAATCGCTTTCTCGGCGAATGGCTGGCTCATGGCCTGGCCCATGGACACACCGTTGATGTGCCGGAGTTACCCTAATGCGCTTGGTACAAATCACCGATGCCCATCTGTACGCGGATAAACAAGCGCGCTCCCGCGCGGGGGTGCCCTGGGACCACCTGCAGTGTGTACTGCAGGCGGTCATCGCTGAGCAACCCGACTTCCTGGTGTTGACCGGTGATGTCAGTCAGGACGAAACGGCGACCTCTTATGCACTTGCCAGTGAAGCGATGTCGCAGTTGCCCTGTCCGTGGGCCTGGATGGCAGGCAATCACGACCAGCCCGCGCTGATGCAAGCGGAACATCCGCTGGTTGACGAGGTGTCACTGCCGCCCTGGCGCCTGCTGCTGCTGCATACCCCGGTTGAAGGTGAGCCCTATGGGGAGCTGGGCCGTGACGCCTTAGCGGGGCTATCAGCGAAGCTTCAAGGAGATAGCCGACCGACGTTGATTGCGATGCATCATCCTCCCGTCGACGTGGGGGCGTCCTGGATGGATGCCATTGGTTTGCAGGACCGTGATGCGTTCTGGGAGGTTATCAGCGCGTTTCCCCAGGTCAATATCATCTTGTTCGGGCATGCCCACCAACTCTATTCCCAGCAAGTTTCGCGGCATGATGCAGTGTCGAGCGAAGGGGTCATGGTGTATGGCTGCCCGGCGATTTCCGATCAATTCATGCCGGGTGCGACCCATTTCATGATCGATGAGGCATCGCGCCCTGGTTATCGCATCGTTGACTTTAAAGATCAGCAGTGGGAAACCTGGGTCGAGCGCGTTACGGTTTAGCCGCCAAAACGGTTTTTGGATCTCATAGGCAGTAAAAGAATAAAAAGATAGTTATTAATTCTTTTGGGTTATTATTGCCAAGACGTTACCCTACTCACATTCCAGCGCTAAGCAGTTTTGCGCAGTGCCACAGGTTTGTTTTTGTGAGGTAGTCGGCCATGTCCCAGATTTCCACTCCTTCAGCCGCGTCGCGGCCTGAAGTGCCCGGCGCGCCAAGTGCCGCCCGCATGACGCACTTAAAGCAGCTCGAAGCCGAGTCGATTCATATCATTCGCGAAGTCGCCGCCGAGTTTTCCAACCCGGTGATGATGTATTCCATCGGCAAAGACTCCTCGGTGATGCTGCACCTGGCACGCAAGGCGTTTTACCCTGGTACGCCGCCATTCCCGCTGATGCATATCGACACTACGTGGAAATTCCGCGAGATGATCGAGTTCCGCAACCGCATGGCGGCAGACGCGGGCATGGAGCTTATCGTTCACACCAACGAGGAAGGCCGCGCAGCGAACATCAACCCGTTTGAGCACGGCAGCGCCAAGTACACCGACATCATGAAAACCCAGGCGCTCAAGCAGGCACTGGACAAGCATGGGTTTGATGCCGCGTTCGGCGGTGCCCGACGCGATGAGGAAGCGTCTCGTGCCAAGGAACGTGTCTACTCCTTCCGCGATAAATACCACCGCTGGGACCCGAAAAAACAGCGCCCGGAGCTGTGGAATATCTACAACGCCAAGGTCAACAAGGGCGAATCGATCCGCGTGTTCCCGCTCTCCAACTGGACCGAGCTGGATATCTGGCAGTACATCTACCTGGAATCGATCCCCATTGTGCCGCTGTACTTATCAGCACCACGCCCCGTGGTTGAACGCGACGGCATGCAGATCATGGTCGACGACGACCGCCTGCCGCTGGAGCCGGGCGAAGTACCGGAAGAGAAGTGGGTGCGCTTTAGAACCCTGGGCTGCTATCCGCTCACCGGCGCAGTGGAATCCAAAGCTGCCACTTTGCCCGAAGTGATCCAGGAAATGCTGCTGACCAAAACCAGCGAACGCAGCGGCCGCGCCATCGACCACGACCAGGCCGGCTCGATGGAAAAGAAAAAGCGTGAGGGCTATTTCTAAATGGGGAAAGTTTAATGTCACACCAATCCAATTTGATTGCCGACAATATCGAGCAATATCTGCACGAACACGAAAACAAGGACCTGCTGCGCTTTATCACCTGCGGCAGTGTCGATGACGGCAAGTCCACGCTGATTGGCCGGATGCTGCACGATTCCAAAATGATTTTTGAGGATCAACTGGCGGCAATCACCCAGGCGTCCAAAACCAGCGGCACCACCGGGGATACCGTTGACCTGGCGCTGCTGGTCGATGGCCTGCAGTCGGAACGCGAGCAGGGCATTACTATCGATGTGGCGTATCGTTTTTTCTCCACCGATAAGCGCAAGTTCATCATTGCCGATACCCCGGGGCACGAGCAGTACACCCGCAACATGGCCACGGGGGCGTCTACCGCGAGCCTAGCGGTGATTTTGATTGACGCGCGCTACGGCGTGCAGACGCAAACTCAGCGCCATAGCTTCATTGCCGATTTGCTGGGTATTCAGCATCTGGTGATCGCGGTCAATAAGATGGATCTGGTCGATTTCTCCGAGCAGCGCTTTAACGAGATCGTCGAGGAATACCGTGCTTTCGCGACCAATCTGAACGCCCCCGATATTCGCTTTGTGCCGATGTCGGCACTCAACGGCGACAATGTCGTCAATCCCAGCGAGCAGACACCCTGGTATTACACGGCGGGCTACGAGGGTAA
Source organism: Halomonas sp. (assembly GCA_020201095.1). Classification (GTDB taxonomy): domain Bacteria; phylum Pseudomonadota; class Gammaproteobacteria; order Pseudomonadales; family Halomonadaceae; genus Vreelandella. The sequence continues at coordinate 8,172 of JAIVHM010000201.1, read as the reverse complement.
AACACTGATTGAGCTGCTGGAAAGCGTCGAGATCACGTATGACCAGAACCTCACCGACTTACGTTTGCCGGTGCAGTATGTCAATCGGCCCAATCTGGATTTTCGCGGCTATTGCGGCACCTTGGCGGCGGGCGTGTTACGCCCTGGTCAAGCCGTGAAGGTGCTGCCATCGGGTAAAACCTCGCGCGTCGAGCGGATCGCGACCTTTGAGGGTGACTTGACGGCGGCGTACCCGGGGCAGGCCATTACCGTCACGCTGGACGATGAAATCGATATTTCGCGCGGAGACTGGCTTGTCAGCGCTGAGGAAGAACTGCCGCTGTCGAACGCCTTCGAGGCAGATATTGTCTGGATGCATGAAGATGCGCTGGCGCCGGGCAAACTGTACGACTTCAAGCTCGCCACGCGGGATCTCTCAGGGCAAGTCAGCGCGATTGATTACCAGATCGACGTGAACACGCTTGAAAAGCACGCCACGAATTCACTTAGCTTGAATGCCATTGCCCGCTGCGAAGTCGAATTGACGGCGGCGATTCCGGTCGACAATTATCGCAGTAGCCCCGGTACCGGCAGCTTTATCATTGTCGACCGGCTGAACAACGTGACAGTTGGCGCAGGGATGATCCGTGGCGTCGCCAAGGCGTCAGACAGTGGTCCCGAGAAAACCGATTGGGCGTCGTTTGAGCGCGATCTTAACGCTCTGGTGCGTAAGCATTTTCCGCATTGGGAAGCCAAAGATATTCGTCAGCTGCTGTAGGTTTTACTGGGTATCAACCGGGTGACGTAAGCAAACAGTGAGATATAACCCTTTTGGTAACATGCCAAAGGGGTTTTCTTTTTTGGGTTATCAATTAACGCGGAATACCTCGTAACTTTTAGTGCGAGGATGGATAGCGCGACGTCCGCCAGGACGCCTTGTGTCTTGATTCCTTACACAAAGACAGATAAGTTGTAAAGAATGAAAACCGAACGCGCCTACAAGTACCGTTTCACCCCCACGCCCGAGCAGGAAATCCTGCTGGCGCGGACGTTTGGTTGCGTGCGGTTTGTTTGGAATACGGTACTGCGTTACCGCACCGATGCGTTCTATCAGCGCCAGGAAAAAGTTGGCTACAACGACGCCAGCGCGTTTCTCACTCAGTTAAAAAAGCAGCCTGACACGGCCTTTCTAGCCGACGTAAGCTCGGTGCCGTTGCAGCAGTGCTTGCGTCATCAGCAAACGGCGTTCAAACACTTCTTTGCCAAGCGGGCGCGCTATCCACGCTTTAAATCCAAAAAGCACCGGCAGTCGGCCACTTTTGCCAGTTCGGCGTTTTCGTACCGCGAAGGTGCTATTACGCTGGCGAAGTGTAAGGAGCCGCTGGCCATTCGTTGGAGCCGTACGCTTCCGTCAGTCCCCAGTACCGTGACGGTATCCAAAGATGCCGCTGGTCGTTACTTCATCAGCTGTTTATGCCAGGTCGAGGCGCAAGCCTACGACGTGACGCCCAAGATGGTGGGTATCGACCTAGGGCTGAAAGACCTGTTCGTGACAAGCGATGGTCAGCGCGTTAACAACCCTCGGCACACGGCGCGTTATGCCCGCAAGCTATCGCGAGCGCAGCGGCGTCTCAGCCGCAAGCAAAAAGGCTCGAATAACCGCGCCAAAGCGCGGCTTAAGGTCGCTCGCTGCCACGCCAAAATTGCCGATACCCGGCTTGACCACCTGCATAAACTGACCCGTCAGATCGTTAACGAGAACCAAGTGATCGCAGCGGAGAGTTTGCAGGTTAAGAACATGGTCAAAAACCGCCACCTGTCCAAAGCCATCAGCGATGTGGGCTGGGGCGAGCTGGTCCGCCCGTAATATCTTGCAAGCAGGCACCGCGCTACTCGCCGGTGCTGAGAGTTGAAGCAACTACCGAAGGGCATTCGGGAAGCTACGCCTGTGGAGTTTGTGTAAGACCGACAATGCCAAGAAATTGAGGCAACGGACACCGAAGCAGGAACCAGGAAGGTAACGACCTGGGAATCCCCTTCCTTTTCGCCTCAGGGCGGCAGCGCAAGCTGAGGGAGGGGAAGATGTCAATCCGCGTTGGGGAAAAACAGCTGTTGGCCATCGACTTCGTAGTCAGCAATAGCGGCCTGTCCTTCATCGGAAAGTAGCCATTCATGCCACTGTTCCGCCAGGTCATGTTTTAAATGCGGATGCTGCTCTTCAGATATCAGCAGGCTGCCGTACTGGTTGAATAGCGCTTCATCGCCCTCATAGAGAAGCGTCAAATCCTGTGGGTTTTCAAAGGCTACCCAGGTAGCGCGGTCGGTGAAGGAATACGCGTCCATCCCGGCGGCGGTATTGAGGGTGGGTCCCATGCCGCTGCCCAGCTCGCGGTACCAGTCGCCATCGGCCTCAATGCCCGCTGATTCCCATAGACGCAGTTCGGCACGGTGGGTGCCGCTGTCATCACCACGCGAGGCAAAAGGTGACTGACTCTCGGCGATGCGCTGCATGGCGTCGTCGATTGAGTCGCTATCTTCGATGCCGGCGGGGTCATCGCTAGGCCCCACGATCACGAAATCGTTATACATCACGTTTTGTCGCTCGGTGGCATAACCATCTGCGACAAACTGCTCCTCGCCTGCAGTGTCATGTACCAGCAGGCTGTCAGCGTCGCCGCGCCGGGCGGTTTCAAATGCCTGGCCGGTACCTACCGCCACCACCCTGACATCAATATCGGTCTTGTCGGTAAATTGGGGAATGATGGCCTCAAACAACCCCGAGTTTTCCGTCGATGTGGTAGAGGCGAGCGTGATGTAGTCATTATCGGCCAGTGCCAAACCACCCCAGGCTAGAATTAGCAGGCTTGCGCTAGTGACGATTGCGGTCTTTTTCATGTCACAATTCCTTTATTGCGTGGAGGTTCAGGGCTACCAAACCAGCTCACCCTGGATAAACGCGCGACCCTCTGACGAGCGAGGCGCGGAGAAAAATGTCTCAGTAGGGCTGTGTTCCCGTAACTGGCCGTTATGCAAAAACACCACGTCGTCGGCGAGGCGTTTGGCCTGATGCAAGTCATGTGTTGTCATCACAATGCGGGTGCCGCTTGCGTGAAAGGCCATGACGGCATCTTCTACGGCTTTGATCGCTGCCGGGTCCAGAGCCGAGGTGGCTTCATCCAGAAACAGCACGTCCGGGTTGAGCAGCCAGGCGCGGGCCAGGGCAAGCCGCTGCTGCTCGCCACCCGAGAGTACTCGGGCCGGACGGTGAGCGAGGGAGGTTAAACCGAAGGTGTCGAGGGCTTGGTAGGCGCGCGCTTTACGCTGGGCACGGGGCACTTTATGAATTCCCAGCACGTAGGTGAGATTATCAAGCGCCGAGCGGCGAAGCAGCACCGGCTGTTGGAACACCATCGCCTGTACCGGGGTAGGGCCTTGCCAGTAGAGGCGCCCGCTGGTTGGGGTAAGTAGTCCATGAGCCAAGCGCATCAGCAGGCTTTTGCCAGCGCCGTTCGGGCCCATGATGACTGTACGCCGACACCCTGATAGCGTCAGCGAAGTTGGCGCTAATAGTGATTGGCCGCGGTGCTCAAAGCTGACGTCGTCAAGCTGCAGATCTGCGATAGGGGTAAAGATGGACGTGGGTGCATTCATCCTAAGCGCCTTTTGGCCGTCTCGCCCATCAGGTGGGCCATCGCGTTAATCAGCGTCACCAATGCCAGTAAAATAATGCCCAGTCCTAATGCCATTGGCAGATTACCTTTGCTGGTTTCCAGCACGATGCTGGTCGTCATGACCCGCGTTACGCCCTCAATATTGCCACCTACAATCATCACCGCGCCGACTTCGGCGCTGGCACGCCCAAAGCCCGCGAGCATGACGGTAACCAGCCCAATGCGCGCATCCCAAAGCAGGGTGGGCATCATTCTCGCGGTGGATAATCCCAGTGACTGGAGCTGTTCGGCGTATTCGCCGTGCAGCGCCTCGACCTGCTGACGCGTTAGTGAGGCAATAATCGGCAACACCAACACCCACTGCGCCACCACCATGGCGGTAGGGCTGAACAGTAGCCCCCATTCCCCCAGTGGGCCGGCGCGCGAGAGCAGCAGATAAACGCACAGCCCCGCGACAACGGGGGGTAAGCCCATCAGGGCGTTCAACGCGATAATGACAGCGTTACGACCGGGGAAACGCCAAAGCGCCAGGGCGGCACCCAGCGGTAAACCCGCGAGCGCGGCGAGTGCAACGGCCACAAGCGAGACCTGTAGTGACAACGACACAATCGAGAACAGGTCGCCATCCATGTGAAGAATAAGCTGCAAGGCGGTTAAAAAAGCATTATCGCTAGCGGGCATAATTATTTTTCAGCGTTATTTTCAGTAATTGGGCAGCATGATCTTAAATATGCAAAGATGCACCCTATGCTGAAATTTGTGCAGTTTTATGCAGCATAAAACATTGAGGGGGTGCCATTGAGCGTCAATTATTTAACCACCAGTGAAGTGGCCGACTATTTAAGGCTTAAGGAACGCAAGGTTTATGACCTGGTGCGCCAGGGTCAGATACCCTGCAGCCGTGTGACGGGGAAATTACTCTTTCCTCGCCAACAGATTGATTTATGGGTGCTCAACCACCTGGAAGGTGATCAGGCCCAACGACAACCGCCGCCCGCGGTGGTGGCCGGTAGCCAGGATCCGTTACTGGAATGGGCCATTCGCGAAAGTCGCTCCGACTTGGCCAGTTTGTTTCACGGCAGCGGCGACGGCGTTCGTCGCCTGCTGGAGGGGCGCGCCATGGTTGCGGGGGTGCATTTGCTTGATCCTGACAGCGGTCAATACAACCAGCCTCATTTATTGGGTTTGGGCGGTGTGAAAGATCTAGTCGTGCTGCGCTGGGCGATCCGGCGTCAGGGGTTATTGATTCCCGCTGACAATCCATTGGCGATTACCGGTCTTGCCGATCTGGCTCGACCCAAGATGCGCGTTGCCCACCGCCAACCCGGTGCTGGCGCCGCTCGATTGTTAATTCACCTGCTCGGCAAAGCGGGCATAGTACCAACGTCGGTTGAGTGGGCGGCTCACCCGAGCCTGAACGAAGACGATTTAGCGCTAAGCGTGTTGCAAGGCGAGGCAGATGTAGGACTCGGCGTTGAAGCAGCGGCGCGGCGTCAGCAACTGGGGTTTATTCCGCTTTACGATGAGCAGTTCGATTTAATGATGCATCGCCGCAGCTACTTCGAACCGAGCGTGCAGGCGCTGTTGGCGTTTAGCCGCTACCCCCGATTCGCGCAGCGTGCTGAGGCACTGGGTGGCTACGACATTAGCCAGGTAGGCAATGTGGTGTACAATGCTTAGCGCCGTAAATGCTGGGTTTTCGGCTGGGGGATTATACAGCGGGTGTCACACTGGTCAGGCATTGTTAACGTCCAATCATCACGAAAAGGAGAGCATGATGAATCAAGCACTGAATGGCAGATGTCTGGAGAAGTGGCAGAATGGGCGTCGTTCAGGCCAGTACGCTTGATGAGGTGGCTACGCCAGTGGTCAAGCTTTGTGAAGCGGCTTGTCCACGTGATTGCCAAACCCATGAAACGCGATCTTGGCCGCGGTGGCATGATGGTCCACCCCTACCGTGGCTATGGGTCGCAGCGTGAAGTGTTTGTGATGGGGCGCGTTTTCCGCCAAGCCGCTCTGGGCCGTGCCATCCCCAGGCGCGGCATGCTGCGTGATACTGCCGATGTTGCCCGGCGCATTTTTCGGCGCGGTTTTGCCAACGCTGAGGTTGAGCTTTCGTTAGGTGGCAACCAGCTTTGCGTGACCACCGACAGTGACGGCTACTTTGATGTTCATTTGCCCATTAGCGCGGCGCTGCCCATTGATGTGTCCTGGCATATCGCCGATATAAAGGTCCAGGCTAAAGGCCAGACACCGGTGAATACCCATGTTGAAATTTACGTGCCGCCGCCGGAAGCGGATTTACTGGTGATCAGCGATATCGATGACACAGTGATGTTCACCGGGGTGGCCGAAAAGCTCAAGATGCTGTACCGCCTGTTCGTGCGCAAGCCGCACCGCCGAACGGCGTTTCCGGGAGTGGCCGCCCTTTATCAGGCGTTGCACCGAGGTGGTAGCGATAAAGCCGAACGGCCCATTTTGTATGTTTCCCGGGGGCCCTGGGCCATCTATGAAATGCTGGAAGCCTTTTTTCAGCTCAACCGTATCCCGGTAGGCCCTATCTTGTTTCTGCGCGAATGGGGTATCTCCTGGCGCCATCCCTGGCCGCGTCGAGCAGAGGCGCACAAGCGGGATATGATTGATCGTATGTTGGCGCTATTCGATGACTTGCCGTGTATTCTGATCGGCGATAGCGGTCAGCATGACCCTGAGGTGTATAGCGAGGTGGTCCGCGATTACCCTGGGCGTATCAAGGCCATTTATATTCGCCGTGTTGATCGTGACCCCGCTCGAGAACAGGCTATCCAGAATTTACGCAACGAACTGGCCGACACCGACTGCCAGTTGGTACTGGCCGCCGATAGCGTGCTGATCGCCGAGCACGCCCATGCGGAAGATTATATCTCGGCACGAGGGCTTCAGGCCGTCAAGCGTGATGTGTACAAAAGCTACCAAGAAGCCGCTAACGAATAAAAACACGGATTCCATCCCTCCCAGTCTTCACGTCTTGTAAAAAAGGTGTCTAATAGGTCCTGTCAATTCGTTTGGAGGTCTGGGAGCCATGATATTCGTTGTGCTGATTATTTTTTCTTTGGCGATTTTTGTGCTGCCAAACCTGTGGGCTAAATGGGTACTCAAACGCCATACCCAGGGGCGTGATGATTACCCAGGCACTGGAGCGGAGCTGGCTGAGCACCTGTTGCGCCGTCTGGGCGTGGAAGGCGTCAAGGTAGAGTGCACTGAGTATGGCGACCACTACGACCCTGAAGACCGCTGCGTGCGGCTTACACCTGACCACTTCGACGGCCGTTCGCTCACCGCTGTGACCGTGGCTGCTCATGAGGTGGGCCATGCCATTCAGCATTCTGAGGGCTATGCACCGCTACTGGCTCGCAGTCGGTTAGTCAAAGTCGCCCAAAAGGCGGAAAAGCTGGGCGCGATATTGATGATGGCAGCCCCGTTCTTATTTATTCTTACCCGGTTACCTGGTGGGCTGGCGCTGGTCATCGTCATGGCGGTGATCAGCTTCGGCACCGCGGCGCTGGTGCATTTGGTCACCTTGCCCGTCGAGTTTGATGCGAGCTTTAACCGTGCACTGCCGCTACTGAAGGGATATGTACCGCCCGGAGATATGAAAGGCGCCCGGCATGTACTGACGGCCTGTGCCTTCACCTATGTGGCGGCATCGCTTGCCAGCGTAATGAACCTGGGCCGCTGGCTAGTGATTTTGAGGAGGTAAGTGGTGTTACTCAGGCTTGTTCGCAAGAATCACTGCTCGGCGTGGGGCGGGGTAGCCTTCAATGGTGCGGGTGCGGTCATCGGGATCAAGAAAATCGGCGAGTGACTGGTAGGTCATCCACTCGGTTGAGCGCTGCTCGTCAAGGGTGGTGAATGCTTCATCCACGACGCGCACGTTGGTAAAGCCGCAGCGCTCGAGCCAGTGGCAGAGCGCTTTTGAAGAAGGGATAAAGTAGACGTTGGGCATGGCGGCGTAGCGCTCGCCGGGTACCAGTACCGTCTGCTCATCGCCCTCGACCACCAGGGTTTCCAGCACCAGTTCACCGCCGGGGGCCAGGGCGCCCTTTAGCTGTTGAAGATGTTCAAACGGCGAAACGCGGTGATATAGCACGCCCATGGAAAATACCGTATCGAAGAAGGCCAGGTTATCCGGCACATCTTCGATACCTGCCGGCAGAAACTGCGTTCGATGGCCATCGGCATCACCGATAAAGTGGCGAAGCGCCTGAAACTGCCAGTAAAAGCGCGGTGACGGATCAATGACCAGCACAAAGGCGGCGCCTTCCCCGGCCATGCGCCAGGCGTGATAGCCGCTACCGCCACCCACGTCGAGGACTTTGCGGTATTTAAGCGGCGCGAGATGCGGCGCGACTCTTTGCCATTTCCAGTCGGAGCGCCACTCGGTGTCGATATGAATGTCGCCCAACCGGAAAGGCCCTTTGCGCCAGGGAGCGAGCTTTTTAAGCAGATTAAAGCACTGGCGGTGCTGGCTGTCGGTCAATTC
>JAIVHM010000040.1:13510-24393 GCA_020201095.1 Halomonas sp. | reverse complement strand
CGACCGCATTGGTTAATTCCCGAAGGTAGTAGCCGTCGCCACAGCCGGCATCGAGGCAGTTGAACAAAGTATCGCGGGGTAACCTTTGTTCAGCGTGGTCGAACACCGCCCGGCTCACCGCCTCGGCAATCGGCTGATAGTGGCCCGCCTCCAGAAACCGACGCCGCGCGGCCACCATCGCCTTGCTATCGCCAGGATCGCTGGAGCGCTTTTGCTGAACGGGCAGCAGATTCACATAGCCTTGTTTTGCGTTATCAAAGCTATGCCCTGACGAGCAGCACCATGCGTTATCCGACGGTGTTAGCGGCTTGCCGTCTAGCGGGCAGGCCAGCGCCTGAAAAGGGGAAGTGTTCATGCCAATAATGCCTGCAGAGGAGATAAAAAAAGTAATAGGAAGGAATATAACATTCCGCAGCTACCTAGAAGTGGAAAGACCACACACTTCTACGCATAGGATTGAAAAAAGAAAAGCCCGGCGATGAGACCGAGCTTTTCAGGTGTTTACTGTTAAATCATTCTTTACCAATTGTACTTCAAACTGCCTACGACGCTGCGCGAGGCCCCGTAGTACAACCAGGAGTCACAGCTGGCCACGTACTCTATATCCGTCAGATTGTTGACGTTCAACTGAGCGGTCCAGCTACGTTAATGTCGCAGCAACACCACCCCTGATTAGGCACAAGCGCCCATCAATGGTTGACTCATCAGGTGTAAAGACAAAAACACAAATAAGGTAGCGCATTTCTCAGAACGGAATAGTAAAGGAGGGGAAAAGCAGGGTGATGGAAGAAAAATGTTTGGTGGGCCCAGTCCGACTTGAACGGACGACCAAGGGATTATGAGTCCCCTGCTCTAACCAACTGAGCTATGGGCCCGAAAGGCGTGCATATCATAGCGAATGTGATGGGGCGAGGCCAGCCCCCGTTGGGGCTATCTTGTCATTTAGGCGGCACTTTTTGCCGGTTAGCGGGTCTTGAGGGAAGCCCGTTTATAAAAGGCCCTTGATAAGGAGATACGCTTTGAAAGCATTGATGGCGCTTTTTTCGCTGCTGCTGGCGGTGCCAGCGCAGGCGGACTGGCAGTTGGACCCTGACCGCTCGAACGTGCAGGCCTCCATTACCCAGCTGAATGGCGAGGAACCGCAAACCCATCACCATCAGGTACGCGACCTGCAGGGCGATATCTCTGCCGATGGCACGCTGCGCCTGCCGCTCAAGCTCAGCCAAACGGACATGCTGACGCGCTTTGGTGAGCTGCCCACCTGGGCCGAGATGCTCGCCAATACCACTCTGGTCACGCTGGTGGCGCAGATGCCGCCCGAGCGGTTGGACGAGCTGGATATTGGCGAGTCGCTGGTCGAAACGCTGACCTTTAGGTTGCAAAGCGACATGGTCAATCAGGAAGAAGCCGTGCCGCTGCGCTTCACCCGCGAGGGCTTGAATGAAGTACGCGTGACCCACGCCGAACCCATGGCGCTGGATGGCCGCGCGCTGATGGCCAATGCCACCGTGCGCAGCGTGCTTTCGCTGTTGGGCTACCAGGAGATCGACGAGTTCGTGCCGATCACCCTGGATGCGTTATTGGTTAACCGCTAACCACCTCGGCATCACCCGCAAGTGCCTCGCCGGTTTGCACCCGCCACTGAGCTGCATAGTGGCCGTTGGCGTCGAGCAGGCTTGAGTGAGTGCCGCGCTCGGCCACACGGCCTTTTTCAATCACCACGATTTCATCGGCGTGCACGATGGTGGAAAGCCGGTGGGCAATCATGATCACCGTGCGGCAGTGGGCGATGCGTTTGAGCGAGCGCTGAATGGCCGCTTCGGTTTCGTTATCGACGGCGCTGGTGGCTTCATCTAGCACCAGAATGGGCGGTTCTTTAAGCAGCGCCCTGGCAAGCGAAAGCCGTTGACGCTGACCACCGGAAAGCCGCACGCCGCGCTCCCCTACCGGCGTGTCCAGCCCTTGGGGTAGCGTCTCGATAAAGCTCCACGCCTCGGCGGTTTTGGCCGCATCGATAATCGCCTCGTCATCAGCGTCCGGCTTGCCGTAGGCGATATTGTCGCGGATGCTGCCTTCGAACAGGTACACGTCCTGGCTGACCAGGCCAATTGATTGGCGCAGTGAGTGCATACTAACGTCCATGACCGGCTGGCCATCGATCAGCACCCGCCCGCTTTCGGGGTCGTAAAAGCGTAGTAACAGCTTCACCAACGTTGATTTGCCGGAACCGGTTGCACCGACCAGCGCCAGCGTATGCCCGGCAGGCGCGTGGAGATCAATCCCGTCAACGCCAACCTCGCTTGCCGTGTAATGAAAGCTTACCGATTCGAAGCGCACCTCGCCCTTGACGGGTTGGGCCAAGGGCGTCGCGCTTTCATCTTTTACCGTGATGGGTTCTTCCAGCAGGTCGAGGATGCGCTTGGTGCTTGCCATGGCGCGCTCGAACAGGTCAATTACCTGGGCCAGGCCGGTCAGTGGCCACAGCAGGCGTTGGGTCAAAAACACCAGCACGCCGTAAGCGCCCACGTTCAAGTCACCGTTGAGCGCCATCATGCCGCCGACGGTAAAGGTGGCCAAAAAGCCCGCCAGAATCGCCATGCGGATGATCGGAATGAACGCCGAGCTGACCTGAATCGCCCGACGGTTAGCGTTTACATAGGCTTCGCTGGCATCACGCAGGCGTTCGGCCTCTCGCGCTTCGCTGGTAAAGCTTTTGATGGTGGCAATACCGCTTAGGTTATTGGACAGCCGGCTGGCCAGATCGCCGACCTTTTCACGCACGTCGCTGTATAGCGGCCCTGCCTTGCGCTGGAAGTAGAACGCGCCCCAAATAATCAGCGGGATGGGCGTAAACGCCAGCAGCGCAATCAGCGGCGAGAGCACGAAAAAGACAGCCCCGACAGCGACCACCGTGACGCCGACCTGAATCAGCGCGTTGGCACCGCCGTCGAGAAACCGTTCAAGCTGGTTGACGTCATCGTTCATGGTGGCGACGAGCTGGCCGGAGCTTTTCGACTCAAAGAACGCCATATCCAGCCGCTGGGCGTGCTCGTAGGTGTCTTGGCGCATATCCGCCTGCAGCCGCTGGGCCAGGTTGCGCCACAGAATCTGGAACAGGTACTCAAACAGCGACTCCCCCGCCCAGATAAAGAAGGTCAGCACGGCGAGAATGGTAATCTGCTCTTGAGGTGCATCAAAGCCTAGCCGCGCCACAAAGCTTTGTTCCTGGTTGACCACAACGTCGATCGCCACACCGATGAGAATCTCGGGGGCAATGTCGAACAGTTTATTGATGATCGAGCAAACGGTCGCGGCGATAATCCGCCGCCGGTAGCCCTTGGCGTAGCGCAACAGGCGCATCAGGGCCTGAAAGCTCTGATTATGAGAACGATGAGCTTGAGATTGGGGCGTGGAAGAAGCCACAAGCATTCCTTACTGAGCGGTTAGGGGTCGAGGTGTGCGGTCTATCGTAGCATTTCCCACACACTGTCTTAGGGTCAGGGCTTAGGAACAGGCGCGGCGCACGTTGGCAAGCAACGGGCTGCCGGTGTCCGGGTCGATAATCAGCGTGCAGTCCACCTGGTAAAGCTCGCGCACCAGTTCCGGCGTGACGACCTCTGCCGGTGCTCCCTGGGCGACAATCTGCCCGTCATTGAGGGCGATCAGATAATCTGCGTAGCGGCAGGCGCTGGCGAGGTCGTGAAGCACCATGACCACCGTGCGCCCCTGGCTGGCGAGATGGCGTAACAGCTCAAACACCTCGATCTGATGGCCCAGGTCCAACGCGGACGTAGGCTCATCAAGCAGTAACAGTGGCGTTTGCTGGGCGATGGTCATGGCGATCCATGCCCGCTGACGCTGCCCGCCGGAAAGCGCCTCTAAAGGCCGCTCGGCCAACGCCTCAAGCCCGGCGGCGTGCAACGCGTGCTCCACCACACGCTGGTCTTCCGCCGACCATTGGCGCAGCCACCCCTGGTGCGGTTGGCGGCCAAAGCGAATCAGCTCGCTGACGGTAAGCCCTTCCGGTGCCACGGCCTCTTGCGGCAGCAAGGCGAGCTTTCTGGCCAGCTCGCGGCCGGGCAGGTGCTGAATATCCTCGCCGCTCAGCAGCACCGCGCCATTGTCAGGTGTATGCAAACGGGCAAGGCCCGACAGCAGCGTGGACTTGCCGCACCCATTGGGGCCCACAATCGCGGTTACCTGGCCGCTGGGCAGGCTGACGCCTAACGACGCGATAACACGCCGAGTGCCATAGCTAAGGTCGAGCGCGTCGGTGGCAAGCGTGGGGGATGGTTCAACCTGCATCATGCGTGGCTCCGTTGCGGGCGCATTAATATCCATAACAGCCAGGGGCCACCGATCACCGCGGTGACAATGCCGACGGGAATTTCAATCGGGGCAAGTAAGGTGCGCCCGGCAAGATCCGCCAAGACCATCACCAACGCACCCGCAAGCGCCGAGGCCAGTAGCGGCACCTGGCGTGAGCTGGACAGCGAACGGGCGATTTCCGGGCCGATCAGCCCGACCATGCCGACAGGGCCAGCCACCGCAACTGCCAGCGCGGTCAATACGACCGAGAGCATCAGCACCTGGAAGCGACGGGCTTTGACATTGACGCCCAGCCCATAGGCGGTAGCGTCTTTAAAACGCATCAGCGATAACGGGCGCGCGACAAACCAGGCGGCAACCATGCCCAACATCAGCCCCATGGCGAGTAAGGCGACCGCGCCGCCGGGGCGCGCATTGAGCGAGCCGACGGTCCAGGGGTAGGCAGCATTGGCGGTATCCATCGCCACCCGCGCCAGCATCAGTTGGGTGACCGCACCAAACACCGCCCCCACCCCAATGCCTGCGACGATAAACCGGTAGCCCTGGGTGCCGCCGCCCGCCACTAGGCCAAAGGTCAACGCGGCAGCCGTGGCAGCCCCCGCCAGCGCCATGGCGGGTGGGGCGAGGGAAACACCCAGACCCACGACGGATGCCACGGCAAAGGCCGTCGCGCCGTTATCGATGCCGATAATACCCGGCGTGGCAAGCCGGTTGCGCGCCAGGGTTTGCATCAGCACACCGGCGAGCGCGAAAGCCGCCCCGGTCAAGCAGGCCGCCACCAACCGAGGTAGGCGCAGTTCCTGAACGGTGAACACGCTGACCATCTCGCCCCGGCCGAATAGCGCCGGCAGTACAGCACTAACGGGCAGCGCCATGCTCCCAAGGCTCAAATAAAGCACACAGGCGCACAGCAGCGCGACGCACAGCCCCGTGCTGACGATCAGCGCACGTCGCTCAACTAGCACACTACAGGCTTTCCCCCATGGGGAACGCCAGGCAACACGCCAGTAACCCGGCGGCGCGGTCACCGCGTGTGAACGGTGCTCAGGCATAAAGGCCGATGTGGAAAAATCACTTGTGTTTGAATTCATGACAGGCCCACGCCAGAAGTTATAAAGACGGTAGCCGCCTGGCGCGCACTACGGCGACCAGCACGGGCGCACCGCAAAGCGCGGTGAGCACACCAATCGGTAATTCCGAAGGCGCCACCGCCACGCGGGCAATCATATCCGCTGCCAGCACCATCAACGGGCCAATCGGCAAGCAGAACCATAGCGTACGGCGAATGTCCGGCCCGGCCATCGCCCGGGCGGCAAACGGCACCACCAGCCCGACAAAGGCAATGGGCCCGGCCATTGCCGTGGCGCCCCCTACCAGCAAGGCCACGCAGGCCACGACACACCAACGAATCAGCCCGGGGTGATGCCCCAACCCTGAGGCCGCCCGCTCGCCCAGTGCCAGCGCCGAAAGCGGGCGCGCTATTAACACCACCGCGACGGCGGCGACCAGCATGCTGGGCAGCCGCTGGTCATACAGCAACATCAGCGAGGTCAGCGAGCCCAACAGCCCGGAAAACGCCGCGCCTGCCAGCACCAACCGCACCGGGTCGCTGCCGACGCCCCGCACCCGCGTAACGCTGAGCACACACAGGCAACACACCAAGGCCCCCAACTGGGCAACCGAAATACGCAGCGTGGCGGCACTGGCGCCCATCACCAGGGTCAGCGCGACGGCAAACGCCGCCCCGGCGCTAACGCCGAGCAGGCCGGGTTCGGCCAGCGGATTACGCGACATCGCCTGCAACAGCGCCCCCGCGACACCCAGCGCCATACCCACGACAATGCCAATCAAGGTGCGCGACGCGCGCAGTTGCCACACCACAAAGCTCGCATCGTTATCCTGACTACCGGCCAGCACCGCCAGTGAACGCAGCGGCCCAACCTCACCCGCGCCGATCAGCAGGCTAACGAGGCTCACCGCCAAAAGGGCAGTGAGGAGTAACGTCATCTGCGTTCGTTGCTGGGCAACGCGGATCGGCATCACGGCAACAGGGCAGCTTCGATATCGTCAAGAATCGCCTGGGCCGCCAGCGGGCCGTTGGCGCTTGACCATAGCTGGCCATTCACCGGCACGACCTGATCGCGCTGCACCACATCAAGCCGCGTAAAGGCGCTGCTTTGTTTGGCAGCTTCCAACGCTTCCCGAGCGTCTTTATTGAGTGTGGCCAGAAACAGCCAGTCGCCATCCACCTGGGAGAGGTTTTCAAGGCTCAGCACATCGCTGTGCACGCCCCGCTCGCTCACCAGCCCGGCGTCTTCCACCGCCAGGCCCACTTGATCAAGCAGCCCGGCGGCAAACAGGTTTTTTGACATGACCATGGGACCGCCCGGCATCCAGCGAACCACAAAGGCGCTGCCACCCACACCCGCGTCTTCCAGCGCACCGGCAAGCTCGGCGGCACGCTTGTCAACGGCGTTGATGGCGGCTTCGATGGCGGCCTGGCGATTCAGCGCTTCACCGTAAAGACGCGCTTCGCCCTTCCAGTTATCCGGGGCAACCGGCTGGCTAGGCGGGACGATGGTGGGCGCAATTTGCGACAGCAGCCGGTACTGCTCTTCGCTCAACTGAGCGGGCGCCAGGATCAGCTCCGGGCGTTGCTCCAGCACCGCTTCGGTATTGATTTCGCGCACCACGCCCATGATGGCGGGCCGCTCATCGCCTAAATGGGCGTCCACGTATTCAGCGACATTGTCGCCGCCGCGGGTAGTCACCGCGCCCAGCGGTGTTACCCCCGCCGCCAGCGAGGCATCCAGCGCGCCTTCGTACAGCGTCACTACACGCTCAGGGGTGCCGGTAACGTCCACATTGCCGAACGCGGTATCCAGGGTGCGTGCCTGGGCAGCGCCTACCCACAACCCACTCAACAGTAGCCCTACAATGCCGACGCGCCATACGTTAGCTCGCATACGTTATCCTCGCTGGTTAGAGAGGCAAGGATAATAACGATTATCAAAAGCACTTTCATCAACATTCCGGCGAATAGCGTGTTCCCTTTCTCGCAACGCCCGTGCCGCCAGCATCGTTCCATTTTATGCAACAAACCGTTCCAGACTTTCGCCTCGCATTTGGGAACTTTTGTTTTTAGAATCTGAATCGCATTTGATAATTAATATCAATTAAAGACTCATTGATTGACCAAGGGGATCTTCATGCCACGCTTTACCCGAACCGTTCTGGCCAGCGCTGTCGCGCTGACCGTTTCCTCCCCGGCTGTTTACGCCCAGCAAAGCGACCAACTCGATAATATCGTGGTATCGGCCAGCGGTTTTGAGCAGGCCATGGTCGACGCACCGGCCAGCATTTCGGTTGTGTCCCGCGAGGAACTGGAACGCAAGCGCGTTACCAGCGTTGCCGACGCCCTGCGCGATGTAGAAGGTGTGGATGTAGGCGGCCAAGTCGGCAAAACCGGTGGACGCAACATCAGCATGCGCGGCATGCCCAGCGATTACACGTTGATCCTGATTGATGGCCGTCGCCAAAATACCGCCGGTAGCGTGACACCCAACGGCTTTGGCGAAACCTCCACCAGCTTCTTTCCGCCAGTTGCCAGCATTGAGCGCATTGAGGTGATTCGCGGGCCGATGTCGACCCTTTGCGGTTCCGACGCCATGGGTGGGGTGATCAACATCATTACCCGCAAGGTCGACCGCGAATGGACCGGCTCGATTGGCGTTGAGAACACCTATAACGAAGACCGCGACTTTGGCGACCGCCGTGAGATTAACCTCTACACCAGCGGACCGCTGGTGGAAGACACGCTGGGCCTGCAATTGCGCGGGCGGTTTTATGAGCGCGACGCATCTAATTTAGAATACAGCGATGAAAATGGCGACCCTATCGAAGTCAGCCAGCGCGGCCCCAGCCCGGTGGAAGGCGATACCTACAACCTGGGCGCCAAGTTGACCTGGACGCCGACCGACGATCACGACCTGTGGCTCGACGGCGAAGTGAATCGCCAGCGTTATAATAACGACGAATGCCAGTTAGGCACCCTGGATGGCCGTACACGTAGCTGCGAACCCGACCCCGGCGTCGCTAACGGCTATGCCGACGAGCTGCGCTTTGAGCGTGAACAAGTCGCCCTTGGTCACACCGGCCGTTTTGCCTCCGGCACGCTGGAATCCAGCCTGATGCGCAATACCACCGAAACCACAGGCCGCACCATTCCCGGGACGGCGGGCGAAGCCTATGCTGGCTTCCCAGAGATTGTTGGCGGTGGACCACGCGAGCTCGAAACCACCAACACGGTGCTCGATAGCAAATACACCATGCCGCTTGGGGATCACATGGCCACGGTGGGTGGCCAATGGATGGACTCGACGCTTGACGACGGCCTGGCTGGCGAAACATTCGAGCAGACCACGTCTGCCCTGTTCGCCGAAGACGAATGGATGCTGCGTGATGATCTAGCGCTCACCCTCGGCGGTCGTTACGACCATCACGACGCCTTTGGCAGCCAGTTCAGCCCACGCGGCTATCTGGTCTGGAACACCACCCCCAACTGGACGCTTAAAGGCGGCGTTAGCCGCGGCTACAAAACGCCGTCGCTTAACGACTTGCACGACGGCATCAATGGCGTCACTGGACAAGGCACGGTGCTTACTATCGGAAATCCGGACCTGGAGCCGGAAACCAGCACCAGTAGTGAAATTGGCGCGCACTACGATAACCAGCAGGGCTTTACCGCCAGCGCAACGCTGTTCCACAACCAATTCGATGACAAAATTGCCAGCGGCAACGATAGGCAGGTGACCAACGACCCATTGATTCCCGACGGCGTTTACAGCCAACAGGTGAATGTCGACGAGGCGATTACCCAGGGTATTGAGCTTTCCACCGGCTACCAGCTCAACCCGGATTGGCGCTTGAACGCCAATTACACCTATACCGATAGCGAACAGAAAAGCGGCGAAAACGAGGGCGAACCGCTCACCGATACGCCCGAACACGCCGCTAACGCCACTCTACGCTGGCAGGCGACCGACAGGCTGGATGCCTGGCTATCCGCCGAGTACCGCAGCGAGCGCTACCGCTCTCGCACGGCACCTCCTGGCCCACCCACGCCACTTTTCGATGACCTGGGTGATTTTAAAGCCTACTCGTTGTTCAACCTGGGGGGTAATTACGCCGTCTCGGATAACCTGAACTTGAGCGCCACCATCTACAACTTGTTCGACAAGGACTTCGTCGACTACCGCTCTTATGGCAATGGGGCTGGCTATGGCAATGTTTATGCCAACAGCGAAGAAGGCCGCCGCCTGTGGTTCTCGGCGCGCTACGAGTTCTGATCGGTTTAAACTTGCTACTGTTTTGATGTTCTTCTGCAGCCCTGGCAATTGTCGGGGCTTTTTTAGCTCTGTACGTCCGTGGTATTGAAATAACCGCCATGGCGATCATCAGGCAATATCTGCTAGGTTATTGAGCCTTGGCAGCAGGCGCTGCGGGTACTGACAGGGAGTTTATTCGCTGGAACATTTACTTAATGGCTTATCCCCCTTCGTATTGAGTCTTTTGATAGGGACATCTTTCCTGACCTCCCTGCTTACCGCCTGCCTGGGCGCGGGTGGCGGTGTCTTGCTGTTGGGCATCATGGCCCAAATCGTGCCGCCCCAAGCCATTATTCCGCTGCACGGCATGGTGCAGCTGGGTTCCAACGCCAATCGGGCAGCGATGCTTTGGCGTGATATTGACCGTCAGATGGTTGTCACCTTCTTGCCCGGTGCGGCATTGGGTGCGCTGCTTGGCAGCCTCGTGCTGATTTCCCTGCCGCCTGGTCTCCTCTATTTGAGCATTGCCGGCTTTATTGTGTATTTATGCTGGGGCCCGGCACTGCCCAGAATCGTCATGGGCCGCAGAGGAACCTTCTTGATGGGTGCCGTCACAACGTTTTTGACGCTCTTTGTCGGAGCGACCGGGCCGCTGATCGGTGCCTACCTCAAGCAGCTCTATCATCAACGCTTCACGATCGTCGCGACGCTGGCGGCCGTCATGAGCTTGCAGCATGTCATTAAAATCGCGGTTTTTCAGCAGGCGGGCTTTTCCCTTGTGCCTTGGCTGCCGCTAGTGGGCGCCATGATCACAAGCGGTGTCATCGGCACCTGGGTGGGGCTGCGCATTTTAAAGCACATGCCGGAGCGCCACTTCGCCCATATCTTCAATTGGGTCCTGACACTGCTGGCCGTTCGTTTAGTTTGGCAAGCACTGGTCGGTTAACCCCCAACAACCTGCAATATAAATCACAATAATTTTTATTTACCAAAAATACTGGCACAATACGCTTGTTTCCCGTTCTTGCGGTGTCACCCATGCATGATTTCGACGAACTTAAAGCCTTTGCTGAGGTGATGGCCTCCGGCAGCCTGACGCGCAGCGCGCATAAGTTGGGGCTGGCTAAATCCACCCTGAGCCGGCGTATCAGCCACCTGGAGGCGCGCCTGGATCAGCCGCTGCTGCGTCGCCAGGCCAATCGGCTCCTGCCTACCGAGGCGGGGCTT
>JAIVHM010000040.1:3566-13458 GCA_020201095.1 Halomonas sp. | reverse complement strand
GTATATTGACGCGCGGCCTCTATGCCAGCCCGTCGTACCTCAGACAGCAACCACTGCTTGAGCACCCGCGCAACCTTGCCGACCATCCTTGGATCGACTTGTTAGGCACCACCCAGGATGGCTTGCTGCTGCATCATAAAAGCCACGACAGTTATCACTTTTATCCGCCCCGCTCTCGATTAAGGGTGGACCTGACAGCCCTTCACCTGGATGCCATCGCCCGTGGCAAGGGTATTGGCCTGCTGCCGCATTGGCTGGCCGACAAACGTGAAGCCCATCACCCAGGCGAACTAACCCCCTGCTTGCCCAATTGGCAGCCAGCACCACTTCCCATCACGCTGCTCTACGCCTACGGCTACCAGCCTCGGCGCGTGAAGGCGCTGCTGGCTTTTTTGCGCCAGACAATGCCCTACCAATGGCGGCACAACGAGGTCGCGGCTTAGGTTTTACCTTCTCGACTTGCCAGTTAGTCCGCTACCTATTCACAATAGTCGGCCACTCATTGCCAAGGACGCGCCATGCTGGCGGAACTTTTTGCGGTAATGGCGCCCGTGTTGGCGGGCGCTGGCCTGGGGTTTACCTGGGTTCGACTAGGCCAGCCCTACCCGGTCGATTTTGTCACCCGGCTGGTCTTTAATATCGGCACACCCTCGCTGGTATTAGCATCGCTCGCCGGTGCGGAGATCGATGCCAGCACCTTTGGCCGCACCATGCTCGCCACTGCGATGGTGATCATCTGCATGGCTGGAGCGACGTTTTTTGTCGCCAAGCTGTTATCCCGCGACTGGCGCGTGTTGCTGTCGCCAATGATGTACCCGAACACCGGCAACATGGGCCTGCCGGTGGTGCTTTACGCCTTTGGCAGTGCCGGGTTTGTGTACGGTATTACCGTGATGGTCACGGTTTCTCTATTTCAATTTACGGTGGGCACCATGCTTGCCAGTCGAGGGAATCCGATTAAATCACTGGCCAAAACGCCAACGGTCTACGCGATCGCCATTGCCATGGCACTACTGCTGACCGACACCGAGCTTCCGCTTTGGCTGGCCAATAGCGTAGATTTGATGTCGGGCTTTACCGTGCCGCTGATGCTGATCACCTTGGGCGTGTCGCTGGCCAGCATCCAGGTCAAGAGCCTGCGTTCGGGCCTCGGTTTTAGTCTGGTGCGCATTCCGCTTGCGGCGGCGGCCGCCTGGCTGATTGCCGAACTGATGGGACTTCCGCCTTTGGCCCAGGGGATTTTGGTGCTGCAAATGAGCATGCCAGTCGCGGTATTCAACTACCTGTTTGCCCAGCGTGCTCAGCGAGAACCGGCCTATGTGGCAAGCCTGGTGTTTTGTTCTACCCTGCTGGCATTGCTATATGTCCCGGTGTTACTTGCCTGGCTGATGCCGTGAGCTGAAGACCTAAAAGGGAACCTCTTGGCCCCAAAAGCGTCTCTGCTAAACGCGCCTAATATCTGCCACCTTTTGGGAGAGCCCCCAATGCGCCGTTCACCTGCCTGTGTATTCCGTCAACGCTGGTTGACCGCCGCCCTTTTTGGGTTATTCGGCAGTGCCCCCGTCGGCGCCGCCGAAATGATTGAGGAACGTATCGAGAGCGACCAATTAGCTTTTTCAATCGAAAAGGTTGTCGGTGGCCTCGAGAATCCCTGGTCGGTCGCCGCGCTCCCGGACGGTCGTTTTCTGGTCAGCGAGCGGCGGGGGGAACTGAATTTAATCGATGCTGATGGTAGCGAATCACGAACCCTCGACGGATTGCCCGAGGTAAGTCAGCGTGGTCAGGGCGGCCTGTTGGATATCGCCTTGCATCCGCAGTTTGGCGACGGCGACCATGACTGGGTCTATTTCACCTGGAGTGAACCCGTGGATGGCGACAGCCGAAGCGCGCTATCCCGTGTGAAGTGGCAAGGTGATCAGCTCGGTGATGTCGAGCACCTGTTTGCCCAGGATCGCGCTTCCTCGCCGGGACGCCACTACGGCTCGCGGATAGCCTGGCTGCCAGACGGCACCCTGCTGATGAGCATTGGCGATCGCGGCATCGAGCCGCCCCGCGCCCAAGCCAATGATGATCACGCCGGTTCTACGCTACGCCTGACCGACACCGGTGACGCGCCCGACGACAACCCTTTTGTGGATTATGCGTCCACGCTTGATGAAATCTACACCCAGGGCAACCGCAACATTCAAGGCATGGTGGTCAGACAAGACGGCGAGCCCTGGGCCACCGAACACGGCCCACGAACCGGCGATGAGTTGAATCACCTAACGGCTGGTGAAAACTACGGCTGGCCTGAGGTCAGCCGGGGCAACGACTATGCGACCAACGAACCGATTGGCGAAACATCCAAACCCGGTATGGTTGACCCTGTGTATGTATTTGAAGGTCGGTTTGCGCCGTCCGGTCTGGCAGAAGTCACCAGCAGCGCCTTTGGCGATTGGCAAGGCCAGCTACTGGCGGGCGGTCTGAGCAGTGAACAGTTGGTCAGGTTGCAGCTTGACGATAATCAGGTTGCTCGCCAAGAAGTGATTCTTGATGGCGAGATTGGTCGCATCCGCGACGTGCGCCAGGGCCCAGACGAGGCTATTTATCTGCTGACCGACGCCGCCGACGGTGGCCTTTATCGCCTACGTCCCGCCGACTGACGGCTATTTATCTATCGACGTTTCATAACCCCGGTTAACGCATGCGTTTACGAAATTTAATTATTCTGACCGTCATTGTCCCGCTATTCGTTGTTTTGGTGGTGTTTAGCCTGGTGGCGATCAAGTCTCTAGAAGATAACGTTCGCTCAAAGCTGCAGAATGAAGTCGACATGATCACCCACGCGCTAAGTACAACGCTTGGCTATGCCGTTGCCAGGGAAAATGACGCGTCGCTTGAAGAAGCACTGGAAGCCGCTTTCTCTTTCCACCGCATCTACGGGGCCTATGTCTTCGATACCAAAGGGCGGGAAGTCCACGGCCTGGGTCTCGGCCGTGAGCTATTTAGCCGCGAGGATATCCAACAGGTGATCGAAGACGACGAACTTCACGGCGACTACCGACAGTTTGAGGGCTGGACCTACTACTCGGCCCTCAAGCCCCTACGCACACCCGATGGCGAAATCAGTGGCGTACTCCAGGTCAACCGCTTAAATACCGGCATCGAAAACTATACCGGGTTTCTCAGCATTGTGGCCGGGCTGGTCTTTGTGTTCGGTGCCGGGGGCATTGTGCTGAGCATCTGGTGGGGGTTTCGGCAGCATATCGAGCGACCTTTGAATCGTTTGCTGATGGTCATGCAGCGCGTCGAAGAAGGTGATCGCGGTCAGCGCGCCAATATTGAAGGGCCAGCGGAGTACCGGCGACTGGCGTCAGGGCTTAACGGCATGCTGGATGCCATGGCCGAGAAAGATCACGATATCGAGGATCGTCAGCAGCGCGAAATCGAGCTTGAAAAGCGGCTGCGTAAATCCAAGAAGCTTGCCGAGCTAGGCGTTCTGGCGGCGGGGGTTGCCCATGAAATTGGCGCACCGTTGACCGTGATCAACGGTCAGGCCCAGCGGCTGCCCCGCCCCTCGCCGACTCTGCTTGCCAACGGGCAGCAAATTATTCAGGTAATTACCAACTTGCTACGCAATGCGGCCCAGGCCGACGGCGTTCGCCTAATACGGGTTCGTGCCGAGGAACAGCAACACGAGCTGCGTTTGTGGGTTGAGGATGACGGTCCGGGTATCCCGACCTCACAACATCAGAAGGTATTTGACCCCTTCTTTACGACCAAACCCGTTGGCCAGGGCAGCGGACTGGGACTTTCAATGGTCCACCGAATTATCAACGATCACGGCGGCACAATTGGCGTTTTCAACAGCCCCTTAGGCGGCGCCGGTTTTGAAATCACGCTGCCTCTTTATGACACCACACCTGCATGAGGGCCATGTCTGTGAAGCACCCGGAACATTTTTTACCTTTGTTGGTAGTGGAAGACGACAGCGCCATACGCGAGCTGCTGGAAGAGGAGTTACAGGATGCGGGTTACACCACCCACGGTGTTTCCAGCGCTGAAGATGCCATTGCTTTATTAAGCCATACGCCGGTATCCCTGATTATTACCGATGTGCGTCTGCCGGGTATCAGTGGCATCCAGTTGCTGCAACAGCTTCGCCATGAAGGCAGTGAGCTGGGCATTATCGTGATTACGGCCTTTGGTACCATCGACCAGGCCGTGGAAGCACTCAAGCTTGGAGCGGACGATTTCCTGACCAAGCCGCTAGACCTAGACGCGGTGCGTGAATCGGTATTTCGCGTATTGGAACGTCAGCGTTTGGCGGTTACTCATGCCGCCGATGCCGGTCACTTCCACGGTATCGTCGGCCAAAGCGACGTGATGCAGGCGCTTTTCCATGACGCCTCTCGCCTGGCAAAAAGCGATGCGCCCATTTTGCTACTGGGCGAAAGCGGCACCGGCAAGGAGCTTCTGGCTCGGGCGATTCATCAGGAGAGCTGGCGTCACGATGCACCTTTTATAGCGGTTAACTGCGCCAGCATTCCCGCTGACCTGATGGAGAGTGAGTTTTTTGGTCACGTTAAAGGGGCCTTCACCGGCGCCAACGAGGCGCGACAAGGTCTCTTTCACAGTGCTCAGGGCGGGAGTCTTTTTCTGGATGAAATCGGCGAAATGCCCATCAACCTTCAGGCAAAACTGCTCCGTGCGCTGCAGGAGAAAACCGTTCGTCCCGTCGGTGGCGAGCGCGAAGAATCGGTCGATGTCCGGATCATCGCCGCCACGCACCGGCATTTGGAAAAAGAAATCGAGCAGGCCAACTTTCGAAGCGATCTATTCTACCGGCTGGAAACCTTTTCGTTACGCATTCCCCCTTTGCGTGAACGCGGTCCCGATATCGAACACCTGTTATTCAGTCTGATCGATAAGCATGCCGACGCGCAGCATAAACAGATTGAGCAAATCGAACCTGATGCGCTTCACTGCCTGCTTCACTACGCCTACCCAGGCAACGTCCGCGAGCTTGAAAATGGCATTATGCGCGCCGTTACACTCAGTGAGGACGGCACGCTACGCCATCAACACCTGCCTGAACGACTGCGCGAACAACTTTCACAGGATACGGCCCAGACGACCGCGACGATTACCGGTGAAGTGCTGCCTACCCCCAATATGCCCACAGCCAAAACGGCTCCCTGGCCCAGCCTTGAAGAGGTGGAGAAGCGATATATTCGCAAGGTATTGGAAGCGACAGGCGGTAATAAACGACGCACGGCAGAAGTATTGGGCATCGCTCGCCGCACTCTTTACCGTCGCTTGGAAGACAGCGAAGAGTCCTGAGCAAAAAACCGGAATCTAAAAAAAACCCCCGCGGGCGCGGGGGCTGAAAGGATGATAAACCGTGAAAACAACCGCAGGGAACAAACAGCTGAACGGCTTACCATCGTAGGGACCAGATACTGCTACACCACTTTCTCCTAACAACTTGCTCTTGAAACAAGACTTAAGATGGCTTACTGACTGCTACTATCTTCGTCGTCTTCATCATCAGCATTTCCAGACTCATCATCGTCATTACTTTCTTCGTCTGAAGAGTCTTCGCCTGATGAATCATTGGATGAGAGGTCACTAGCATCTTCACCATCGCCGGGCATGGGGTCGGTACCATCACCAAAACCAGGATCCTCGGTGGCATCGCCTGCTAATGGCTCGTCATCTTGGGCCGATTCGCCACCGGTCGATCCATTTTCCATTCCAGGTTCATCTTCCATAGCCGAACTACCGTTTGCTGATTCCTCCTCGGAGACGAATTGATCATCCTGTGATGAAGCCTCGTTGGCTACTTCGCCATTTTGCTGGTCTTGCGTTGTTTCCTCTGGAGCGGCTGAGTTATCAGCTTCCTCTTCCTGACCACAACCTGCCAACAACGCAGCACTCAAAAGCAAGGCTGCAAGGACACTTACTGGACCATTGAACCAATGTGACTTCACTTGCTTACTCCATTCCAGCTTAAGACGTTACTGCCCTGTGACGCCTGCATCGAGCAACAAGTTCACAGGCAGCAATAATAAATCTACGTGCGTGCCAATTGATTCCTGCCCATGCGTTTAAATTTCGTTTATTCAGTCATTTACCGCTTGTTTATTAATCGAGCAACACTGAGATTGAACGTATCTGAAAAATTGTTTACAGATTTTATGCCAATATTTTATTTAAAAATAAAAAATAATATTAATCAAATACTTATATATAATTAAATAAATGCATTCACAGCCTGTACATCACCGAGTAGCGGGAGAAAAATGACACATGAGACACTATGCAACCGCCAAGGCGAGGCGTTGTGACACACCCGAAGCACTTATGTATAATAATTTTTAATCCTTTTAGCATTTCATCTCCCCTTTCTACTTATGGGTGACGGTGTTCGCTGGCCTTTTAGGCCGTTTTTTGTGCCCAAACAGGCACCAGCACCTAGCTCAGCTAACAAAAGGCATCGCCGATGGACGAGACACGTAACGTCAAAATTCAGGTGCGAGGCGTAAGCAAAGTTTTTGGAAAAAACCCCAAAAGCGCGCTTGAGCTTCGCGACCAGGGCTTAAAAGGCCCTGAAATTCTGGAGAAAACAGGCCAAACACTGGCTCTTTCCGACATCTCTTTTGATGTTTATGAAGGCGAGCTACTGGTCATCATGGGGCTTTCGGGGTCAGGTAAATCCACCCTGATCCGCTGCCTTAACCGGCTAATCGACACCAGCGAAGGGGACATCGTCATCGACGACGAGCATATCCCCTCACTAAGCGAAAAAGCGTTGCTTGAGTGCCGTCGTCGGCACTTTTCAATGGTGTTCCAGAATTTTGCCCTTTTCCCCCATAAAACGGTGCTGCAAAACGCTCAGTTTGGTTTGGAAATCCGCGGTGTGCCTGCCGCCGAGCGGGACAAAACGGCCCGAGATTCACTCACCCAGGTGGGTCTGGAGGGCTGGGAAAACGCGTATCCCAACCAGCTGTCCGGCGGTATGCAGCAGCGGGTCGGCCTTGCCCGGGCACTATCAAACGACGCCAGCGTCCTGCTGATGGACGAAGCCTTCTCGGCGCTGGATCCGTTGATTCGTAAAGATATGCAGCAGGAACTGCTGCAGTTGCAATCCAGAATGCAAAAAACCACCGTCTTCATTACTCACGATCTGGACGAAGCGCTGAATATCGGCGACCGCATCGTGCTGCTGAAGGGCGGTGAAGTTGTGCAAATCGGCACCCCCGAAGACATCTTGACCAAACCGGCCGACGACTACGTGCGTCGCTTTATCGAAGGTGTTGACCGCTCGCGCATCCTGACGGCCGAAAGCGCCATGCGCCCGGTGCGTGCTACCGCCAGAGAAACTGATGGGCCGCGCACCGCATTGCACCGCATGCGTGAAAACAGTGTCGACTCGATTTACGTCACCGATCGAGATCGTAACCTGCTCGGGCTTCTGGAAGCCGAAGAGGCCAGCCGCGCTGTCGAGGCAGGCGCCGATACCATTACCGATTACTTGACTCAGGACTTTCGCAAAGTCACCACTGACGAACCGCTTCACAACCTGTTCGCCATGTTCAGCGACAAGAGCTTCCCAATCGCCGTGATAGACGAACAGCAACGGCTGCTCGGCGTCGTGGTGAAAGGGGCGGTACTCGATGAACTTGCTCGGGCAGGAGAATAAAGATGGATATTCCAAGCATTCCGCTAGGTTACTGGATTGAAAGCAGTCTGACCTGGTTGACCAGCGAATACTCGCTGGTTACACGGGCCATTTCCCGCGTTACCCAAACCGGCATCGGCGGCCTCAATGATGGCCTCATGTGGCTCCCGCCATGGGCATTACTGGTCATTATCGCGCTACTGTGCTGGAAAGCATCATCGCCGCGCCTTGCCATCGGTGCTGCAGTCGGCATGGCCTTGATATGGAACCTGGGGCTCTGGGATCCCATGATCGAAACCCTGACCCTGGTGGTAATTGCCACCCTGGTCGCCGTGGTCATGGCAATTCCGATAGGCATTGCCGCCGCGTTATCCCAGCGCCTTTACCGCGTCATCATGCCAATACTCGACTTCATGCAGACCATGCCGGCATTTGTCTACCTGATTCCAGCCATTCCGTTTTTTGGTATCGGTTCGGTTTCGGCCATCTTCGCTACCGTGATTTTCTCAATGCCGCCGGCGATTCGCTTTACCACCCTCGGCATTCGCCAAGTACCTGTGGAGCTGATTGAAGCCGCCGACGCCTACGGGTCTACACGCAGCCAGAAGCTTTTCAAGGTGCAGTTACCGCTATCACTCCCCACCGTTATGGCCGGTATCAACCAGACGATTATGCTGGCGCTCTCCATGGTGGTCATTGCCGCCATGATCGGTGCGGATGGCCTGGGCAGCGAAGTATGGCGTGCCATCCAACGCCTACGTCCGGGTGATGGCTTTGAAGCCGGTATTGCGGTAGTTATTCTCGCCATGGTGCTTGACCGCTTGACCCAATCATTCAGCAAATCGCGCCGTTAAAAGCCTCTACTGGTCTTTTACGGCACCGGCGTTCAAGCTGGTAGGACTTGCACAGCATGGGATACATGCTCATGCTGTGAGTGATACGAAGAAAACATGATTTTGTTTGAGGTGGTCAATGCTACCTCTCCATCTAAGGGAGCAAGTGAATGAAAACTCGTATATTGAATCGCCGCATCCGCCTCGCCTCATTGGCACTCGTCTCAGGCGCTGGCCTTGCCGCTGGTGGCATGGTTCAGGCTCAAGACAAAGGCACTGTCAACCTGGCTTATGTCGAATGGTCGTCTGAAGTCGCGTCAACTAACGTGGTACGCGCTGTACTTGAGCAAGAAGGCTACGAAGTCGACATGACATCGCTTTCGGCGGCTGCCATGTTCCAGGCGCTGTCCACCGGGGATGCCGACGCCATTGTGGCTGCCTGGTTGCCTTCGACCCATGAGAACTATATGGAACGTGTAGGCGACAACGTTGAAGACCTCGGTCAAAACCTGGATGGCACCAAGCTTGGCCTGGTGGTTCCTGAGTACACCGATGTCGACTCCATCGCCGACCTGAACGACAACGCCGACGACTTTAACGGCGAGATTATCGGTATTGATCCTGG
This sequence comes from Halomonas sp., assembly GCA_020201095.1. GTDB lineage: Bacteria > Pseudomonadota > Gammaproteobacteria > Pseudomonadales > Halomonadaceae > Vreelandella. The sequence goes on along the minus strand of JAIVHM010000040.1, from coordinate 4,334 downwards.
TGCGGGCCTGATGTCCCTCACCGAAGAGGTTGTGGATACCTATGATCTTGATCTCCAATTGCGCAGCGGCAGCGGTGCCACCATGACCGCAGCACTTTCAAGCGCCATTGAAAACGAGGAAGACATCGTCGTAACGGGTTGGACACCGCACTGGATGTTTGCCCGCTTTGACGTGAAATATCTGGAAGACCCGGAGAACGTCTACGGTGGCGCCGAGCAGATCCACACTGTTGTGCGCGATGGCCTGGAAGAAGACATGCCAGAAGCCTATGCCATTCTTGATGCGTTCGAGTGGACACCGGAGCACATGGGCGAAGTCATGCTCATGAACCAGGAAGACGACAGCGACCCCTACGAAAACGCCAAGCAATGGGTCGAAGATAACCAGGACGTAGTAGAGGGATGGGTTAACAACTAATCTCTTGCCTGTAAGATAGAGGAGATGAACTGGTGCGTAATCGCGCACCAGTTCAGTTTTTTAAATCTCGTCTAAACCATAGCGATGACCGGCATATATTTTACTAATGTTGATCATTACGAAAGTATAGTGAGGAGATTGCCGTGTTTAACAACATTATGGTGCCCGTAGATCTTGCCCACCTGGAAACGCTGGAGCCCGCTTTAAGCGTTGTCGCGGATATGGCCAAACAATATGACGCGAACATTACTTATGTCAGCGTGACGGCCAACACGCCCACCAGCACCGCCCGAACGCCTCAGGAGTATGAGCAAAAGCTCGAAGCTTTCGCTCAGGAGCGTCATAAGGTG
>JAIVHM010000040.1:0-3560 GCA_020201095.1 Halomonas sp. | reverse complement strand
TGCCAATGTCGACGACTTGTTGGTGAAAGCGATCAAAGAGACAGGCGCTGATTTGGTCATGATGGCGACCCATTTGCCAAGCCATCTGGATATTGTCATGCCCTCTCATGGCGGCAAGGTAGCGACGCACACCGACGCCTCCGTCTTCCTACTTCGCCCGAGCCAATAAAGTGGCGTACTGTTGTAAATAATTAAGGGAGCAACTTTGTGGATAACAAACCGCAAGACCAATCGCCAGATGAAAACGCTCCTTCGGAAGGCATTCCTGCTCCGGAGGGGCCAGCCAACCTGATCGATACCGATTACGTTATTGGCCAGGACAACATTACGACCAAAACGATGGGGGTTAACCTTGACCTGCACGGCAAGGTTTTCACTATTTCTTCCATCGTCATACTGCTATTCGTAATACTCACGCTGGCGTTGCAAGAAACCATCGAGCCAATCTATGACACTGTATTCAACTTTCTGACCAGCAACTTAGGCTGGTTTTTCATCCTGGCGGCTAACATATTCGTTATTCTGTGCGTAGCACTGATTTTCACGCCACTGGGTAAAATCCGCATTGGCGGGGCGGACGCCAAACCTGATTTTACTTATATGGGCTGGTTCTCGATGCTGTTCGCAGCGGGCATGGGCATTGGCCTGATGTTTTATGGCGTAAACGAGCCGTTGACCCACTTTGGCACTTCCTTTGATGGCGGTAGCTGGGCGCCCCTTGCTGGCGCTGAAGGTGACGAAGCCGGGGCTGCTACCCTTGGCATGGCCGCGACAATTTTCCACTGGGGGCTGCACCCCTGGGCCATTTACTCGGTCGTAGCGTTGTCGTTAGCGCTGTTTTCCTTCAACAAAGGACTTCCCCTTTCCATGCGCTCAGTATTTTATCCCATCCTGGGTGAGCGTGTCTGGGGCTGGCCTGGCCACTTGATCGATATTCTGGCCGTATTTGCCACGCTGTTTGGTCTGACCACCTCGCTCGGTATAGGTGCCACTCAGGCCGCTGCCGGCTTGAGCTACCTGTTTGATGCACCGGAAACCGATGTGACCATGATTCTGCTGATTATCGGCATCACGATTATTGCGACCGGATCGATCTTGCTCGGGGTCGACAAGGGTGTTCAGTTACTTTCCAAAATCAACATTGCCCTCGCTGCACTTCTGTTGTTCTTTGTGATTGCGGTTGGCCCAACGGTTCTGATTGCTGTTGGCTTTTTCGAAAACCTGGTCAACTACGCTACGCATTTACCGGCGCTTTCCAACCCGTTTGGCCGCGAAGATGCCAACTTCAGCCAGGGATGGACGGCCTTCTACTGGGCATGGTGGATTTCCTGGTCTCCGTACGTCGGTATGTTTATCGCCCGCGTTTCGCGCGGCCGCACCGTACGTGAGTTTCTCATCTCTGTCATGCTGGTACCGTCTACGGTATCAGTCCTGTGGATGACCACCTTCGGCGGCACGGCGATCGATCAGTACGTCAACCAGGGCATTGAAGCCGTGCGCGAAGCTGGCATCGACCTCCAGCTGTTCATCATGCTGGAGCAGCTGCCGCTGTCGCAGATCACCTCGTTCGTGGCCATTGTGCTGGTCATCGTGTTCTTCGTGACATCGTCGGATTCAGGCTCGCTGGTAATCGACTCGATTACCGCTGGCGGCAAGGTCGATGCACCGAAACCACAGCGCGTGTTCTGGGCAATCATCGAAGGGGCCCTCGCCATCGCACTATTGCTCGGTGGTGGCCTGACGGCGCTGCAAACCATGGCCGTTTCAACCGGTTTCCCGTTCACCATCATCCTGCTGGTGGCCTGCTATGCCATTATCAAGGGGTTGATGAGCGAACCGAAAGCTGTCTAAAAGACGTTAGCACCAAGCTTGAACGGGCAGCCCTGGGGCTGCCCGTTTTTTTGTGCTCAGAAAGATGTTGATGACGCTTGTGGTATCAGGTCCACAGCGCTCCTAAGGGCGTACTGGGCTGATAGTGCGTTGCAATCTGTGCCTGCAACAGCTCCGCCGTCGCCATGGCATCGATCAACGCATGGTGGCCTTGATAACTCGGCAGCCCATAGGCTTTTGGCGGTGAAGCCGCGCTTCAAGCGACATTGTATCAATCATCGGAAACATGACGCCCTCACCCCGCCGCGACTTGATCGCCGCATCCAGAAACGGCCGTTCAATATGGCGAAAGTGCACCACTACGATCCGCCCAGCCAATGCGTCCAGCACGGGATCGATAATCTCATCCAGGTCCGGGGCACTGGCAATCTCGGAGTGGGTAATATGGTGGAAGGTGATTGAGGCTTCATCGAGCGGACGCGGCGGCTTTACTACCCAATAACGCCGCTCGGCGAGCTTTATGCGCCCTAATGTAAACGGCACCAGGCCGATACTCACAATGGCATGGCGACGCTCATCAAGCCCCGTGGTTTCCATGTCCAACGCGACCATCGGCACCTCGGCAATAGGCGTATCGAGACTCGGGGGTGACGTCTCGAAAAAACGCTGAATGGCCGTATCCTGTGCCAAAGGCGCACGTTTTTGCATGTACTTTGCCCAGTCTGCCTGGGTGATTTTCCGGCGCGGGCGGATAAACGTCATATTAGCGTCCCGCCCGGTTAGCGGGTACGGGATAGCGGAACTTCAGGAATTTTTGTGCGTTGCTTAGCACCTGAAAGGCATCCTTGAGCGTGTGTCGTTCACTATCGGCGACGTTTTCTGGTTCGATATTGTTGTCGGGCACGCGATCTTCTTGCAGATCGATTACTTGGTGGCGGATGCGCGACATACACATAAACTCAAAGGCATAGCTCAACTTGTCGCTCATCCCCGTAGCCAAAAGTTGGGTATTGGCAATGTCGTCCAGTCGCTGAAAAGTGTTCTGAGATTTTGAGCCGCAGGCCAACGCATGTACGCGGATCAAGTCAACCATGGGCGCTGTACCACGGCGCTTCAGATTGATGGAATTATTATGCTTGCCGTCTTTCTCCATCACGAAGGTGCGGAAAAACCCCAGCGGCGGTGTTCGATTCAGAGCGTTACGCGCCATGGCGGCTAAGAACAGCGGTGACTGGGGCGCCTTTTCGGCAATCAGATCCTGAAGCGCTTCCACAAAAAGGTCTTCGCCGTAAAGGCTATCAAGGTCGAAAAAGATCGAGCTATGCAGCAGCCTTTCGGGAGTCGGGTTGTTGATCCAGTCGGTAAAATAGCTTTTCCAAACGTGCAATGGCTGGCGCCACTGTGAATTGGTCGCCATCACGTCGCCTTTGCAGTAGGTATAACCACAGGCATCCAGGCCTTCACTCACAAAATCCGCCAGCGCCTTGAAATAGTCATCGTGCTCTTCGGGAACAAAGTCGTCCGACAGAATCAGCGCATTATCCTGGTCGGTGACAATGCTCTGTTCATTGCGCGCCATCGACCCGTTGACCATGAAACAGTAGGCCACCGGCGGCGGTCCCAGCTTCTCCTCGGCAAGCTCCAACAGACGACGCGAAAAACTGCGCCCAATGGTCGAGAGTGCACTGCCCACCATGTGGGAATTGGCCCCCTCTTGTACCATCCTGACA
>JAIVHM010000039.1 GCA_020201095.1 Halomonas sp. | reverse complement strand
CCCTAATGGACGGGATTACTTCTTCATCTGATTGGCTTTTTCGACCGCTTCGTCGATGGAGCCAACCATGTAGAAGGCCTGTTCTGGCATCTCGTCGTAGTCGCCAGCAAGGATGCCCTGGAAGCCACGAATGGTGTCCTTCAGCGACACGTATTTACCCGGTGCACCAGTGAAGACCTCGGCCACAAAGAACGGCTGCGACAAGAAGCGCTGGATTTTACGCGCCCGTGATACAGCTAGCTTGTCTTCATCAGACAGCTCATCCATACCCAGAATCGCAATAATATCCTTGAGCTCTTTGTAGCGCTGAAGAACGTTCTGCACGCCACGAGCCACATTGTAGTGCTCGTCACCGACGACCAACGGGTCGAGTTGGCGTGACGTGGAATCAAGCGGGTCGATCGCCGGATAAATACCCAACTCGGCGATAGAACGCGCCAGTACCACGGTAGCGTCCAAGTGCGAGAAGGTGGTGGCCGGCGACGGATCGGTCAAGTCATCCGCCGGTACATAAACAGCCTGTACGGAAGTGATCGAGCCAGTCTTCGTCGAGGTGATACGCTCCTGCAGAACGCCCATCTCTTCAGCAAGCGTCGGCTGATAACCCACCGCTGACGGCATACGGCCAAGCAGGGCCGATACTTCGGTACCCGCCAAGGTATAGCGATAGATGTTATCAACAAACAGCAGAACGTCGCGGCCTTCATCACGGAATTTTTCCGCAATCGTCAGGCCGGTCAGCGCCACACGCAGACGGTTACCCGGCGGCTCGTTCATCTGACCGTAGACCAGCGATACCTTATCGATAACGTTGGATTCGGTCATTTCGTGATAGAAGTCGTTACCCTCACGCGTACGCTCACCGACACCGGCGAATACAGAGTAGCCGCTGTGTTCGGTGGCGATGTTGCGGATAAGCTCCATCATGTTGACGGTTTTACCGACACCGGCACCGCCGAACAGGCCAACTTTACCGCCCTTGGCAAACGGGCAGACCAGGTCGATAACCTTGATCCCGGTTTCCAGCAGCTCTTCAGACGCTGCCTGATCGGCATAGCCGGGTGCCTTGCGGTGAATCGGCATGCGCTCGTCTTCGCCGATCTCACCTGCTTCATCAATCGGCTCGCCGAGTACGTTCATGATACGGCCCAGCGTGGCTTTACCCACGGGGACCGAAATCGCAGCACCTGTGCTAGTCACGTCCATGCCACGCTTCAAGCCCTCAGTGGAGCCCATGGCGATGGTGCGCACCACGCCGTCGCCCAGCTGCTGCTGGACTTCGAGGATGGTCTCTACATCAGAGACCTTCAGCGCGTCGTAGACCTTGGGCACAGAGTCCCGCGGAAACTCTACGTCAATCACCGCGCCGATGATTTGTACGATACGTCCGCTCATCTTGGTTCCTCTCAAAAACCTGCAAATGAAACCTGTCTGCCGGGAGCCAATAAAAGGATCGGCTCCCTAGGCGTTATACGGCGGCAGCGCCGCCGACGATCTCGGAAATTTCCTGGGTAATGGCGGCCTGACGGGCCTTGTTATAAACCATTTCCAGATCGTCAATCAGATTGCCCGCGTTATCGGTCGCGCTCTTCATGGCGATCATCCGCGCGGCTTGTTCGCACGCCACGTTTTCCACGACCGCCTGATACACCTGCGACTCAATAAAACGAATCATCAGGCTATCCAACAACGCATTGGCATCCGGCTCATACAGGTAGTCCCAGCTTCCGGGACGGGCGTTTTCGTCGTTTTGCTCTGCGTGTTCGCCAATATCGGTCGACAGCGGAAGAAGCTGACGTACCACCGGCTGTTGCGTCATGGTGTTGATAAACTCGTTATGCACCACGTACAAGCGGTCGATATTGCCTTCATCATACGCTTCGAGCATGACCTTGATACTGCCAATCAGGCCTTCAACCGATGGCGCTTCGCCTAACCCGCTCTTGGCGGCAACCAGGTTGCCCCCATAGTTGCGGAAAAAGCTACTGGCCTTCGCGCCCAAGGCGCAAAAGTCCAGTCCAGCGCCTTCCTGATGCCAGGCCTTGGCATCCTTCACCACGGCCTTGAACAGGTTATGGTTCAAACCGCCGCACAAACCGCGATCAGTGGAAACCACAATGTAACCAACGCGCTTCACCTCGTTACGCTCGACCATATAGTCGTGCTTGTACTCGGGATTGGCGTCGGCAAGATGGCTGACCACATTGCGGATCTGCTTGGCGTAAGGCTGACTCGCCTTCATCCGCTCTTGTGCTTTACGCATTTTCGACGCAGCGACCATTTCCATGGCACTGGTGATTTTCTGCGTATTTTTAATGCTCCCGATCTGGGTGCGTATCTCTTTTGCAGCTGCCATAGCGATCTACCTTTCGTTCGTGGCTCTCAGAAAGCATGCAAACCCGCCTGATACAGGCGGGCCAGCCATTACCAGCTCTGAGTCGCCTTGAACTTTTCGAGACCCGACTTCAAGCCGTCTTGAATCTCACTGTTGTAGTCGCCGGTCTGATTGATCTTGTCGAGCAAGTCACTGTGTTCAGACTTCATGTAGTCGTGCAAAGCACGCTCGAAGTCCAGCACTTTATTGACTTCGACATCATCTAGGTGACCTTCGTTGGCGGCATAAAGCGTAAGCGCCATCTCGGCTACCGACATCGGCGAGTATTGGTGTTGCTTCATCAACTCGGTGACGCGCTGACCGTGCTCAAGCTGCTTACGCGTGGCTTCGTCCAGGTCAGACGCAAACTGCGAGAACGCCGCCAGTTCGCGATACTGCGCCAGGGCCAGACGTACGCTACCGCCCAACTTCTTGATGATCTTGGTCTGCGCCGAACCACCCACACGAGAAACCGATAGACCTGCGTTGATCGCCGGACGAATACCCGAGTTAAACAGGTTGGTTTCCAGGAAGATCTGACCGTCGGTGATCGAGATCACGTTGGTCGGAACGAACGCGGACACGTCGCCACCCTGGGTTTCGATGATCGGCAACGCAGTTAAAGAACCGGTTTTGCCTTTCACTTCACCGTTGGTGAACTTCTCAACGTAGTCGACGTTAACCCGTGCAGCACGTTCCAGCAGACGCGAGTGGAGATAGAACACGTCACCCGGATAGGCTTCACGACCTGGCGGACGGCGCAGCAGCAACGATACCTGACGGTAAGCAACAGCCTGCTTGGAAAGATCGTCATAGACGATCATCGCGTCTTCACCACGGTCGCGGAAGTATTCACCCATGGTACAACCTGAATAGGCTGCCAAGAACTGCATGGGTGCGGGGTCGGCAGCGCCAGCGGCGACGATGATGGTATGTTCCATCGCGCCATGTTCTTCAAGCTTGCGCACCACGTTGGCAATGGTCGACTGCTTCTGACCAATCGCCACATAGACACAGGTCACGCCCTTGCCTTTCTGGTTGATGATGGCATCAATGGCAATGGCGGACTTACCAATCTGGCGGTCACCGATAATCAGCTCACGCTGACCACGGCCGATCGGCACCATGGCGTCAATCGACTTCAGGCCGGTTTGAATCGGCTCATCAACAGATTGACGGGTAATAACACCCGGCGCCACTTTCTCTACGGCGTCGGTCATCTTAGCGTCGATGTCGCCTTTGCCATCGATGGGATTGCCCAACGCATCGACAACGCGACCAATCAGCTCAGGGCCTACCGGTACTTCAAGAATACGACCGGTACACTTGGCGGTCATGCCCTCTTCAAGCAACAGGTAGTCACCCAGTACCACAGCACCCACGGAGTCACGCTCCAAGTTGAGTACCATGCCAAAAACGCTGTTGGGAAATTCAATCATTTCACCAAACATTGCGTCCGCGAGGCCGTGAACTTTCACGATACCGTCGGAAACGCTAACGATGGTGCCCTGATTACGGGCTTCAGATGCGACGTCAAGCTTTTCAATTCGCTGCTTGATGATGTCGCTGATCTCGGAAGGATTCAGTTGCTGCATGCCATGTCCCTCAGACTCAAGCGGTTAGCGCTTCGGAAAGGCGGTTCAAGCGTCCACGTACCGACCCGTCAATGACGGTATCGCCAGCACGCAGGATGACACCACCAATCAGCGTTTTGTCCACCTGAGTTGTAATGGAGATTTTGCGATTCAGACGTTTCTTGAGCGCATTCGATAGCTTGGTTTTTTGCTTACTATCAAGCTTGTAGGCCGATATCACCGTCACTTCTACCCGCTGCTCATGTTCAGCGCGCAGGCGCTCGAACTGATCAGCGATGTACGGCAATGCATTAAGCCGACCTTCGCTTGCCAGAGTATCCAGAAACCGCCGTATAGCGTCGTCACCTTGATCAGGCAATACGCTCGCCAGCAATTCGGCTTTCTGTTCAGTTGCCAGTTTCGGGTTACCCAGCAGGCGATGCACGTCACTATGCGTGACGGCCTGACTCAAGGATGCAAGCGCATTCGACCAGCTATCCAGCGCCTCATGATCGCGCGCGTATTCAAACGCCGCCTTAGCGTAAGGACGAGCGACGGTCAGTAATTCCGCCATGGTTCACCTCCTTACAGTTCAGCAGCAAGCTCATCAAGTAACTTGCGATGGGCTTGTTCGTCGACCGACGCTTCCAAGACGCGCTCAGCACCAATAATGGCAAGGTGAGAGACTTGGGCACGAAGATCCTCTTTAGCGCGGTTCACTTCTTGATCAATCTCGGAACGTGCGCTTGCTACCAGACGCTCGCCTTCAGCGCGGGCCTGCTCGCGGGCTTCTTCAACGATCTGAGCAGAACGCTTGTTGGCCTGCTCAAGGATCTGAGACGCCTGTTCCTTGCTTTCACGCAGGGTCTGCTCGGCTTTCTCCTGGGCGACTTCAAGATCGCGAGAAGCACGGCTTGCTGCGTCCAGGCCATCAGCAATTTTCTTCTGACGCTCATGGAGCGCGTTGCTGATCGGTGGCCACACATACTTTATGCAAAACCAGACAAAGATCGCGAAGGCGATCGTCTGTCCGATTAGCGTCATGTTGATATTCACAGGAATGTACCTCTGACAAGTTCGTGGCGACCGGAGTGAAGCAAAACCGAGCGGACAAGCCGCTCGGCAATGTTTTCATTAACCGGCAACAACGAAGATCAGGTACATCGCAATACCAACACCGATCATCGGTACCGCATCCAGGAGGCCGGAGAGATAAACCATTTCCATGATGTTGCTCCTGAGTTTAAGTTTTGGTTAAGGGTTGAGGGTTAATGAAAACGTCATTGCTTGGTTAGTGATGTTCGTGCGCTGCGCTCAGGTACACGACCGAAAGCGTAGTAAAGATAAAGGCCTGAAGCGTTACCACAAGGATGTGGAAGATAGCCCAAGGCACGTCCAACAGCCAGATGGCCCAAAACGGCAGCAGGGCAATCAGGATAAAGATAACCTCACCGGCAAACATATTACCGAATAGACGCAGGCCAAGGCCCAACGGCTTCACCAGTAGACCGATGATTTCGAGCACTAGATTAAATGGAATCAGGGCCCAGTGATTAAACGGTGTCAGCGACAGCTCTTTGGCAAAGCCCCCAACGCCTTTGACTTTAAGGCTGTAAAAAATAATCAAACAGAACACGCCTAAAGCCATACCCAGTGTGGCATTGGGGTCAGTGGTTGGCACGATTTTCATGTAATCGACGCCCAAGCGCATGAATAGCTCAGGGAAGTAATCGACCGGAATAATTTTCAGCGTATTCATGAGCAAAATCCACACGAATAGCGTCAAGGCTAGCGGTGCGATAACTGGATTACGCCCGTGGAAGGTCGCCTGTACAAGATTTTCAATGAATTCAACTACCATCTCGACGGCGTTTTGCAAACCACCCGGGACGCCCGTTGTGGCTAACTTACCCGCTTTACGGAACACCCAAATGAATAAGAGACCCATGGCAATCGACCAGCCCATGGTGTCCAAATGAATCGCCCAGAAGCCCATTTCGCGGGCTTCTTCGGCAGAGCTTGCCAACGACCAACCATTTTCCGGGTGTTTTCCAAAGGTCAGATTCTGCAAGTGGTGCTGGATATAGTAAGTCGATGAGACTTCGTTTCCTGCGGCCATGGACTTGTCACCTCGATCAATTGCGCAATTTTCTGGGCATCAGCCAGGGTGCTAACCAATGCATTAGAACAACCGCGACATAAGCACTAAAAAAGAAAGCTGGGTTTGAGGGGGGTACGGTAATAAAGACGACTGCGAACAGTGCCACCGTCAAACCAAACTTGCCTGCTTCGGCGCGAAACAACCTGAGTGCACTTTGCGAAGCGGGTGCACGTTGTTTAAAAATTGCCATCCGCTGGACAAAAAACAGTTGCGGCAAAAACGCCACCAAAGCCCCTAGCGCCACCGATGCTGCGCTGCCGCTATCAGCGATAACCAACGCTAGCAAGGTACCAACCAATGCAACAACCAATTGTGCAATGGCTAGCCGGATGACATAAGCCTGTACTCTTAACGTTTCCAGTCGCTGCATGTCATTCCGGCCCATCAAGCTACGTTAAAAGCTGTATCTACAGGCAATGAACATCCTTGTGCAGCCTGCACAAATCTTGCGCGATTATAGGGAAGGGCTATAAGACCTTCAACCGAAGTTGTGCGTATTTCACACACTCAAGCGCCGATATGCGACCAAAGGGGGAAAAATTAGCCTTTTGGGCAGGTTATTAATAAGCCTGCTATTTATTAAATTAATAGCGGGCTATTTAATATGGCCCAGGATACCGTCCAGTTCTTCAAGACTGGTATAGCGAATAGTGACTTTCCCTTTGCCTCTCTGACCATGATCAATGGACACAGGCGCACCGAGCAGTTCTCCCAATTGAGTTTCCAGACGCGCCACATCAGAGGTTTTTACCTGACGCTTTGGTATTGAGGCTGATGGTTGGCTTTGTACTTTTTTGACCAATGCTTCCGTGGCACGAACGGTCAGGTCATTATTGACCACTTCGTGGGCGACCTGACGCTGCTGAGCACTATTGAGCGTCAACAACGCCCGCGCGTGTCCCATATCGAGATCACCGCGCTCAAGCAGTGTCTGCACTTCGCTATCCAGCGCCAGCAGACGTAACAGGTTGGCCACCTGGGTACGCGATTTACCCACCGCATCCGCCATCTGCTGCTGCGTCATTTCAAACTCGTCGCCTAATCGCTTCAACGCCATTGCTTCTTCAATGGCATTGAGATTTTCGCGCTGAATGTTTTCGATCAAAGCGAGCGCCAGGGCTACTTCATCGCTGACGTCCCGGATAACTGCCGGGATGACGTCCAATTCAGCAAGCTGGGCCGCCCGCCAGCGGCGTTCGCCAGCCACAATCTCATAGCGATTTTCGCCAATTGGGCGCACCACAATGGGCTGCATGACCCCTTGAGCACGGATAGAGTCGGCTAGCTCTTCCAGCGCTTCCGGCTGGATATCGCGACGCGGCTGATATTTACCCCGTGATAGCTGGCCAAGCGGCAAACGTTCAAGACGTTCCTGACTCGGTGGGGTAGCCGTGTCTACGGCAGTATTGCTGCCAGCCGGTGAGGATGATCCTGCCGAAAACTCAAGGCTATCGCGGCGGCGGGCACCAGCACCAATCAGAGCATCCAAGCCACGTCCTAGCGCGGGTTTACGCGTCATGGGCATTCCCTCGTGATAAATAGATCAGTCGTGGTGATTATAGCGCGAGTCGCCGAATTAGCTCTTTCGCGAGCACACGGTAGGCCTGGCTGCCGCGCGAGAAGCGCGCGTACTGAGTAACCGGCAGGCCATGACTCGGCGCTTCAGCCACTTTAACATTACGCGGAATCGTAGTTTTCAGCAGCGCATCGCCGAAATAGTCGCGCAGTTGCTTGTCGACTTCTCGGGTCAAGCTGGTGCGCTTATCGTACATGGTGCGCAAAATGCCCGAGACGGCTAGGTCAGGGTTAATGCTCTGTTTAATCTGCTCGACCGTATCCAGCAGCGCTGATAAGCCCTCCAGTGCGTAGAATTCACACTGTAGCGGAATCAACACACCGTGAGCCGCCGCAAGGGCATTGACCGTCAGCATATTTAGCGACGGCGGACAATCAATCAGCACGACATCGTATTGTGACAAAACGCCCGACAGCGCTGTCGTCAAACCACTTTCGCGCTGGTCTGAATACATCAGTTCGACTTCCGCAGCGGTCAGGTCGCCGTTACTAGGTAGCACGTCATACTTCACGGGCGGCTGCCGCACAATCGTCTCGGCAGCGCTTGCCCCACCCAAGAGGACGTCGAGAACGCTTTTTTCCAAGCTGTGCTTGTCGATACCACTGCCCATGCTGGCGTGCCCCTGCGGATCAAGATCCACCAGCAACACACGGCGGTCGAGATCTGGCTCACTTACTCAACTCCTTGTGGGGTCAGAATCAACAGCTGTCGCTCGGCCGTCTCAAAGGGGACATTTAACGCGTGTCTTGCGTGAAGCCGAACATCGCCCGGCAGATCGCGTAATTCTTCATTGGCACCAGGGCCTTTCATCGCCAACCACTGCCCTTTGGCAGTCGGAAGCTTACGCGTCAGGTTAACAAAATCCACTAAACTAGCGAACGCGCGCGAAATTACTTGATCAAAAGTGCTGTCGTTAAACTGCTCCACACGCGCTTGAACGGGGGTTACGTTAGACAAGCCTAATTCCATCACCGCCTGGCGTTGAAAGCGGACTTTTTTACCGTTGCTATCCAGTAGGGTCACGGATAATTCGGGCTTGAGAATTGCCAGAACCAGCCCCGGCAATCCTGGCCCTGCGCCAACGTCAAGCAACGTGGCCCCCCCGATGAATGGCAACACCGCCGCGCTGTCCAGCACGTGACGTGACACCATATCGTTAACATCGCGTACAGCGGTGAGGTTATAAGTCCGGTTCCACTTGTGCAACAGTGCCAATAGGCCCAACAGCTGATCACGCTGCTGGACCGTTATTGGGGTACCTAATGCGCTGAGCCCTTCGTCCAACCGCATCGCAGTCTGGCTGGGTAGACTGGACGCAAGCATTGAAACCCCACTCATCCGTTGGCTACCTCGGGCGTCGATATAAGCCGACGTTTCTTGAGTTGGATCAGCAAAATTGACACCGCAGCGGGTGTCACACCTGAAATACGCGCTGCCTGGGCGAGGGTTTCAGGCCTTGCCTCACTCAGCTTTTGGCGAATTTCATTGGATAGGCCTTCAATGCGTTGATAGTCCAGATCAGCGGGTAGGGGCATTGCCTCATGGCGTTTAAGTTTATCAATCTCATCCTGCTGACGATCAATATATCCCTGATACTTCGCCTGAATCTGAACCTGTTCTGCGACGGCTTCGTCGGTCACCGGCGAGTCTTCTAGGCCAGGAAGATGCGTCAAAGTCGTATAATTCAATTCCGGACGTTTAAGCAGATCGCTCAACCGGTACTCACGGTTTAATGCCTGGCCAGTATGCTTAGCAATAACGTCTGCGGCTGGGGTTTTAGGCTGCACCCAGGTACTGGCAAGACGGGCTGATTCGAGCTCGATGGCATCGCGCTTTTTACTGAACGCTGACCATCGAACGTCATCAACCAGCCCAAGTTCGCGGCCTTTTTCAGTTAGCCTCAGATCAGCATTATCTTCACGTAGCAACAGGCGATATTCCGCACGTGATGTGAACATGCGGTAGGGTTCTTTGGTTCCCATGGTAATCAAATCGTCCACTAACACCCCAAGGTAGGCTTCGTCACGACGTGGATACCACGCATCCAGCTGCTTGGCACGGCGTGCCGCATTCACCCCCGCGAGCAAGCCCTGAGCACCAGCTTCTTCGTAACCGGTTGTGCCGTTAATTTGGCCAGCAAAAAACAGGTTGTGGATAAATTTGGTTTCCAGGGAATGCTGCAAATCCCGCGGATCAAAGAAATCGTACTCGATTGCGTAGCCGGGCCGGGTGATGTGCGCGTTTTCAAGCCCCTTGATCGAGCGCACAACTTGAAGCTGGACATCAAACGGCAACGAGGTGGAAATCCCATTAGGGTAAAGCTCGTTGGTATCCAGGCCTTCGGGCTCGATAAATACCTGATGGCTTGATTTATCGGCAAAGCGATGAACCTTGTCTTCAATCGAAGGGCAATAGCGTGGCCCGACGCCCTCGATAACGCCGGAGTACATTGGCGAGCGTTCGAGGTTAGCCATGATGATGTCATGGGTGCGCTGGTTGGTGTGCGCAATGTGACAGCTCATCTGATCGGGGTGCATTTCCCTAGTGCCGAGATAAGACATCACCGGCGTCGGTGTGTCACCGGGTTGCTCTTCCAACTTTGGAAAATCCACCGTTTTAGCGTCGATACGCGGCGGTGTACCTGTTTTCAAACGATCAACCCGGAAGGGCATAGCACGCAGTCGTTCAGCCAGCGCGTTCGACGGCGCATCGCCCGCTCGGCCACCGCGAGTCTGATCAAGCCCAATGTGAATGACACCGCCAAGAAAAGTGCCGGTCGAGAGAACCACGGATTCACTGTGAAACCGGATACCGGTTTCCGTCACCACGCCTCTCACGGTGTCGTTGTCGACCATCAGGTCGCCCGCTGCCTGCTGAAAAATCGTCAGGTTTGGCTGGTTTTCAAGCATCCCGCGGATAGCGGCCTTGTAACGTACTCGATCTGCTTGGGCTCTGGTTGCCCGAACTGCTGGGCCTTTGCGAGCATTCAAAACGCGAAACTGAATCCCACCTGCATCTGTGGCAAGCCCCATGGCGCCACCCAGTGCATCAATTTCCTTCACGAGATGGCTTTTGCCAATTCCACCGATCGCCGGATTACATGACATCTGACCGAGCGTTTCGATGTTGTGTGTAAGCAACAGGGTTTGACAGCCCATGCGAGCAGAGGCCAGTGCGGCTTCAGTTCCCGCATGGCCACCGCCGATGACGATCACGTCAAAGCGGTCTGGGTAATTCAAGAGACACCTCGTCTTGTGCCATTAGGCACTGATGAATTGAGTCGGTGCATGAGCACCTTAGTTCATTAAGCCAGCCAGTATAAACCCCCTGTGGGTAACCGTCAGTTTTTTCCACATCCCAATTTCTTTTGTAGCTCTTATTAATAACAACATAAATATAATATAAGAGAAGTTCTATTGATGTTGTTACTACTGGTGTGGACAAAATCTGTTTATAAGTGATTAATCTTCAAAATTATCAATGCTTTATTTTGTTGATCATCACGTGTTTAAACGGCGTATTAGCTGCGTAGAAACGGTGCCGGGCCTGTGGATGAAACCTTGTCTTATCCACCGCTATGACGAAGCACGGCTTGTCCACCGCTGTATACCAGGGTTGTTACCGCGGCTGTGAACATGTGAAGAATATCAAGGTTAATGCGTTTGAAGGCGGCATGGCGCAGGGTAGCGGGGGATTAAGGAAAACGAGAAAAATAGTTTATCCACAGGCAAAAAAATGGCCTGTGATCATCACAGGCCATTAAATGTCGTTTATCTAGCGTATTTTTGACTGGATCAATGCTTGAGTACCCGCGCTAAAAACGATTGTGTGCGTTCATGTTGAGGTGTATCGAATAGCTGTTCGGGAGGTCCTTCTTCTGTAATTTTTCCCTGATGAATAAACACCACCCGGTCAGCGACTTCACGCGCAAAGCCCATTTCATGGGTGACAATCACCATGGTCATGCCTTCTTTGGCGAGCTCTCGCATGGCATCGAGTACTTCACCAATCATTTCGGGGTCTAGCGCTGATGTCGGCTCGTCAAACAGCATCAAGCGCGGCTCCATGGCGAGTGCGCGCGCAAGTGCTACACGCTGCTGCTGTCCACCCGATAGCTGGTTTGGATATTTATCTGCCTGGTCGGTAATCCCCACGCGTTCAAGCAGGCGCTTAGCGGCGTCCAGAGCGTCTGAACGGTTCCAGCCGCGTACTTTCATGGGGGCGAGGGTGATGTTGTCGATAACGCTTAAATGCGGGAACAGGTTGAACTGCTGGAACACCATGCCAACTTCGGTGCGGATGGTTTGCAGTGCCTGACTGCTCTTACCATTGGGTAGCAGCTCGTTACCGTCAACCTCCAGTGAACCGGCTTGAAATTCTTCCAGCCCGTTGATGCAGCGGATCAAGGTAGATTTACCTGATCCACTTGCACCGATGACCACCACCACTTCGCCAGGGGTGATGTGCATATCAATATCTTTAAGTACGTGCAGGCTGCCAAAGTGTTTATTGAGCTTCTGCATACGCACAATCTGCTGAGCATTGTCGTTCATTGTGCGTCTCCTTATTGGCCTACCAAGCCTTTGTTTTCAAGCTGGCGCAAGATAATTGAAAGGGTCCAAGTGATAGCGAGATACATGATGGCCACCATTAGATAAACCTCCATCGCGGTGAAGGTGCTGGCAATATAAACTTGGCCCTGGCGAACCAGTTCACCCACCCCAATGACCGAAAATAAAGAAGTATCCTTGATGCTGATGATGCCTTGGTTACCCAGTGGTGGAATCATGCGCCGAAACGCCTGCGGCCAGATGACATAACGAAACGCCTGAGTGCGTGACAGACCCAGCGACAGGGAGGCTTCTCGCTGGCCACGCTCAATGGATTGAACACCGCCCCGTACGATTTCGGATATGTATGCCCCCGAGTTCACTGCAATGGCGGCAATACCGGCCACCAGGGCATTGATGGGGCCACCGAGTATTTGCGGCAGGCCGTAGAAGATAAACAGCACCTGAACCAGAATGGGCGTACCGCGAAACACTTCCACATAGACGATGGCAGGCCAGCGCAGCCAGCGGAGTGGACTGATGCGCAGTAGACCAAAAAAGATGCCGATAAAAAAACCGATGGCGAGCCCGCCAAAGGAAATCAGCAGGGTGTAGGGGATCCCCGGTAACAAATGGGGAATCGAGTTCAGGGTCGCTTCCCAATTAAACTCAAAGCTCGGTTCCACGCGCGTTCTCCTGAGAGATGAGAAGACAAACGAACAGGGCCGGGGGCGAGGCCGCCCGGCCCTGATGAGATGGTAAAAGAACGATCAGCGCTGATTAATCGTCGCTGGGTGCTGCACCGAACCACTTTTCATAGATTTCATCGTAGGTGCCGTCTTCGCGCATCTCAGCCAAGGCTTCGTTGGTGGGTTCTACCCACTCGCTGCCCTTGTTGAAGACGATGCCGTATTGCTGACCTTCGTAAAGTGGGCCCACCACTTTAGTGCGATCTTCACCGCGGGTTTGCGAGAAGTAAGCAACATTGGGGGCGTCATAGAAGACGGCATCGACATTCCGGCCCAGCAGCGCCATGTACATGTCTGAGGTGCCGGGGTAGGGGGTAATGTCGGCATCGTCGCCAAACTTGTCTTCCAGATAGTCGTAGCTGGTAGAGCCTGTTTTGGTGGCGATGGTCATGCCTTCCAGGTCATCAATGTCTTCAACGTCGCTGTCGGCACGGACGATGATTTGTAGGCCTGAATCGTAGTAGGGGTCAGAGAAGTCGACAATTTCTGCCCGCTCTTCGGTAATAGTGATACCGGCAATGGCAATTTCCTGGTTGCCGGTTTGTACCGCAGGAATAATGCCGGAGAAGTCCATGGTGGTGAGGTCGACTTCAAAACCCGCCCGGTCAGCCACTTCGTTGATGATATCGATGTCGAAGCCGACCATCTCGCCGGTATCTTCGTCCATCATCTCAAACGGTACGAAACTTGGGTCAGTGGCAACATTGACGCTGGGGGTCTCTTGCGCCTGAGCAGTGGCCGCGCCCAATGCAAGCGTCAGGGCGGATAAAGGAAGTACGGTGCGTGATAAAAGCGATTTCATAGGTTTCCCCGTGGTTTGTATGGCAAGGCGCTAGCAAAGCAGCGTGTGCCACTCTGCAGCAGGTATCCAAGCCTGTTATTGACATAATAACCTTGGCGAGAAACGCCCAGGTCGTCAAGTCACGGGTGGGAATTGCGGTAAACGTTGGGTCGACGTTGCCCAACATTTGAAGGAAAACCGCTATACCATGAACGAGGCACCACAACCGCAGGTAGTGGTGGCATTGGGGTTTTGTACACGAAACCTTGCGCCTGCAAGGCCTTCTTCATAGTCAACGGTTGAGCCCACCAAGTATTGGTAGGAGAGGGGGTCAACCACTAAGGCGGCATCACCAAATTCAATGACCGTGTCGTCCTCGGCAACATTGTCGGCAAAATCAAAGCCGTATTGGAAGCCCGAGCAGCCACCGCCGGTGACGTAAACGCGTAATTTAAGCAGGGTGTTGTTTTCTTCGGCCATCAAAGCATTGATGCGTTTTTGAGCGCTATCGGACAACAATAATGGCGTAGGAACGAAGGATTCTGCGCTGCTCATGGCTACCTCCCGTGAGCGAGTGGGGTGATTAATATCTGATATAACTGACTCACCCCGGAGCGAATAATTTACATATAGGACAATTATGAGTAATACCCAGCAAAAGGGTCAACTATTACCCGATTTAACTGCCATTATGGCATGACTGCTGGGGCACTAAGTCCTGTGGCTTCGTCAAAGCCAAACATCAGGTTGAGGTTTTGAATAGCCTGCCCAGAAGCTCCTTTCACCAGGTTATCGATCACCGACAACACCACCACAGTGTCACTATTTTCCGGGCGGTGAACCGCGATACGGCACGTATTGGTGCCTTTCACGCTGCGTGTTTCCGGGTGACTGCCAGCGGGCATGACATCAACGCAGGGTTCGTTGGCATAGCGACGTTCGAAAAGCGCCTTAAGGTCACCGGGCGCT
>JAIVHM010000200.1:2028-11571 GCA_020201095.1 Halomonas sp. | reverse complement strand
GTCAGAGACGTCGTGGGACATCACCAGCGTGCGGAAAACGTTTTCCGGCAGACCCGCCTCGCGGTAGATTTTTTCAAGCAGCAGGCCGCTGCCAGTGACGCATTCGGCATGCTTCAGCAGCACGGCGTTACCCGCCATGATGTTGGCGATGGAATAACGCACGACCTGATAAGCAGGGAAGTTCCACGGCTGAATGCCGTAGATCACGCCCATGGGCGAATAAGTCACAATGCCGCGCTCGCCGTTGCTGGGGTTGCGTACTTCATCGGCAAGGGTTTCAGGTCCGCGCTGGGCGGTGTAATCGCAAATGCCCACGCAAAGATCCACTTCCTGGTAGGCCTGCTCGGGTAGCTTGCCCATTTCCTTGACCATCAGGTCGGCAAGCGCTTCCTTGTTCGCTTTGAGGGCTTCGCCGATGGCCTTGACGACCTGGGCGCGGTGCTCAAGGGGCTTTAAACGCCAGTCGAGGAAGGCCTGATGGCTGGCCTCAACGATTTGCTTCGCCTGGCTTTCATCCATCATCGCGTAGGTCTGTAGCGTTTCGCCGGTGGTGGGGTTAACGGTGGTGATGCTGTTGCTCATAAGATCTCCTATCTTCAGATCAACATGGTGAAATCAACGCTGCTTTAAAAACGCGTCCTGGCACGTCGCGAGCGTTGACCGACTGGTCTACTTTAGCTGTCCTACTAATTTAGTAGAGATAGGAGGTATTGACTAATAGCCTCTCACTATGGGGAATTAGAGGTCGCGGCTAGCCATAGGTTGGCCCACCGGCTTCGTCGTCCCAAACCTCCTCCAGGCGGCCATCACGACCGCAGCTGAAGCGGTAGAACTTGTAGCGGACCGGGTTTTTCTCGTAGTAGTTCTGGTGGTATTCCTCGGCCGCCCAAAAAGTGTCAGCGGGCAGGATTTCGGTGGTTATCGTCTCTCCAAAGCCCTCTTCCATCGCTTTTTTAGAGGCTTCAGCCAGTTCGCGCTGCTCGTCATTCTGATAGAAAATCGCTGAACGGTACTGGTCACCGACATCGCAGAACTGACGTTAAGTCGCTGGTCGATTCGCTTTCCTTACAGTCGATGATTATTCCTCGGTCACCTGACCGTGGCGCGGAGGCCATACGTCGTCCAGGGTTTTTAGCGCGGCGGCGATGGGTGGCTCTGAGGCACGGTCATGTCGCCAAATCAGGCCCAGCGCACAGGGCAGGCGAACATGGTCCGCCACGGCCAGGCCGCTTGCCTGTCGTTCGGCCATGGCCAGGGCATCACGCGCCAGACTCAGCCCGACGCCAGCACGCACAAGGTCGAGCATGCAGGCTTCCTGGTCGACCTGAGCGACCCGGTTTGGCGTGATCCCGCTATCGGCCAGGCGGTGCTGAAGCAGCCGGTGATGGGCGGAGTCGGGTGGTGTGACGATCCACGGCAGGCGGGCCAGCGACGCCCAGCGCGTATCCGAAAGCCGCGCCTCCCAGCCGGCAGGTGCAATCACGTGATAATCAAACTGAGTCAGCTCTCGCCAGGCAAGCGCCGAGTGGCCGGTGCCTTCCCCAGGCGGGGCCAGGTAAAAGCCCACGTCCAGCTCGCCCTTTTCAATGCGCGTCAGTACGCGGCCACTCATGCCGTGGTGCAGCTCGGTTTCAAGCTGCGGCGCCCTGAGCATCAGGCGACTCAAAAAGGCTCCAAGACGAATAAACTCAGGGTCGACGATGGTGCCGATAGTCAGTTTGCCACGTAGCGTGCTGTGCAGGGCGCTTGCCGTCTGTTCAAAGGCGATGGCGCTGGCCAGAGCTTTTTCGGCAGCCGGTAGCAGGGCAAGACCGTCCGTTGTCAGACTCAGGCCCTGGGGACGCCGACTGAATAGCGTGAGCCCCAGATTAGCCTGAAGCTGCTTCAACTTTAGACTAATGGCGGGCTGGCTGAGGTGCAGTTGCTCGGCGGCCCGGGACACGCTGCCAGCGCGAGCAACGGCCACGAACGCCCGAAGCGTGGCGTATTCTTGCATGAGTGACCTTCTTGAAAGGTGTTGTTATTAGCTAAGCTTATATCGTGGTTAAAAATTACTCAATTGATCGCCTCTGTTAGGCAGTTAATCTGGTGTCATCGCTATTTTAACCATCATGACACTTATAAAGGTTGCTTCAATGACCACCACATCAACCACCTCTATTCAGCATTTTATTAATGGCAATGTAAGCCAAGGCACGGGTGATGCCCAGGATGTATTCAATCCTGCGACGGGCCAGGTTAGCGGTCGCGTGTCGCTTGCCGGTGAGCAGGATGTGAACGCTGCCGTGGACGCTGCTCAGGCCGCGTTTCCTGCCTGGGCCGATACGCCGGCCATTCGCCGCGCGCGGGTGATGTTCAAGTTTCTTGAGTTGCTCAACGCCAATAAAGACGCGTTGGCCGAGGCGATCACTAAAGAACACGGCAAGGTGTTCACCGATGCACAGGGTGAAGTGGCTCGGGGCATCGATATCGTCGAGTTCGCCTGCGGTATTCCCCAGTTGATGAAGGGCGACTACACCGAACAGGTGAGCACCGGGATCGATAACTGGACGGTACGCCAGCCGCTTGGCGTGGTGGCAGGGATTACGCCGTTCAATTTTCCTGTCATGGTGCCCATGTGGATGTTTCCGGTGGCGATCGCGACGGGTAATACCTTTATCCTCAAACCGAGCCCCTTGGATCCCAGTGCCTCATTGATGATTGCCGATCTGCTTAAGCAAGCCGGCTTGCCTGATGGCGTGTTTAACGTCGTTCAAGGCGGCAAGGACGCCGTTGAACTGCTGCTGGACCATCCCGAGGTCAAGGCGCTGTCGTTTGTCGGCTCCACGCCCATTGCCAACCTGATTTACGAGCGTGGCGCTCGCCATGGTAAGCGCGTCCAGGCGCTCGGCGGGGCGAAAAACCATATGGTCGTGATGCCCGATGCGCATCTGGATAAAGCCGTTGATGCCTTGATCGGTGCCGCCTACGGCTCAGCGGGTGAGCGTTGCATGGCGATCAGCGTGGCCGTGTTGGTGGGCGATGTGGCCGATAAGGTCGTGCCAGCGCTAGCCGAGCGCGCCAAGTCGCTCAAAGTGAAAAACGGCATGCAGTTGGACGCCGAAATGGGCCCGCATTACCGGTTATATCGACAAAGGCGTGGCCGAAGGGGCTGAATTGCTGGTCGACGGGCGCGAGTTTGACGCCTCACAGACTGGCGACGGCTGTGCTGATGGTTTCTGGATGGGCGGTACGCTGTTCGACCATGTCACGCCGGAAATGACGATTTACAAAGAAGAAATTTTCGGTCCGGTGCTGGTCTGCGTGCGGGTGCCCGATGCGGCCACGGCGATTCAATTGATCAACGACCATGAGTTCGGCAACGGTGTTAGCTGCTTTACCGAAAGCGGCAGCGTGGCGCGGGAGTTTGGTCGCCGTATTCAAGTGGGCATGGTGGGTATCAACGTGCCCATCCCGGTGCCAATGGCATGGCACGGCTTCGGCGGCTGGAAGCGTTCGCTGTTTGGCGATACCCATGCCTACGGTGAAGAAGGCGTACGTTTCTACACCAAGCAGAAGTCAATCATGCAGCGCTGGTCCGACTCGATCGATGGCGGGGCCGATTTCGTCATGCCCACCGCCAAGTAAACGTCGTCGCGTTGCTGGAGTCAGTTCATGGCCGATACAACTAACAACAACACCTTTGACTTTATTGTGGTGGGCGCAGGTACTGCCGGGTGCCTGCTGGCCAATCGATTGAGCGCCAACCCCAATCATCGGGTACTGCTGATCGAGGCGGGTGGGCGCGATAACTACCACTGGATTCATATTCCGGTGGGCTATCTTTATTGCATCAATAATCCGCGCACCGACTGGATGTTCCGCACCGAGTCGGATAAAGGGCTCAACGGTCGCTCGCTGATTTACCCACGGGGCAAGACCCTGGGCGGTTGTTCGAGCATCAACGGCATGATTTACATGCGCGGCCAGGCGCGGGATTACAATCACTGGGCCGAGGTGACCGGCGACGACGCCTGGCGCTGGGAAAACTGTCTGCCTGATTTTATCAAGCACGAACATCATCATCGCCTGGATGAAGGCGGCGATGCCGATGCTGAGCACCGCGATTTTCATGGCCACGGCGGTGAATGGCGGGTGGAAAAGCAGCGGCTAAGTTGGCAAGTGCTGGATGATTTTGCTGAAGCGGCGGCTCAGTCGGGTATTCCCCGGACACGCGACTTTAATCGCGGCGACAACGAAGGGGTGGACTACTTTGAGGTCAATCAGCGCGCCGGGTGGCGTTGGAATACGTCAAAAGCGTTCTTGAGGCCAGCGCGAAAGCGTCACAACCTCACCGTCTGGCACTCAACCCACGTCAATCGGCTCATGTTTGATAATGATGGCACAACGCCACGCTGTGTGGGTGCCGAAGTGGTGCGCAATGGTGAGACGCTGCGAGTGCGCGCCAACCAGGAAGTGATCCTGTCTGCTGGATCGATTGGTTCGCCTCAGTTGTTACAGCTTTCAGGTATTGGCCCCACTGACTTACTGGCCGAGCACGATATCGAGGTGGTAAGTGACTTGCCTGGCGTGGGTGAAAACCTGCAGGATCACCTGCAAATCCGCTCGGTGTATAAGGTTAAGGGAGGTAAAACGCTCAATACGATAGCCAACTCACTGGTGGGCAAGGCTAAAATTGGCCTGGAGTATGCCCTTAAACGTACCGGGCCCATGAGTATGGCGCCGTCGCAGCTGTGTATATTTACGCGCAGCTCCGAGGAGTATGACTACGCCAATATCCAATATCACGTTCAGCCGTTAAGCCTGGAAGCTTTTGGCCAGCCGCTACATCCGTACTCCGCGATTACTGCGAGCGTGTGCAACCTGAACCCCAGCAGCCGCGGGTCGGTTAGGATTAAAAGCCGCGACCCGCGTCAGGCGCCCGCCATCATGCCGAATTACCTGAGTACGCCAGAGGATCGTAAGGTGGCTGCTGATTCATTGCGGGTGACGCGCCGGATTGCCGAGCAGGCTGCCTTTGCCAAGTACCATCCAGAAGAGGTGAAGCCCGGCCTCGAGTACCAGACTGACGATGAATTGGCGCGCCTGGCGGGGGATATTGGTACGACGATTTTCCACCCGGTGGGCACGGCAAGGATGGGGCGAGAAGATGACCCGATGGCCGTCGTCGATAGCCAGTTGCGCGTGCGCGGTATCACTGGTCTGCGCGTGGCAGATGCCAGCGTGATGCCGACCATCACCAGCGGCAATACCAATTCGCCGACGCTGATGATTGCTGAAAAAGCCGCTGGGTGGATATTATCGTCGCGGTCATCGGACTGACACTTTTTTGCGCGATAGTATTGACGTGTGCTGAAACAAGGCGCATTCTTCCGGGCAGTAGGTTAGCAAGTCGAACGTTGTCAGCAGTATCGAAGCGCCGCAAGCGTTGAGTCTGGTGAAAGTTTCTTGTTCTACCCACTGCAACTCGGGTATTACCCGGCTTTAAATACGCTTTATCGAGGATTTCGATCATGGCAACTGGTACCGTTAAGTGGTTTAACGACACTAAAGGCTTCGGCTTTATTTCTCCGGACGATAACGGCGACGACCTGTTCGCGCACTTCTCCGAAATTCAAGCTGATGGCTTCAAAACTCTGCAAGACGGTCAGAAGGTCTCCTTCGACGTCACCCAGGGTAAAAAAGGCCTTCAGGCTTCCAACATCAAGGTTCTATAACTTAGAACCCTGATGTGTGCCATCAGCCAATAGCTGATGTGCTAAAAAACCCCGCCTAGGCGGGGTTTTTTGTATGTGTATGAAAAATCGACGCATTACTCGCCCAAGACGTTGCTTTGCGCTAGGGTGATATTTTTTTAAGCAAGGATTGAATAATTATGACAGCGCCTGGCGAACTCATCATCGAGCCGAAAAGCGGTAAACCCGCCGATGCGTGTGTGTTCATATTGCATGGTTTAGGTGCCGACGGGCACGACTTTGAACCGTTAGTTCCCGCGTTGGGGTTGCCGGCCAGGGCTAATGTGCGCTTTATCATGCCTCACGCGCCCCGCTTGCCGGTGACCATCAACGGCGGAATGGTGATGCCCGCTTGGTACGATATTCTAGCAATGGATCTGGGCCGCCGGGTCGATGAAGCGCAGCTAAAGGTCTCGGCCGAGCGTATTCAAGCACTGATTCATGAGCAAATTGACCAGGGTATCGACAGCCAGCGGATCATTGTGGCGGGTTTCTCTCAGGGTGGCGCCGTGGCATATCATGCTGCGCTGTCATTCCCCGAGCCGCTTGGCGGGCTTTTGGCAATGTCGACCTACTTCGCCACTGCCGACAGCATCTCGCTGGCCGAGGCCAATCGGCATATTCCCATTGAGGTCCAGCACGGCAGCTTTGACCCTATTGTGCCGGAGAGCCTGGGTAAAAGCGGCGTTGACCGCTTAACAAGCATGGGCTATGCGGTCAATTATCGGCAGTATTCCATGGCCCACTCGCTTTGCCCCCAGCAGATAAACGATATTGGGCGCTGGCTCTTAAAACGGCTTAACTAACTGCGCTGCCGATAACCTTGCAACCGGCGGGCAAAATAAGACGCTAAGTCGTCTCCGGTGCAAGGATGTAGCGAAAACGAATGATAGCCTCCTTAGATGCAATAGAAGCAGTGTTGGCCCTTTGCCTCGTGGTAGCGGCACACGCTTGCCTGTTCGATCGCCAGCTTGTGCGCGCCTGCTGCTTTTTTGTGGCGTTTGCCCTGGCGATGACCATTGGCTGGTGGCATTTCGGCATGCCTTGGTTGGCGGTCGCCGAACTTTTGCTGGGCGTGATACTGACCGGGCTAAGCTTGTTTTATGCCCTCGGCCTTCTTTTACCTGGCGGCTCTTCACCGCTTAAGCGCGATACCTTCAGCGACGCCTGGCCACGTAAAGTGGCCCGCGTCTTTCTGGTGTTTGGCTGGCTTGTCATGCTTGGCTCGGTAATTCACTTCACGATACCCGACATGGTCAGCTTGCCCCTTGATCAGCCGCTGCTTTTAGCAGGCGTCGTGATTACTGCCAGTGCGATAGGCGCCTTTGCCTTGCATCGTCATCTGCTACGGCGCCTGTTGGCGTTCAACCTACTCGGTTCCGGGGTGTTCATGCTATTGGCGGGCGTTGCCGGTCCCACGGCGGCTGCCCAGGCGCTGATCAGCGTCGGGTTATGCGTTGCCTGGTTGGGTTCGATGTTGGCGGCGCTCTTGATCCGACAACTGGTGTACTTGGCCGGTGCGGACAGTATGCGGGGAGATGACGACCACCGGGAGCGTGCAAGGTGATCTGGCGTTTTGGGCTATCGGACAGCACTTTTGAACCCTTGACCAGTACTCACTGGGCGCTGGGCGCAGCACTTGCTGCGCCTCTGCTACTGGGGCTGATGGCCGCAGTATTACCACCCAAGCGCGCATGGCCCGTTGCGTTGGCCTGTTTGCTCGTGCTGGCCTCAGGCGTAGGGCTGTTACTCGCTTTTCAACAGTCAGGGTTGCTGCATTGGCAGTGGGAGCTGGCCGGGGTTGGCGTCTCGCTGCGCTTGAACGGGCTTAGCGTATTGCTGCTGTTATCCACTCAGTGGATTGGTTGTGCCGCTGCGCTTTACACGCCCGGGCTGTTGCGCTTGAGCGACCCGGAACCGCTGTCGCGTTGGCTCTGGCCGTTGATGGGTGGACTACTGAGCGCGCTTTCATTGATCTGGTTGGCCGCTGACCTGCTTACCCTCTACCTAGCGGTGGAACTGATGGGGTTGGCGGCGGTGGGTATGCTGATGTTGTCAGGCAAGGCAGCGGCGCTGTTGGCGGGCATGCGCTACCTGCTGCTCGCGTTGGTGGGGTCGCTGGCGTATTTATTGGGTGTAGCGCTGGTGTTGGGCCAATGGGGGCGACTGGACCTTCAGGGCCTGGCAGAAGTGGTTGAGCCCGGGCCGGTCGCCTGGATCGCTGCTGCGCTAATGGGCGCTGGCTTAGCCTTGAAAGCCGCCCTTTTCCCGCTTCACGGTTGGCTTTCACCGGTACATGGCAGTGCCTGGACACCGGTGAGTGCGCTGCACGCGGCGTTGGTCATTAAAGCCTCACTGTTTTTACTACTGCAACTGTGGAGCATCTTACTGGCAGACGCTTTCTACGCGCCGCATGTCATCGCCTGGTTAGGCATGCTGGCGATTGTCTGGGGAGGCCTGTTGGCGTGGCGCACTGATTCGCTGAAAACGCTGGTGGCATCGTCAACCGTTGCGCAGTTGGGCTACCTGATGGTGATCTTTCCGTTGCTGCTGGGTCCCGGCATCTCGCCGCTATCGCGCGCGTTGGCCTGGGACGGTTTCTGGCTCCAGCTATTGGGCCACGCGTTTGCCAAAGCGGCGATGTTCATGGCCGCTGGCAATCTGATGTTGGCAACGGGGGAGAGCACGCTCAAGGGGTTGGCAGGCACCAGCCGTCGATTGCCGCTGTCGCTGTTAGTGTTTGGTATAGCCGCGGTAACGTTGATGGGCTTACCTCCAAGCGCTGGCTTCACCGCTAAATGGCTGTTACTTGATGCCATGATCAGATCTCAGCAGTGGTGGGCCATCACTGCGCTGTTACTCGGTTCGCTATTGACCGCGGCCTATGTGTTTCGCGTGTTTCGCTATTCGTTTTACGAGTCGGCACCGCGCCACCATTACCAGGCCCTGGCCCCAGGGATGGATCTTATCGCGCTGACCCTTGCCTTCACCGCTTTTGCCTTGGGGCTACTGGCGCACTTTCCTCTGACGTTGCTAAACGGAGGTGGCGGATGAGTGCGTCCTGGCTTCCGTTAACGACGCTTTTGACGTCGCTACTGGCCGCGGCGGTCATTTTTACGCTGCCTGAAGATGCACGGCGAGTGCGCACCAGCGTCAATCTGCTGGCGGCTGCCGTTAAAATCATACTGGTAAGCCTGATGGTTGGCCGGGTCTCTGCAGGCCATGAAGATACGTTCAGCTTTCAAGTAGTGGGGAACGTTGATTTCGTGCTGCGTGCGGATGCGCTCGGGGTGATGTTCGCTGGACTGTCGTCACTGCTTTGGCTGTGTACGACGATTTACGCGATAGGCTATCTGGAAGGTTCGGCCAATCGGAAACGCTTCTTTGGCTTCTTCAGCCTGTGCGTTGCCAGTACCTTGGGTATCGCGCTGGCAGGCAATCTGTTCACCTTCTTGATTTTCTACGAGATGTTGACGCTTTCCACCTATCCGTTGGTGGTGCACGCGGGCACACAAAAAGCCCTCGACGCCGGGCGTATTTATCTGCGCTATACGCTGAGTGCTGGTGTGGTGCTGCTGCTGGGGGCTGTCCTGTTATATGCCCTGACCGGTGAACACTCCTTTTCATCAGAGGAAGGTCTTGGCGATTACCTGGCCGATCACCGGGGCCTATTACTTCTGATCTTTGCCTTGCTGGTGGGTGGCTTGGCTGTCAAGGCCGCGATGGTACCGCTGCACGGCTGGCTGCCCAGGGCAATGGTTGCGCCCGCGCCGGTGAGCGCACTGCTGCATGCCGTGGCCGTGGTGAA
>JAIVHM010000200.1:0-1937 GCA_020201095.1 Halomonas sp. | reverse complement strand
CATTAGTCAGGTGTCCTATGTGGTATTGGGGGTCAGTTTGTTTGGCCCTTTCGGCACGATTGGTGCGCTGGCGCACCTGCTCCATCAAGGGTTGATGAAAGTCACCCTGTTCTTTTGTGCCGGCAATTATGCCGAAGAGTTGGGTATCCATCGCATTGACGAAATGGACGGAGCGGGGCGGCGCATGCCGCTTACCAGTCTCGCCTTTACCATTGGAGCGCTAGGCATGATCGGGTTGCCTCCGATGGCGGGGTTTATTACCAAATGGTATCTCGGGGTGGGGGCCGTTCAGGCTGAGATGTATTGGGTGGTTGCTGTGTTAGTGGCGAGCAGTAGCCTCAACGCAATGTATTTCCTCCCGATTCTGCACCGCCTGTGGTTCCGTCTAGGTCCGGCACATGGGCAAGGTCAGTGGCCAAACGAACAGCGTTTGGGTCGTTTAGAGACCCATGGCTGGCTGCTTTGGCCCATGGTGTTTACGGCTCTGGCAAGCCTGGGGGCGGGGCTGTTGGCAGGCTTGCCATTTAGCCCCTTGGATTGGGCAAGCCGCGTCGCCTCTGGGGAGTATCTGCCATGATGTCGCTGCTGTTGGCACTGTCACTGCTATGGCCGCTCGGCGTCGCGATGGGGGTGGTGGGGCAGGTTTGCCGTACCCCTGCTGGAAAGCGTGACTACTTTTCGTGGTGGTGGCTAAGCGCCGCCTGGCCGGCATTGTTGTTAGCTTACGGCGGTGAAGCCCAGTGGACAATCGATGTCTGGATGCTGGGTGGGGAGTGGGCGTTGAACGCGCTAACCCGTCCGTGGCTGGCATTTACCGCCTTGCTATGGAGCCTTTCCGCCGTGCATGCCAGAGGCTATTTTGCCGCCGAGCAGAAGCAAGCGCGAAGCGGTGACCAAGCTGCCCAACGTCGGCTGACGCGCTTATCACTATTGTGGCCGTTAACCCTGCTTGGCAACGTGATGCTGATCGTTGCGCAGGATATTGCCAGCTTTTACCTGGGCTTTGCACTGATGACATTTGCGGCCTACGCGCTGGTGGTGCACAGCGGCACCGAGGAGGCACATCTGGGCGCCAGGGCTTATCTCATCCTGGCCGTGGTGGGGGAGGGTCTGATCCTGGGCGGTTTTTTATGGTCAGCGGGTGAAGCCGACACGCTAACACTGCAAGGGGTACGCGAAAGCATCCTGGTGGCTGAGCATGGCGCCTGGATGGCTGCTTTGCTGTGCCTGGGTTTTGGGGTGAAGGCGGGCGTTATCGGGCTGCATGTATGGCTGCCTTTGGCCCACCCGGTGGCGCCTGCACCCGCGAGCGCCGTATTGAGCGGTGCGATGATCAAAGCGGGGCTACTGGGATGGATCAGCGTACTGCCCCTGGGCGAATCAGGGATGTCAGCGCCGTTGTCGCAATTTGGTCAGATCATGCTTTTGGCGGGTCTCGCAGCGGCTTTTCTGGCGGCACTCTACGGGGTGTTTCAGCGCCATCCCAAGGCCGCATTGGCTTACTCAAGCATCAGCCAGATGGGCATGCTGACAGCGCTGGTGGCGATGGGGTTGGTGAATCCGGACGTCTGGTCAATGCTGTGGCCGGGGGTGGTGCTGTTTGCCGCCCATCACGCGCTGGCTAAAGGCACGCTGTTTATGGGCACTAGTATCAGCGAGCATATGCCGCGTTGGTCGTTGGCTTTAATCTGGCCACTTCTGGCGTTGCCGGGCATTTCCCTGGCCGGTGCCATCGGCGCGGGCATGGTGACTAAGTGGGCTGTCAAAAGCCCGCTCTACGAAATGCACCATGAGTCACTGATCAAACTGCTTAGTTGGGCAGCCGTCGGCACGGCAGCGCTGGTGAGCGTTGCGCTTTGGCGACAGTGGCAGCAGCGTCAGCCTGGGGGCAGCAATGGCTGGCAGTGGGGAGCTTGGCTTTTAGGTATTGCGGCGGC
>JAIVHM010000141.1 GCA_020201095.1 Halomonas sp. | reverse complement strand
CTGACTGCTTGGTTAAGCCAGCTACTGCCCAACGAGTACACCCCTCAGGAAGACCGGGGTAACTTTATTGTGTTGGTCAACGGGCCCGAAGGCGCCACCTTTGACTACATGATGGACTACATGGATGAAGTAGAAGCCCGTTTGACACCGATGGTCGAAAGCGGTGAGCTGGAGCGGGTTGTGGTGCGGGCACCACGCGGCTACGGCAATATTGAAAACTTCAACAGCGGTTTCATTATCGTCAATATGGCCGACTGGGGCAGTCGCCGCAGCGCCTGGGCAATCATGGACGATGTTCGCGCTAACCTGGACACCCTACCCGGCGTCCAGGCCTTCCCGGTTATGCGCCAAGGCTTTGGGCAACGCACGCAAAAGCCCGTACAGTTTGTGCTTGGTGGCGGGACTTACGAAGAACTGGCTGAATGGCGTGACCAACTGATTGATCATATCCGCGACGATAACCCACGCATTCGCGCCATCGAAAGCAACTACGACGAGACGCAGCCACAGCTTAACGTGGAAATAGACGAGCAGCGAGCCGCCGCTCTGGGGGTCACGGTAAGCGAGATTGGCCGCACATTGGAAGTACTGCTGGGTGGGCGCAATGTCACCCGCTATGTCGATGACGGTGAAGAATATGATGTCATCGTTGAAGGCGACCGCGCCAGCCAGAACAGCCCCCGCTCATTGGATAACATTCAGGTGCGTTCACAGCGCTCGGGCGAACTTATTCCTCTGGCAAGCCTTGTAACACTAAGCGACGCCGCGGGAGCCAGTACGCTTAACCGTTTCGACCGCGTGCGCTCGATCACCATTGAAGCCAACCTGGCGGATGGCTACCCCCTGGGCGAGGCTCTCAGCTATCTTGAACAAAGCGCAGACGAATTACTGCCTGAAGAAGCACAGACCAATGTCGCCGGGGCTTCACGGGACTTCCAGAACGCCAGCGGTGCAACCACCTTCCTGCTGGTCTTGGGTGCACTGGTAGTATTTCTGGTATTGGCCGCCCAGTTTGAAAGTTTCATTCACCCCTTTGTCATCATGCTCACGGTACCGCTTGCCATGAGCGGCGCGTTGCTGGCGCTGTGGTTAACCGGCCAGTCGCTGAATATTTATAGCCAGGTGGGGCTGGTACTGCTGATCGGCCTCGCCGCTAAAAACGGCATACTGATCGTCGAGTTTGCCAACCAATTGCGCGATGAAGGCAAGGTATTCCGTGATGCCCTCATCGAGGCCTCGGTCACCCGCCAATAGCCAAGGCGAGACAGCTCTGCTGCCAATCAGCAATCTCAGTAACACTCTCAACCAACAACCTCAATAACAAAGAGGGCGCGCCAGCAGGCGCGCCCTCTTTCACATGCCGCTTCAGGCTAGCATTTAGCAGTCGCCTAAGCGCTCACCATCGATCTCAGTCTGCATGTTTAACTCACCCATCGGCGATTCGGTCTGGATATCGACCGTGCCTTCAATGCGCTCACCCATGAACTTCATATTACCATCAATATTGGCTTCACCTTCATCAGCCCGACATACCATGCTGTAGGACAGGCCGTCCGCATTGGTATCCTGGTCGAGCAACTCGCAGCCTTCCTCTTCTTCAATAAAGCCAAGATCAGCATCTTCCAGATCTTCCTGGGTGATGCACTGCTGCTCTGTATCGGTTTGATCAGGAACCGGCATATCGCCGCTCACTGTCGTGGTGCTGACGAATTCCCATTCACCAGGTGTTATGTTGGGCGTTTCCGCCCATGCGGCTACTGGCAAGGCCAATAAGGCCGCTACGGCTACCTGTCGTAACATCATCGCTGCTCTCCATTGCGTTATAAAACGGCGTTTAGCCTACCTGATTGCACACGGCAATGCCTCTCAACAACTCGGCTGCTACACTAAAAGCACCACTTTAAGAAGGATCGCATCATGCAAGAAGATACCTTAGTAGAGTATGACGCCTACTGCCCCTACTGCGATACCTTGTTAACACTATTGATTGACGCCTCACAAGGCAGTCACTTTACCTGGGAGGACTGCCACCAGTGCTGCGCGCCGATCCAGTTGGCTATCGAAGTATCGCTGGTCACCGGCGAGCTGGAAAGCGTAAGCCTGGGCAGTGACGACGATGTGCTCTAACCTGATGCCTTCAACATCTGCTGGCGCTTAGCCTCGTTGCGGCGCATGAAATACCATGCCAGCAGCGT
>JAIVHM010000004.1 GCA_020201095.1 Halomonas sp. | reverse complement strand
CTCTGGTGCCGGGCATCAATGCCGAAATTGCCGCTGCCCAAGACGCTGGCGCGGCGATTGTGGCTTCCCGCGACTGGCATCCGGTGGACCATATCAGCTTTAGCCATCGAGGCGGTCCCTGGCCGGTACACTGCGTTCAGGATACGCCGGGAGCGGCTTTCCACCCCGACCTCAGCTTGCCTGATGGGGTCATTCGCGTCAGCAAGGCCACAGCGTTCAATGCCGATGCCTACTCGGCCTTCGATGGCACCGGGCTTGGCGAGTATCTGCGTGAAAACGGTATCCAGCGCGTCGTGGTTTGCGGCCTGGCGCTTGATGTCTGCGTCCATGCGACGGTCATTGCCGCCTGTCGCGAGGGCTTTAAAACCCTGTTGCTGGAAACGTTATGCGCCGCGGCCGACCCTGACGCCGTCGCGCGATGCCGCCATGAAATGCAGGATGCCGGGGCCGAGGTACGCGCATGAATCAACCGTCAACGCTGAGCGTTGCAGACGATGAGTTGGCGCTATTAACCGACCTTTATCAACTGACCATGACCCAGGCGTACTGGAAGGAGGCGATGCATGATACGCCCGCCACCTTTAGCCTGTTTTTCCGCCAGCTGCCCCCGTCGCGCCGCTTTATCCTCGCCTGCGGCCAGCAGCACGCGGCGGCCAAACTCAGCCAGTTGCATTTTAACGATGCGGCCATCGAAAAACTCGCATCGACCGGGCGCTTCGACGAGGACTTTCTGAACTGGTTGGCGAACTGGCGCTTTTCGGGAGACATCTGGACCGTCCCCGAAGGAACGCCGCTTTTCCCGCATCAACCGCTGCTTGAAGTGGACGCGCCAATCGCCGAGGCACAGCTGCTCGAAAGCCTCATCATGAACCTCGTGCAGTTGGAAACTGTGCTCGCCTCCAAAGCCGCCCGCATCGTGTGGGCGGCCAGTGATCGCCCGGTGGTCGATTTTGGCATGCGCCGTGTTCACGGCATCGACGCAGCCGTGCGTGGGGTCCGCGCCTACAAAACCGCCGGGCTGAGCGGCACCAGTAATGTGCTCGGCGGGCTGCGTCATGATCTGCCGCTGAACGGCACTATGGCGCACAGCTATATTCTTGCCCACGACGATGAGACGGCGGCATTTCGTGCGTTCGCGCGTCACTACCCCAACACCACCTTACTGGTCGACGCCTACGATACGCTGCAAGGTGTCAGGCATGTAATTGACATGCTCCGCGACATCCCTGAGTTGTCGGTGAGCGCTGTGCGTCTTGACTCCGGCGATCTCGGCCAGCTTGCGTTC
Organism: Halomonas sp.; assembly: GCA_020201095.1. Classification (GTDB taxonomy): domain Bacteria; phylum Pseudomonadota; class Gammaproteobacteria; order Pseudomonadales; family Halomonadaceae; genus Vreelandella. Next base: position 44,983 of record JAIVHM010000004.1, on the reverse strand, counting down.
GAAACCCGTGCAATGCTCGATGAAGCCGGTTTCAACGACATCAAAATCATTGCCAGCAGCGGTCTGGACGAGTATGGCATCGCCAAGCTTATTGCCCAGAACGCCCCCATCGACGCCTTTGGTGTCGGCACCCAAATGGGCGTTTCGGCGGATGCGCCGGTCATCGATCTATCGTACAAACTGGTTGAATACGCCGGAAAACCAAGGGCTAAACACTCGCCTGGAAAAATCAACCTGCCAACACGCAAGCAGCTATACCGTCGCCAGGATGCTGCCGGGCGGTATATTGGCGATACAATTGCTCAACGCGATGAAACCAACATCCCCGGAGAAGCTCTGCTAAGCCCGGTCGTACAAAACGGTGTTATTGTTTCTACCACGATGGCGCAAGCACAGCAGGCCAGATCTCGCGTGGCGGATGCCTTACCCCGCTTTCCTGCCTCAGTCACGGCATTGGAGCAAGGTGAAAGCGATTATCCGGTGGAACTGAGCGATTCCCTTAAACACCTATCGTCCACGGTGTGATAGCGCTAGGCTACCCCGTTGGCTGGACTACCATTTGTCAGGGAGACTCACGATGCGATGTGCTCTATCCCAAGCTCTTCAGCACCCGCACTGCCTTGCGGTTGCGGCCACGCTGTGTTTTACCGGCCTGACGACGACCGTTGCCGAGGCATCACCCAGCAAGGATTATTCGGCGCCGCAGCCTTTTAAAGCAAACTACCGGCTCAAGGTTGACGGCTGGCCAAGCGCCAACATCACCCATCACTTGAGCCAGGAAAACAATCACTGGCGCAGCGACATGCGCTTCTCAATTGCCGTGGTTAGTGGTGAAGAGCGCAGCCGCTTTAGCGTCGCTGACGACGCCACGCACGCGCTGCTTTATAACAGCCGTTACTCACTGTTTGGCATCGGCAACGACTATCAACTCAGGGAGGAACAGCTGACGACGCTTGATCGACAAACCGCCCTGTTCGATCTTTCCCGCCGCGCGGGCAAGGAAAATTGCAGCGAAGCGTCCCCCTGCGATGTGCGCTTTCTCGATCATGAAGGGGAAGAGGAGCACTACCAGTACTACATGGAAAGCCAAGCCCCCATTAGCGTCCCCGCCGGTGAGTTCGACGCGCTGAATGTCATCATGCTCAATGCAGAAAAAAGCGATAGTGAGCTTCACCTGAGCTTTCACCCGGACTGGCCAGGGCTAGTGCTTTCCGCAGAATATTTCAAAGATGGCGAGCGTGAAACACTGCTTGCCCTGACCGAATTCAACCCAGGCGGGGGCGCCACGCCGTAAATGCTTTCCGGATTACTGATTGTCCTCCTCCCGCTGCTGCTGGGTTACCTGGTGCGTGCCCCCTCCTTGCGTTGGCAGCAACGCATCAACCAGGCCGTTAATAGCGCCGTTTATATCATTCTACTGCTGATGGGTATTAGCCTTGCCGGGCTTGAAAACCTGTCCAGCCAACTAACCAAACTGGGTGGCAACGCCCTGCTGCTGTTTAGTATTACCACGCTGCTTAATCTAGTAGCGCTTTGGTGGCTGTCGCGCAGGGTGGCACTAAAGGCAGGCCATTCACCGGTGGTCAAAGATGCCCCAACCAGCAAATTCGCCGCGATGCAGGGCTCGTTACTATTAGTTGTCGTGGTGGCCGTCGGGGTAACCATCGGTCTGCTGGCCGGGCCGGCGTTAGGTGAAGGGCTATTTTCCACAGCCGATCTATTGGCCGAATGGGTGCTCTATGGCCTTTTGGCGCTGATCGGCTGCCAACTACGTAACTCGGGCATGCCGCTCAAGCAGATATTGCTCAACCGCCTGGGGCTCGCGATTGCCGTCACCCTGGCGCTTAGCTCGTTACTCGCAGGCCTGCTGGCGGCACCGCTTCTGTCACTCAGTTGGAACGAAGGCCTCGCCATGGCGGCGGGCTTTGGCTGGTACTCGCTGTCAGCGATTCTGATTGGCGACCAGCTAGGCCCGCTAATGGGCGGCGTGGCATTTTTCAACGACCTGACCCGCGAGCTGTTGGCGTTTATCCTGATCCCGCTGGTGATCCACCGCCACACAGCACTTGCCATCGGCTATGGCGGCGCCACCTCGATGGATTTCACGCTACCCGTCATTCAACAACACGGCGGCGTCGCCTGCGTCCCCATCGCCGTGGTCAGCGGGTTTATTCTCTCGCTGCTGTCGCCACCGCTGATATTGTTCTTTCTGTCGCTTTAGGCGTAATGGCAAATGATTGCTCTGTCGGCTTCACATGCCCGCTTTGGCCGCCCGAGCAGCGTGGAGCTTCTTATAGCTTTCGATCAAGCGCTGGTGGCGCTCCAGGCCTTCCAGCTGCATGTTGGTAGGCGTTAGTCCGTGGAAGCGCACGGTGCCTTCCACCGAGCCAACAACCGCCGCCATGGTCGCTTCACCGAACATGCGCTGGAAGTTGTGCAGGTAGTCTTCAAGCTCCAGCTCATCATCCAGGACAATTTCCAGTACCGCGATCACCGCCTGATAGAAAAGGCCGCGCTCGACGGTGTTGTCGTTGTACTGGAGGAACATCTGCACGCAGTCCAGCGCCTCTTCATGACGCTGCAGCGCCAGATAGACCAGCAGCTTCAGTTCAAGAATGGTCAACTGGCCCCAAACGGTGTTCTCGTCAAACTCAACGCCGATCAGCGTGATGATATCGGCGTGGTCGTCCATCTGGCTGTCTTCCAGCCGCTCGACCAGATTGGTAAGCTCGCCGTCATCCAGGCGGTGCAGGTTGAGAATATCCTCGCGGTAATCCAGCGCCTTGTTGGTGTTGTCCCAGATCAAATCCTCGATCGGATACACCTCGGAGTAGCCCGGCACTAGAATGCGACACACCGGCGCGCCCAGGTCTTCATGGACAGCCATATACACTTCCGCGCCTAGCTCTTCAAAGATACCAAACAGCGTCTCGGCTTCTTCCTCGTTGCTACCGGAGAAGTCCCACTCGCTGAACTCAAAGTCGGGCTTGGCGCTAAAGAAACGCCAGGAAACCACGCCTACCGAGTCGATAAAGTGCTCAACGAAGTTGTTCGGCTCGGCCACGGTTTGCGAATTAAAGGTCGGTAGCGGCAAATCGTTCAGGCCTTCAAAGCTGCGGCCCTGGAGCAGCTCGGTCAAGCTGCGCTCAAGCGCCACTTCAAAGCTTGGGTGGGCACCGAAGGAGGCAAACACGCCACCAGTGCGCGGGTTCATAAGCGTGACGCACATGACTGGGAACTGACCGCCCATGGAGGCATCTTTGACCAGCACCGGGAACCCTTGGGCTTCCAGGGCATTAATGCCCTCTACTATGCTTGGGTACTTCGCGAGCACCTCCTGCGGCACATCTGGCAGGGTCAGCTCTTGCTCAAGGATTTCACGCTTTACCGCCCGCTCGAAAATCTCCGACAGGCACTGCACCTGAGCTTCCACTAGCGTATTGCCCGCGCTCATGCCGTTACTGAGGAACAGGTTTTCGACCAGATTGGAGGGGAAATAGACCGTCTCGCCATCGGAATGGCGAATATAAGGCAGCGAGACAATGCCCCGGTCTTCGCGGCCGGAGTTGGTATCGATCAGGTTGGAGCCGCACAGCTCGCCTTCCGGGTTATAGATCGCAAGGCTATGCTCGTCGAGAATTTCTTCAGGCAATTCGTCGTTCGGGCCCGGCTGGAACCATTTCTCATTGGGATAGTGAACGAATTCGCTACCCGCAATCTCTTCGCCAAAGAACTGGTCGTTATAGAAAAAGTTGCAGCTCAAACGCTCGATAAACTCGCCCAGCGCTGAGCACAGCGCGCTCTCTTTAGTCGCGCCTTTGCCGTTGGTAAAGCACATTGGCGAGGCCGCATCGCGAATATGCAGCGACCAGACGTGGGGCACGATATTGCGCCAGGAGGCGATCTCGATCTTCATGCCCAAATCAGCGTAGGTGCTGCTGCCTTCCGGCGCGCCCATCAGCAGCGCCTGGGCGTCCTCGTCGATGTTCTCGACCACCTCGATCTGAAACTCAGGGCCGGTCTGGACGACTTTCTTCACCGTACAACGGTCGATGGAGCGCAGCATGCCTTCACGATCTTTCTCAGAGATATCCTCCGGCAGTTCGACCTGGATCTTGAAAATCTGCTTGTAGCGGTTTTCCGGGTCGACGATGTTATTTTGCGACAGGCGGATGTTCTCGGTGGGAATGTTCCGCGCGTTACAGTACACCTTGACGAAGTAGGCAGCGCACATCGCCGACGATGCCAGGAAATAGTCAAACGGCCCTGGCGCCGAGCCGTCGCCTTTATAGCGAATTGGCTGGTCAGAGATGACCGTAAAATCGTCGAACTTGGCCTCAAGGCGGAGGTTGTCGAGATAGTTAACTTTGATTTCCATGAGCGGGCGTCCGGGGTAATGAGTGTGCCTGGGCCGTTAAATACTTAAGCCGGTCGGCGAATGGCAGCCATTATCCAGTTTTTTACCCGTTTCGTCTTGGGGAGTCTCTCGAATCGCCTACCCTAGGCTGGGTAAGAGCAGCAGCGCTTGCTCTAGAGATTATTTCAGTAGAGGCAGGAGTTACTGTGCTTGCATCATACGCTCTGCCTCGGTTTCGCTGACCCCGAGCATGAGTAAAATCTGGCGTTGCGTGGCTATCAACACCTGCTTTCGCTCCACTTCCCCCGGCAAACTCTTGGCAATAGCGACAGCCCCTATCAAGGAGGCCAATATGACCCGAGATTTATCAGAAATCGCTTTGCGGTCAGTGGCGAAAGGGAGTTGTTTCAACTTGCTCAGCGCTATCAACCGCGTTTCAAGCATCTTTTTCATGCTCATATATGACGCTTCAAACAGGGTACGGATTTCTGCTTTTTCACTGCCTATTTCGTTGAACAGTACCGTTTCAGGCCCCGGCTTATGCTTAGCTTCCAACTCTTGGAGATTGCAGTAGTTGGCGACTAATTCGGTTAGGTGCTGTAACGAAAGCGGGCCTTTTACCAGTCTAGCCGCCCGGCTGTTATCAATGGTCAGGCGGACAGACTCATGGTAAAGGGCCTCTTTTGATGCGAAATGTGAATAAAAGGCGCCGTGGGTCATCTTCGCTAGCTTCATGATCTGGCCAATCGACACCTTGTGAAACCCATTGCGACTAAATAGCTCTGTCGCCGAAGCCAAAATGCGCTCTTTGGTTTTCGATTTATGGCTCTTGGGGTAAGGCATATTCACCTCATGGTGCGTCAGCTAAATATTATCTTGATCATATACTGCCCATTGCTAGGGTGACCATATCACTAATTCAGGAGTCACTATGCAATCACCTATCGTGATTACCGGCATGGGTATGGTCAGCCCGCTAGGCAACAGCGTCAATAAAAGTTGGCAGCGACTGGTTAACGGCCAGTCGGGCATCAGCACCATTGACCGCTTTGACACCAGCAATATCCCGATCAAAATTGCCGGGGTGGTGCCGAGCATTAACCATGACCCCAGCGGCGGTATTGACCTGAATGAAATAGCCGACCCCAAAGAGCAGCGCAAAATGGATCTGTTCAGCCTTTATGCGTTAGCGGCAGCCCATGAGGCACTCTCACAGGCCAACTGGTTCCCCGTTGAGCAGGCGCAAAAACGTCGCACGGCCACCATTATTGGCTCTGGCATCGGCGGCTTCCCTACCATTACCCAAGCGCAAAAAACCCTTGCCGAGCGCGGCCATCGCAAGCTCTCCCCCTTCACGGTACCCGCCTTTCTGGCCAATTTGGCGGCTGGCAATCTGTCCATTCGTTATGGCTTTCAAGGCCCACTGGGGTGTCCGGTAACGGCTTGCGCAGCGGGGCTACAGGCAATTGGCGACGGTATGCGCATCATCCGCAATGGAGAAGCCGATATTGCCCTCGTCGGCGGGGCTGAAGCGTGTATAGACCCTCTTTCACTCGCCAGCTTTAATGCCCTAAAGGCGGTTTCGACGGAAGGTGACGCCCCTGAACGCGCATCAAGGCCTTTTGATAAAGCCCGGAACGGTTTTGTGATGGGAGAAGGCGCTGGCGTTATGGTGATCGAAACGCTTGAACACGCGGTCGCAAGGGGTGCAACGCCGCTAGCGGTGATTAGCGGCTACGGTACCAGCGCGGATGCCTACCACCTAACGGCAGGTCCAAAGGATGGCGCTGGCGCAGCAGCAGCGATCCAAGCGGCGATCGGCATGGCGGGCCTAACCATTGATGCTATTGATCATATCAATGCCCATGCCACCTCTACGCCCGTTGGCGACCGGGCTGAAATTGCCTCTTTGCGTAATGTATTCGGTGAGCGCTTGCCCGCTATTCCTATTTCGGCCACCAAAGCCGCCACAGGCCACCTTTTAGGTGCAGCGGGGGGCATAGAGAGTATTTTTTCTGTCTTGGCCTGCAATACTCAGCAGCTTCCACCCACCATCAATCTTGAGCAGTGCGATGATGACATGCAGGATTTAACCTTCGTCACAACGACTGGTCAGAAACACAACACCAAACATGTCTTGTGCAACGGATTCGGCTTTGGTGGCGTTAATGCAGCGCTTATCGTCAGCAGTATGGAACGTTAAAGGCGAACGTAGATAAACCGATCTGCCGTCAGGCTATGTTCGGTTCATCTACTTCCTATTGTTTTCCTTCCTTGCATAGAAATGGCAGCGCTTCCTCAAGCAATATTTCAGGGATTTCCTCGGCAATATAGTGACCGCAATGGAGCGACTTGCCTTAATTTTTCAAACCCGTGAAACATCGTACTTCTAGTTTTCTGAAGAAGCCTTTTGCTGTGCATATTAGTAATGTAGCTGGAGCATAACTTTTTACGCCAGGGAGCCGCGACGGCAAGGGTTGCCCGGCAAGAGGGAAAGCATTGCACTCTTTGGCACAAGGCATCACATTAAGCAGCCCAAAGCCCATTAGAGAATCGAGCCACCCCATGCATGACGATTTCGTGGCCAACCTGCGCCTGCTCTGCAGTTACTACCCGTCTATTGCTGAAGTCTGTCGTCGTTTAACGATCAACCGCGCTCAGTTTAACCGCTACCTGAGTGGGCGTTATCGCCCCAGCCACGCCGCTCTTCAGCGCATTTGCCACTTTTTTGGTGTCACCACCGGTGATATTGCCCTTCCCCACCATGATTTTCGTGCCCTGGTACAAACCGGTCAGCTCAATAGGGAAAACCCAACCACATTGCCATGGCCTGACGCGCTGATTCAGCGCGGCAGCGAAGGCATGGAGCGCTATATCGGCCGCTACTTTGAGCTTTACCGCTCGATGTCTCGGCCGGGGCTGTTAATGCGGACCCTGGTTTGCCTGGAAGCACGGGAGGGCGGCGTGGTCTATCAGCGCACCGAGCGAATGCAGACCCTGCCGGGCGCCCGTTCATGCCACAACCGCTATGTGGGCACGGCGGTCAAGCTGGCTGATCGGCTGTTTTTGGTCGACCACGAAACGCTCAACGGTCATGAAATCACCCAGACGATTCTGTTTCCGAGCTTTCAGAGCCAGGTGACGCGCTTGACCGGCTTGAAATTGGGCGTGGCGGATAATAGCGAGCGAATGCCCTGCTGTGTGCGGGTGGTATATCAGCGCCTGGATGAACAGGTCAGCCTGCGCGAAGCTCTGGGCCAGTGCGGCTTGATAACCCTTGAAGACCCATCCCTTGATGACGCCCTGATCGCTGCAACCCGAAACGATGTGGCAGCTGATGAGCACCACTTCCGTGCCAGACATTAATTTTAGGGCACCAGCACCTGTTGAAACAGAATCTTCTCGAAGTTCTCCATCGGCTTAACAGACTTGAGCGTTTTGGCACGCAGGATGGCGCCTTCCCAGCCGGAGAGAATAAAGCTGGCCAGGGTATCAGCAGGCACCGCCGCACTGATTTCGCCGGTTTTTTGAGCGTCTTGCAGGCAAGCAACAAAATACTGCTCCCAGCGCTGGAAAACGCGATCCAGGGCATCGCGAAAGGTATCTCTTTGCCCGGAAAGCTCCTGCCCAAGGTTGCCAATCAGACAGCCGGTGGTGTGGTCGCAATGGCACATATGCTCACGACCGGCCGCAAAATAGCGCCTAAGCCGTTCAAGCGCAGGTGATGCGGTATCTTCTAAAAGCGCAGCAAGCTGAGCGTCATAGGCCATGGCAAACTGATCGATCACCGCCAGGCCGAATGCCTCTTTGCTCGAGAAGTAGTGGTAGAACGACCCTTTCGGCACGCCACACGTTTTCAATACGGCATTGATTCCCGTAGCGTTATAACCTTGCTGGCCGATCAGTTCGGCACCGGTCTCAATGAGCTTATCGCGTGTCGTAGCAGTATTTTTCATATTATTAAAGTAGACCAGTCAGTCTATTGATTTCAAGTAACTTATTCCCAAGGAGGCGCTGAGTCACGTTATGTCGATACAGGCACTGCGTAAAACGACTTGCACGCAATTTACACATTGCTTACCTAATCGCTGCGTGACGCTAGGTGATGCTAGCATGATACGCCCTAATAGCTCTAAGTTTCGATTTTGGCCAATGGATGACCCACGAACATGACAGATCAGCCTTCTTCCTCACCGTCACAGCGTGGTCGCATTCGGCTAAGCGCAGTGATTGCGCTGGTGGTTCTGGTAGGCGGCGCGGCGCTGGCGTGGTGGATCGTCACCCAGCCCCCACGCATCGAGCGCCAGCCTCCTCCCGAACCGACGCCCGCGCTGGTCGATGTGGTTAGCGTATCTTCCGCCGCACGCTCACCTGATCTGCAAGGCTTTGGGCGCGTTGAAGCAGAGCAGGAAACCATGCTCGCCAGCCGAGTCGCCGGCCAGCTCGAACGGTTCGCCGAAGGCGTGATGCCTGGTCAGGTCGTCGAGCAAGATGCCCCCGTCGCACACATCGACCAGGCCGACTTGCAGTTGACGTTGGAAGATGCCGAGGCTCAGTTAGCCGATGCCCAGGCGCAGCTTGCCCTTGAACAGGCGGAACAGCAGCGCGCCCGCAGTGAGTACGAGTCTTTCGGGCGCCAGCTATCTGCCGAACGCCGAGCGTTGGTACTCCGCGAACCACAGTTACGCCAAGCCCAGGCATTGGTTGAACAGGCGCGCGTTGCCCGCGACCAAGCCGCGCTAAACCTCGAACGGGCTACCCTGCGTTCGCCCTGGCAGGCGATGGTGCAGGAGCGCCTGGTCGGCCCTGGCAGCCTGCTGAGCCAGGGCACCGAGGTGTTGCATCTAGTGGGTGTTGAGCAGTTCTGGGTGCGCGCCTCGCTGCCGGGAGAGTGGCTTAACTGGCTTCAGGAAGGCAAAAGTGTGAGCTTATCCAGCAGCGGCTGGCCTGAAGACGAGCAGCGCGAGGGAACACTGGTCTCCATTCTCCCTGCGCTGGAAGAAAACGGCCTGCAGGCGCAGCTATTGATTGCGGTTGATGACCCACTGGCGCTTAACACTGAAGGCCCGGCCCTGCGCCTCGGCGATGTGCTGCGTGCCTCGTTTGCCACCAGCGCCAAGCCTGACCTCATCGCTCTGCCCTCCGCCGCGTTACGACCCGGCGAGCAGGTATGGTGGGTCGACGACGATGACCGCCTGCAACGTAGTCATGTGACGCTCGCTTATCGCGGCCAGGATCAAGCGTTGGTCAGCAGCGGCCTGGCGGATGGCCGACGCGTGGTGACAGCAGGATTGGCCCAGCCCAGTGAAGGTCAGCGCGTTCGCGTCCGACAACGCGACGACACACCCAACGACACCGGGGGTGACAGCTGATGCTGCGTAAAGGTCCCCTGGCGTGGATGGTCGACCATGGCGTTGCCCCAAACCTGCTGATGATCCTGTTTATTGTTGGCGGGCTCATGGCGTCGCTTGCAATCAAGAAAGAGATCTTCCCGGAATTTGAAACCGAAGTCGTCCAGGTCACGATTAACTACCCAGGCGCCACGCCAGAAGACATCGAACAGAGCCTGCTGCTGCCCGTTGAAGCGGCCATTTCCGATGTCGAGGGCATTGATGAACTGACATCCAGCGCCAACGAAGGCAGCGCCGACATCAGCGCCACGCTGGTGGATGGCGTCGACGTGATGCGCGCCTATCAGGATATCCAGCAGTCGGTTAACGCGATCACCACACTGCCCAACGCCGCCGACCCGCCTCGCTTTACACTGGCCGGCCGCACACGCAGCGTATTGAGCCTGCAGGTTTACGGCCAGACCGATCTGGGCACGCTGCACGATGTTGCGGAAAACGTCCGGGCTGAACTACAGGCAACCGAAGGTCTTTCCCGCGCCGAGCTATCGGGGAACCGAGCCCGAGAAGTCCAGGTATTGCTGGATGACGAAGCGATTGAACGCTATGGCCTGGATCACCAGGCGCTTGCAAGCGTGATTGGCGAGGAAGCTTTGGACTTAGCCAGTGGCCAGTTGACCACCGACGAGGGTGAGTGGCTGATTCGCTATCAAGGGCGACGTAACAGCGCCGATGCCTTCGCTGAGCTGCCGGTGCTCACCAGCACTCAAGGCATGCCGATTCAGCTGGGCGATATCGCCGATGTCCGCGAGGGCTTTGCCGAAACCGACCGTGAGGAATTCTTTAACGGCCAACCCGGCCTCTCAGTGGATGTCTACCAGATTGGCGACCAAACGCCGACCAGCATCTCGGAAGCCGTCAACGGCGAGCTTGAACGCCTGCGCGCAGGGTTACCCGAAGGGGTCAGCTTGGATATTTCGCGAGACAGTTCCGAGGTTTACGAAGACCGACTGAGCCTGCTGCTAAAAAACGCCTGGATGGGCCTGGCGCTGGTACTGGTGTTGATGGCGCTCTTCCTCGAAGCGCGCCTGGCTTTCTGGGTTACACTGGGGATCCCCACCGCCTTTTTAGGTGCGATGCTGTTCCTACCCTGGATAGGCGTTTCGCTGAATATGATGTCGATGTTCGCGTTTATCATCGCGCTTGGTATCGTGGTCGACGATGCCATCATGGTCGGCGAGAATATCTACAGCTACCGTGAAGAGGGCTATTCGCTGCGCGATGCAGCGGTCAAGGGTGCAGGCGAAATCGCCACGCCGCTGACCTTCGCGATTCTTTCCAACATCGTCGCCTTTCTACCGCTGTTATTCTTGCCCGGCTTCCTGGGGCTGATATTTGCGACCGTCCCCGTTGTAGTCATCACCGTCTTCTTGATTTCCTGGGCCGAAGCGCTGTTCATTCTGCCCGCGCACCTGGCCCACAGCCGTAAACCCCGCCAGACACCCACCTGGCAACGCCCGCTGGAAGCCTTGCGCCAACGCATGCAGGGCGGGCTTCATCACTTTACCTATCACCAGTTCGAGCCTTTCTTGCAGCGGGCGCTCAATGTCCGCTGGCTGAGCGTCGCGCTGGGTATCGTCATCTTGCTGGTGGCGCTTGCCTGGAGCATGAGCGGGCGGCTTGGCTTCTCGCTCATGCCACGGGTCGAGTCCGACCAGGTCCAGGCCACGGTTACGCTACCGATTGGCAGCAACGTAAGCGTGAGCCGCGAGCTAAGCGACCAGCTGCTTGAGGCTGCCGAGACCTTGAGTGAACGCGAGCCCTCGCTTGAGTTTTCCAGTTCAAGAAGCCGCCTTGACGGCGAAAGCCTGGAAGTCCGCCTGGATATCGCCCGCGACAGCCTGGCCGACTGGCCGCCGTCGCGCATCGCTCGGGAGTGGCGCACTTTAACCGGCGACCTGCTTGGCGCCCAGTCGGTCCGTTTTGAGTCTGATGTCGGTGGCCCAGGCAGCGGTGCGGCACTCAGCCTGCGACTCTCGCACCCCGACACTCAGGTGCTTGAGGGCGCAGCGAACGAACTGGCTTACTCGCTTGGCAATTACGGCCTGACCGACATCGACAGCGGCCTGGGCGATGGCAAGCCGCAGCTTGAAATGCGACTTTCTTCAGAAGGCCGTTCGCTGGGCCTCACCGGCAGCGACTTAGCCGAAGCCCTGCGCGGCCCTCTACAGGGCGCCACCGCGCTGGAGCAGTTTGTCGGACGCAGTGAAGTCAGCGTCGAAGTACGCCTGCCCGAAGAAACTTCAAACCGATGTTTTCCCCGACCTGGAAACCAACTGGCCGGGACTTGAGGTCACCATGGGCGGGCGCCAGCAGGATACCGCCGATAACCTCGCCACATTGCGCACCGCCATGTGGCTGATGATTGCCGCGCTTTATGCTCTGCTGGCGATCCCGTTCAAAAGCTATCTGCAACCGCTACTGGTAATGGCCGCGATTCCGTTTGGTATCGTCGGGGCAATTGTTGGCCATATCCTGATGGGCTTTGGCCTGTCGATCATCAGCCTACTCGGCATGCTAGCCCTCTCCGGCGTGGTGATTAACGACGCGCTGGTGCTGATCGATTATGCCAACCGCAAACGGCGCGAAGGCATGGCGGCACGCGAAGCCATCGTCGCTGCCGCCACCCGGCGCCTGCGCCCCATCATGATGACCACGCTAACGACGTTTTTGGGGCTGGCACCGATGATTCTGGAAACCTCGCGGCAGGCACGTTTCATGATTCCCATGGCGATCTCGCTGGGCTTCGGCATGCTTTTCGCCACACTGATATTGCTGGTTCTGGTACCGTGCCTCTACCTGAGCCTCGAGAATTTGCGTGAGCGGTTACGCACCCCGCCACAGCCGCAGTCGTCAGGAGCTAGCTGATGTCATTGACCGCGTTACGCTCAGCCCTGGGTCGTTTTCGCTGGCGCTTCTCGCGGCTGGGGCTGAAGCTGTTTCTGATCATCCTGAGCGTCAACGTAGCGATTTCCACCGGCGCCTTTCTGGCTGTCTCATATAGCATCGACCGGGGCTTTCTCGACTACCTGAATCAGGCCCAGGAGCGTCGGGCCACCTTGCTGGCCGACAGCCTTATCACGCGCTGGCAGCCACGGCAAAGCTGGTCGTGGCTCGAGCGCTCGCCGGAGCGCTGGCCCATGGTCGTGCGCCACGCCCTGGGACAAGAGCACCGCGACCGCCCAACCCCCCTAGGCGAGGCCCAGGATTTTGTGCTGCGCGATACCGATGAACGTTTTGTGGTTCCCCCGCATAATGCCAGTGAGAGCAACTGGCATTGGCTCACACTACGCAGCGACGACGAAGAGATCGGCGAACTGGGTTTTCGCCCTCCCCAGCAAGTCATGGAACGCATGGAAAACCGCTTCCTGGAACGTCAGCAGCGCAATCTGGTGATTATCGTTCTCTCACTGGGCGTCGCCTCATTGTTACTGGCCGGTGGACTTTCCTGGTGGCTGGGCCGGCGCACCCGTGCCCTGGCCATTGCCACCCGACGCTTGACCGAGGGCGATTATCACAGCCGCCTGCCCGAACGTGGTCGCGACGAACTTTCGCTGCTGGCCAGCGATTTCAACGTACTGGCAGCCACCCTGGAAGCCAGCCGCAACGCCCGGGCCCGCTGGGTCTCCGACACAGCCCATGAGTTACGCACGCCGCTTGCGGTGCTGCGCGGTGAAATTGAAGCCATGCAGGATGGGATTCGCCCGCTGAACCAGGAAAGCCTGGTATCTCTCGGCCAGGAAGTGGATCAGTTGGAACGGCTGGTCACCGACCTGCGCCTGCTTTCGCAAAGCGATGCCGGCGCGCTAGACATTCAGTTGGCGCCGATGAACCTGAGCAATGCGCTTTCAGGTCGCCTGGAAGATGCCGAACGCTGGCTAAACGACAGCAACATAAGCCTGACCCAGCAGGTCAGCCCTAACATAATGATTCGCGGCGATGCCCAGCGCCTACGCCAACTATGGGATAACCTGCTGGATAACAGTTGGGCCTACACCGATGCCCCAGGCTCACTCAATGTCAGCTTGAGCCAAGACGGAAACGAGGCCGTGGTTGAATGGCAAGACAGCCCGCCAGGCGTGCCCGATAGCGAGCTTTTGCGCCTCACTGAGCGGCTTTACCGGGTCGAAGGCTCACGCAGCCGTTCAAGCGGCGGCAGCGGCCTGGGCCTGTCGATCGCCAGCGCCTTGGTGCATGCCCATGGTGGCAGCCTCTCGGCCTCTCATTCGACGCTGGGTGGGTTATGCTGGACACTACGCTTTCCGCTGCTGAACATTAATTAACCCGGTCTTTTTTCCTCAAGCGAGCTTGCCATGATGGATAACACCTCTTTACTGGTCGTGGAAGACGAACCCAAAATTGCCCGCCTGATGGCGGACTACCTGACCACCCACGGTTTCGAGGTGACCACTCTCGACCACGGCGACCATGTGATGCCGTGGCTTGACCAGCATGGCCCCGGCCTTATCTTGCTCGACCTCATGCTGCCCGGCAAAGACGGCCTGACGCTATGCCGCAAAATTCGCCATCAATGGCCACATATCGCGATTATCATGGTCACCGCCAAGGTCGAGGAAGTGGACCGCCTGCTGGGGCTTGAGCTTGGGGCCGACGACTACATGTGCAAGCCGTTCAGCCCGCGCGAAGTGGTTGCCCGCGTCAAGGCGGTACTGCGGCGCAGCCAGGCGGCTGCCGACAACACCCCCCAAGCGACGAGCAACGCGCTGGTGACACTAGACGAGGACGGCTGGCAAGCGCTGGCACAGGGACACGACCTGGGGCTGACCGCAGTCGAATTCCAGCTGTTGCGGGTGATGATGCAGGCACCGGGGCGCATCTTCAGTCGCGAACAGCTGATGGATCACATGTACCGCGACAACCGGATCGTTTCGGAGCGCACCGTGGACAGCCACATCAAAAAGCTGCGCAAGAAAATCCACGAGGCGCTCCCAGAGCAGGAAATTATCCGCTCGGTCTACGGCGTTGGCTACAAGTACCAGCCCGAGGGTTAGCGACCGGCCCCTTCAGGGCGAAACCTGCTCATTGAGAAAGGCAATGCCCGCGTCTATCGCGCCGCCCCGCAGCAGAAAGCTGGCAAAATGGCCGCGCCCATGCAGCAGGTAAAGCTCACTTTCCACGCCGTTGTCGATCAACGTTTGATAAAAGTCTTGCGCATGGTCCACCGGCACTAACTGATCCCAGGTGCCGTGAAAGATAAAAAACGGCGGCGCCTGTGACGTTATCTGGCGCTCGGGGGAAGCCAGGCGGTAAGCTTGATTCTTTTCAGCGCGGGTACCGCCGATAAAATCGACCACCAAGCGCCCGTCATCAAATTTGAGCAAGTCGCTAGGTAGACCACCGGCCAGCACAGCGGCTAAGCGGCTCTGTTTCCCTCCGTAGGGCTCCGCCAGTGGCCCTTCAGATCCGGCCAGCGCCAGCAGGCTCACCAAGTGTGCGCCGGATGAAAAGCCCACGCCCACGATGCGCTGCGTATCCACTTGCCACTCATCGGCGTTGGCGTGAATCCAGGCCATCGCTTGCTGCAGGTCATGCAACTGGGCAGGAAACTGGTAGGTCGGCACAAAGCGATGCTCGATATTTACCGTCACGTAGCCCTTTGCGGCCAACTGCTCGGCAATGCCCTGCATATCTTCAGGGCCACGATTACGCCACCCACCGCCATGGACAATCAGCGCCGCTGGGCGGCGGCTTCGGGTAGGGGAGTCTGGTAAATAGACCTCGGCGTTGAGCGTTTCGGGCCAAGTATCGGGCGTATAGGCGGTGGGCGGCAGGCGCTTAAAGGGCAGCGCCTGATGAGCATCGTCCTCGACGTCATTGGCAGGCTCGCCTTGGCTGGCAAGGTGCGTGACCCCGCAACCGCTTAACAACAACGCCAAGGCACTCACAGCGCTACAGCGTCGCAGGCGAGACCACCGCGATATATTCAACACAGTATTTCTCCTTGAACGAGCCCCCGCCCCCCAGCGAGTTTACTAAGATCATGATTATTGCACACTCCCTGCAAGAGGTTTGCACCCGGCCAGACAATACTGACAGCATCAACTCACCAGGAGATACGTCATGACCCTTTCACTTCGTCAATTCGTTGCCCCGGCGCTGTTCGCCGCCGCCTTGCTACCGTTTGCCGCGACCGCCCAGGCGGGTCATCACGAAGAAGGTGAGAAGTCTCACCAAGATCGAGAGCGCATGGAAGAACGCATGCAAGAGCATCGTCAGGATGTCTACGAGCGCGCCGAGCTTAGCGACGATAAGCAGCAGGCACTGAACGAGGCCCACGAAACATTTCGTGAAGAAATGAAAGATGTCCGCGATGCCCATCAAGCACGTATGGCCGAGATTCTGACCGAGGACGAGCAGGAAGCGCTACGCAACGCCATGCACGAAGCACGTGAAGAATATCGCGAAGGCCACGGCAAACGTCATCATGATGACGAAAAAGATAGCCAGTAAGCGCGTTTATTAAACGTCCAAGACGCTGCCAATGCCCGGTTCTGCTGGGCATTTTTTGTTTCTATAATGATGTTGTCGTGAGGTTGATCAACCTGGGGTCAGTCATGGTTCTGATCACCGAAGCGCCACGAGGAGCTGAAACACATACTTGAAGGCGAAGGGTAAAGCGCGTATTTTATTTGAACGTTCATTTAAAATAAAATTCTTAAAACCGCTTTTACCTTTTTGTCTAACAACAGGAGTCCGCCTCCATGGCGAAAGACAACCCCGTGCTACCCTCCCGAGACCGTCTCAACCCCGTGGTATTCCACGGCAGCGTGGCGGGCATTGTGGTCTTTCTGGTACTTACCATGCTCTTCACCGAGCAGGCCGGTACCTTTTTTGATGCTGGCCTTGCCTGGGTGAGCAAAACCTTTGGCTGGTATTACATGCTGGCCATTGTCGCTTACCTGGTTTTTGTCGTGATGATAGGCATGTCGCGCTACGGCAGCATTCGGCTGGGACCTGACCATTCACGACCAGAGTTCTCCCTTCTGTCGTGGTCGGCCATGCTATTTGCGGCAGGTATCGGTATCGACCTGCTGTTCTTCAGCGTTGCTGAGCCCGTAGCTCATTACTTGGCACCACCCGATTTGGAGCCCGAAAGCCAGGCTGCGATGCGTAATGCCGTCGTTCAAACCTATCTGCACTGGGGCCTCTCCGGCTGGGGACTCTATGTGTTGATGGGTATGGCGTTGGCTTACTTCAGCTACCGCCACCGTCTACCGCTGGCCATTCGCAGCGCTCTCTACCCGATTCTAGGCAAGCGTATCCACGGCCCGATTGGTAACGCTGTCGATATTACGGCGGTGATTTCCACCGTGTTCGGCATCGCGACCAGCTTGGGCATTGGCGTCATGCAGCTCAACTACGGCCTGAACTACATGTTCGACGTGCCGGAAACCCTCACCGTGCAGATCATTCTGATTGTGCTGGTCGTAGTATTAGCGACGATTTCTGTGGTCACTGGCGTTGAAAAGGGTATCCGCCGGCTCTCCGAGTTCAACATGCTATTGGCACTAGCGCTGATGCTGTTTGTGCTGTTTTCCGGCGATACGTTGGTACTGCTGGATAAGGTGGTCAACAACGCAGGCGATTACCTTTCCGGGTTTGTGTCCGCCAGCTTCAACACCTATGCATTTGACGGTGAAGGCGCTCAAGAATGGAAAATGTGGTGGACGATCTTCTTCTGGGGCTGGTGGATTGCCTGGACGCCGTTCGTCGGCCTTTTCCTGGCGCGTATTTCGCGCGGCCGCACCATTCGTGAGTTCGTTGCCGGTGCGCTGTTTATCCCGCTGGCCTTCATGATGGTGTGGATGTCCATTTTCGGCAACAGCGGTATCGAACTCGTTGCCAACCAAGGTATTTCTGAGCTTGGCGAACAGGCACTCAATACGCCGCAAACGACTCTTTATACGTTGCTTGAGCACTATCCGTATGTCGGCATTTCAGCGGCGGTGGTCACCGTATTGGGGATCGTGTTCTTTATTACCTCAGCAGACTCCGGTGCGCTGGTACTGGCCAACTTCACATCTATTCTCAGCGACGTGAACCACGACGCGCCGATCAAACTACGGATTTTCTGGTCGGCCATCATTGGTTTGATCACCATTGCACTGCTGATGGCGGGTGGCTTGAACGCGCTGCAAAGCGCCGTGGTGATTACCGCCTTGCCGTTCTCGTTAGTAATTTTCGCCATTATGGTCGGCATGGTTAAAGCCCTGAAGCTTGAAGGCAGCAAAGCCGATGCACGCCGCATGATTGCAGGCGGCGCCTCCGGTGGTGACTGGCGCGAACGCCTTGACCGGGCGCTGGACACGTCCAACCGCGCTGGCGCAGCGGCGACTATCGAGCACTCGATTCGTCCGGCTATGACGCAGTTTGCTCAAGAGCTTGAGAGCCGTGGCCAGACCGCCAACGTGACCGAAGAGCAATTGGAGGGCGAATCACTGCCCAACGTGATGCTGCAGGTCGACTTTGGCGACGCTACCAGCTTTGTCTACCAGGTATGCCCGCATCGCATGCGGACGCCTAGCTTTATCCCCGCAGACGATGACTACTATGTACGCCTCGACGTCTACTTGGCAGAAGGTGGTCAGGATAAA
The DNA here is from genome assembly GCA_020201095.1 of Halomonas sp. GTDB lineage: Bacteria > Pseudomonadota > Gammaproteobacteria > Pseudomonadales > Halomonadaceae > Vreelandella. The sequence continues at coordinate 26,603 of JAIVHM010000004.1, read as the reverse complement.
GACCTTAACGGCTATACCCGTGGCCAAGTCATTGGAGATCTGGTGGCCGAATACGAGCGCCACCTGCATTTCTTGACGCTGGCAGGCCATCAACAGGCCATGCCGGGCACTATCGGCGAACCGCCTGAAGAGTCCACTCAGCCTTAAACCAAGCTTGCTTTGCCCTCCAGGCCCAACGGCTGGGAGGGCATTTTTACGTCAAGTTTGTGGGTAAAGTGAGCCAGCTGTGTCGGTTGGCCCAGCGCGTCATGCCACTCGCCAATACCGGTGAAGCGCACTCGATAACCATTGCGCTTCGCCACCCCTCTTGCCCACTGCTGAAAACGCCCCCGCGACCATTCAAACTTATGGTCTGAATCTCGATACTCGCCCTCGTCTAACCCGAGTAACGGGTTATAGTCGGCATTGGGCGTGGTAATTACCAGATAGGCAGGCTGGAAGCTTGCAAACACCGCTTTTTCCACCGCAGACAGTTGCGCCGGTGGAATATGCTCAATGGTTTCCACCATCGCCGCGGCTGAAAAATGCTTAAGCGGCTGTTTGTCGTCGGTATAGGAGCCACAGATCAGCTCCAGACATTGCGACGCTCGGGGTAAATCCGCCAAGCGAAATTTGGCTTGCGCCAATAACTCACCGTCCAGTTCGACACCCACGACTCGCTCAAACTGCTCCTCTTGCAATAAATATTGCAACAGCCCTCCAGAGCCACATCCTAAATCAAGCACCTCGCGGGCTTGCGTTGCACGGAGCTGTTCAGCAACGTACAGCAGTCGCTGTTGATGAAGGTCCGGCGTTTCTAAATCGGTCACACAGACTCCAATGTAAGGCTCAGCTTTGCAGATAAGACCCTATGATGCCGTATTTAACGCTTATTTTTTGGCTTTTGAATCAACGGGCAATAAAAAGCCTCCAATAATGGAGGCTTTATCAAACAACTGGCAAATTGTTACGTCATTCTACCCGACCTTGTTAAAAGAAGCCCATCGGATTGATGTCGTAGCTGACCAGAAGGTTTTTGGTTTGCTGGTAATGTTCCAGCGCCATTTTGTGGGTTTCACGGCCAACGCCGGATTTCTTGTAGCCACCGAAGGCTGCGTGGGCGGGATACTGATGGTAGCAGTTAGTCCAGACGCGCCCGGCTTGAATGCCACGGCCCATGCGGAAAGCGACGTTGATATCGCGGCTCCATAGACCAGCGCCCAGACCGAACTCGGTGTCGTTGGCAATCGCCAGCGCTTCTTCTTCATCCTTAAAGGTGGTCACTGCCACGACCGGGCCAAAGATCTCTTCCTGGAAGATACGCATCTTATTATTGCCTTTGAGCAGCGTTGGCTGGATGTAGTAGCCGCTATTAAGGCTATCATCCAGGGTTTCTTTATTGCCGCCGGTGAGGAACTCGGCGCCCTCGTCACGGGCAATATCCATATACGACATGATCTTGTCATACTGCTCTTGGGAAGCCTGCGCGCCTACCTGTACGTCGGTATCCAGCGGGTTGCCGCGCTTGATGGTCTGGGTACGCTCGATAACCTTGGCCATAAACTCGTCGTACATGCTTTCCTGGATCAGCGCGCGCGATGGGCAGGTACACACCTCGCCCTGGTTAAAGAACGCCAGCACCAGGCCTTCAACTGCCTTATCAATAAACGTCGGTTCGGCGTTCATGATATCGGCGAAGTTGATGTTGGGGGATTTACCGCCCAGCTCCACCGTGGAGGGAATGATATTCTCCGCCGCGCACTTCAGGATGTGCGAGCCCACCGGGGTGGAGCCGGTAAAGGCAATTTTGGCAATACGCTTGCTGCTGGCCAGCGCCTGGCCCGCCTCGGCGCCAAAGCCGTTGACGATATTCAACACGCCTGGCGGCAGCAGGTCACCAATCACTTCCATCACTTTCAAAATCGACGCTGGCGTCTGTTCAGCGGGTTTGAGCACCACGCAGTTGCCCGCCGCAAGCGCAGGCGCCAGCTTCCAGGTGGCCATCAGAATCGGGAAGTTCCAGGGGATAATCTGCCCCACCACGCCCAGCGGCTCATGGAAGTGGTAGGCCACGGTGTTCGCGTCGATATCCGCCGCTGTGCCTTCCTGGGAGCGTATGCAGCCAGCAAAGTAGCGGAAGTGATCAACGGCAAGTGGAAGGTCAGCATTCAGAGTTTCGCGCACGGCCTTGCCGTTATCCCAGGTTTCGGCAACGGCAAGCATTTCCAGGTTCTGTTCGATGCGGTCGGCAATCTTCAGCAGAATATTGCTACGCTCTTGAGCCGACGTTTTGCCCCAGGCAGGTGCGGCGCTATGAGCTGCGTCCAGCGCTTTGTCGATATCTTCCGCGCTTGAGCGGGGAATTTCGCAAAACACCTGACCGTTAACCGGGCTGACGTTATCAAAGTATTGGCCTTTCACAGGCGGAACAAACTCGCCACCGATGTAATTGCCGTAGCGTTTTTCGAATGATACTAGTGAACCAGCATCACCAGGATTGGCGTAGATCATTATTGAGCTCCTGCGTATTATGATTATTAAAGGTTGCTCATGCAGTGTTGGTCAGACGAGCGCAATGCGATATACCCCGTTGGCAGGATGCACCCTCATCCCTTGGTAGGAGACGCCATGTATTCGTTATTGGTGGCAGACGATCATCCGCTGTTTCGCGATGCGCTACAGGTGGTGATCAGCAGCGGCTTGCCGCATAGCCAACTGCTGGAAGCCGATAGCCTCGCTGCTGCTATTCCCTTGATTAGCAAGCACGCCGGCCTGGACTTACTGCTCCTCGACCTGAGTTTGCCCGATGCGGAAGGCCTCGACGGCCTGACCCAACTGCGCGAAGCGTTTCCCTGGTTGCCGGTGGCGATTATTTCGGCGCATCAGGAGCGTCAGTTAGTGCTGGATGCGATTAGCCTGGGCGCCGTGGGTTACATCCCCAAATCGACCCCCAGAGAGACCATGCTCAATGCGCTCACCCAGATTCTCGAAGGCCAGCTTTACCTGCCACCTGATGTAATGCGTCGCCCACCCTCAGCAACGCCCCCAGCCGAGCCCAACACCTCGGCAGCCGCCGAACGCCTGGGCGGTGAAAAACTTGCCCCATTAACCGATAAGCAGCTTGCGGTGCTGCGCTGCATGACCCAGGGCATGTCGAACAAGCAGATCGCCCGCGAACTGAGCATTGCCGAGACCACCGTCAAAACCCACGTCTCGGCGATCTTGCGCAAATTAGAGGCAACCAGCCGCGTCCATGCCATCGTGTTAGCGGGTGAGGCTAATCTGCCGCTCTACATGGCCAGCCGAACGGCGCGTTAATCCTGCCCGCCCTGAGGGGTTAACAGGCTGACCAGCAGCATCCGCAGGCGCATCGGCTTTAACGGTTTCAACAAGCAGTGCATGCCCGCTTCCCGGGCGGCGCGGCTGAGCTGTGCATCATGGTTGGCGGTTATCACCACGGCTGCCAAACCTGGGTAGCGACGCCGCAGACGCGCCGCCAGTGCCAACCCGGTTTCTCGGTGATCGCCAAGATGATAATCAACCAGTAATACATCAGGGGTTTCACCGTCACTGGTGGCCTCAAGTGCGCTCGCTGTGGCCGCCGCCCGAACCCGACAGCCCCAACTCCCCAGCAGCGCCTGCATACCGTCGATGATCGCCTCGTCGTCATCGATGACCCACACCACGCACTCGGCAAGCGGAGACTCGGGGTTATCGTCGGCCAATGCGCCTGCCTGACTGACACGACTTTGAGACGGGGTACCGTGGGAAGACGCATAAGGCACGGTGATCGAAAACAACGATCCATACCCAGACCGAGAGGTTAGCGTTACCGGCTGGTTCAGCATGGTACTGATCCGATCGACGATAGCTAAGCCGAGACCCAGCCCACGGCTGTGGTGGCGCTGAGCATCTGGAGCACGCTGGAACTCAAGAAAAATTGCCTCGCGCTGCTGCTCAGCAATCCCTGGGCCGGTGTCTCCGACCATGATCTCGACGCCATCACTGCGGCGGCGACAGCCCAATAGCACGTGGCCGTGTTCGGTATAGCGCACGGCGTTACTCAAGAAGTTACGGATCACCCGTGCAAGCAACGCCAGATCTGACTCCACCATCACATGCGAGGGCACGTAATGCAGGCTCAAACCACGCACGGCCGCCACTTGGCGGTACTCTTCCGCTAAGGCATCCAATAAAGTGCTGACCGCAAACGGTGCTTTGTCGGCGTACAGCACCCCCGCATCCAGGCGCGAAATATCCACCAGCGTGCCTAGCAGCCCTTCGACATCTTTCAATGAGCGCCCTACATGGCCGACCAGCGTATACGATGCCTCGGGCAAGGAGTGAGCTTCTAAGGCACTGACAAACAGCCGGGCAGCGTTAAGCGGCTGCAGCAGGTCGTGACTAACGGCGGCGAGAAACTTGGTTTTCGACAGGTTGGCAGCGTCCGCGTCGGCTTTTGCCGCCTGTAAACGCGCGTTGGCCTGACCCAACTCATCGAGGGCACGGTGCAACGCGTCAGTGCGCTCCCTGACCTGCTCGGCCAGCAGAACCGAGCGCTCGAAAGCAGCATACGGCGCGCCATCGGCACCGCTACCCGATTCCACTCGGCTCATCAACGCCTGACACACTTTGCGCAGACGGCGATTTTCTTCGCGTAAGGCTTCGGGGCTGAGTGTCTTATCATCACCCGTCGAGAGTTGGAAGAGTGCCAAGCGCCACTCCTGTAAAGGTTTGATTGACATGCATGCCGTGGTGCTGCTCCCCGTAGGTGTTAAACCCCACCACCCGCGACCGGCGCAGCAGCGCCGAGGCCTGCTCGAGATGATCGACGGTTTCCAGCTCCATGCGGCGTAAAAAGCAGTCGCAGCCAATCATCAGCGACGGTCGACCCAACCGTGCCGTCACGCCCTCCAGCATACGGTTGAGATCGTCCAGAAGCGGAGCGGGCTGCATTGCCGTCAGTACAATGCCGTTTTCCACCGCACAGTAAAAGTTTAGGCTACCGTCGTCATTCACGCGCTGAATCGAGCGCACGAAGTGCTGCCCGCCGAGCTGAACCGCGAGGGGGTGGCGGGCAAACACCTCGGGCACGAGGGCATCTAGCGAGACGCCTACCAGATCAGCGTAGACACTGGCCGCAGGAAGGCCGTTCAGCTCCACCACGCGGCGGCGCTCGCGATCCGCTTCGGTCACTACCAGCTTATGACTCAGCGGCAATAGATGATGGGTCGAGAACACTTCAAACGGTAGGCACGTATTGATCATCACGACCACGGCGGCACGGCTGTGAAAGCGCCCGTTGGCATATACGTGGGTATGGGCGAGATGGTTATCGTCGCCGGCGGAGCCGCCGAAACTGGGTATGCGCCCCAGGGCCGCGTCCAGCGTCGCCAGCACCTGCTCCTCACGGCTTGAAAGCCCATCCAACAGGGTCAGCGCAAAACTATGTTCGTTCACGGGTGCCAGCGCCCGACGCCGACAGCGCTCGATTAAGCTGTCGACCAGCGGTTGGGCGTCGCTCAGCGCGAAACGGTCCAGATCATCGACCAGCGACGTTTCTATGGCAAAGACCCGCTGATCAAAGCCAATCGCCACAATGCTGCCGCGATCATACCCGTCGGGGGTAATTTCGCCTGCCGTGGTACAGCCACTGACCGGTACTGCCGGAAAGGCGTGAACCAGCGCGGCCGATAAACGCTCCAGATCATATTCAGCACTACAGAAAAAAATAACGCCGCCAAGCTCTGCATGGCGAAGACCATCGGCCAATGCCGCCACGGCCTGCTCGGCATTGGCTGATCGGCTGGCAACCACCACGGTGCCATGGTTAGCGAGAGACGTCGTCACGTTGCCATTTCTCCAGCGCTGAATGCGTACGCGCAGCGATTTGGCGCAGCGCGCTCAAGGCATGATTTAACTCGCCGGTGGCAGGCGTCTTACCTGCCAGCATTTCGAGCCGTTTGGCATGCTGCGCCACCTGCTGGGCTCCGATGCTCAGCGCTTCACCACGCAGTTGATGGGACAAACGGGCGACCTGTTCGGCGTGCTCGACAGACAGTGTCTCAAAGCCGAGGTAAGTCGTTAATTGCGCCAAATAATCTTCAACCTGGCGGTGGTATAGGACAATCAGCTCGCGCAGACGATCCTCGTCAAGAGTGCGGGTAAGGCTGGTCAAGGTGTCTTCATCAAGCAGGCTGTCGTCATTTGGAGACGCAGTGGGCTGAACAGAAGCGGCACTGGATTCACCCAACTGAAACGCGAGCACATTGCTCAATGCACTCGTTGATAATGGTTTGGTGATGTAGTCATTCATGCCCGCCTGCAGGCAGCGCTGCCGATCATCTTCAACGCCACCTGCCGTCATGGCGACAATAGGCACTTCAGCCAGCCAGCCACCCTGGGCGCGTAGCTTTCGGGTGACCTCCAGGCCGTCTAAATCGGGTAATTGGATATCCATAAAAATCAGTTGAATACGCTGAGCCGCTAGAATGGCTAGCGCATCATGGCCGCTTTCAGCACACACCACCTCGCAGCCCAGGCGCGCCAACAACTCAGTAGCAACTTTGCGGTTGATAGCATTGTCTTCCACCAGCAGCAGTGAAATTCCGGAAAATTGTCGCCGGATGGGTGGCGGTGGCAACTGCGTGTGCTGGTGAGGCGTTGCTTCCACCAGCGGCAGTTGGCATCGAAAGGTACTGCCTTCACCTGGTTGGCTATCAACGCTCAACTGTCCATCCATGGCATCGCTTAGCCGCTTGCAAATGGCTAGCCCCAGGCCAGTGCCGCCAAACCGCCGGGCAACCGAGGCATCGGCCTGCTGGAAAGGCTCGAACAAACGCTGTTGTTGCACGTCGCTCAGGCCACAGCCCGTATCGATAACGTCGAAGACTAACCGGTCAGCTGAGGTAGAAACACGTACAGAGACCGCACCCTCATCGGTGAACTTGAGCGCATTGGCCAGCAGGTTGAGCAAAATTTGGCGTAGCCGACCGGAATCCACCATGACCCAGGCGGGCACCCGTTCATCTACGTCGGTGTTAAGCGCCAGGCCTTTCGCCTCCGCCCTTGGCTTGAACAACGCCACGACGCTTTCGACCAGCGGTTTGACTGCCGTAGGAGCCGTTTCAAGACGAAGATGACCAGCTTCGATTTTGGAAAAGTCCAAAATTTCGTTAATCATCGCCAACAGCTGGTTGGCACTGTCATGAATGGTGTTGGCGTAATCTTCCACCTGCACGCGATTGGCGGGCTCGCGAAGCAATTCGCTCATGCCGATAACGCCATTAAGCGGCGTGCGAATTTCATGGCTAACCATGGCGAGAAAGTCGGATTTCGCTTGATTGGCTGCTTGGGCTTGCTTGGCGGTAACCTCCAATTGGCGGCTAAGCTCTTCCTGGTTTCGCCGCGCAGCGGCGCTCTCGCGCATTTCCCTTACCAGAAAGACCACCACCAGAAGCGCCGCCAGGCTCATCGCCACAATCAGGCTCATCAGCAGCTTGTATAGCAGACTAAGTTGGGTGCGCTCTTCGGTGGCGGACTCTGCCAGATAGCCATTGATCGTGATGACCAGCCGTTCGGTGAGCCGCGTCAGCGCTTGCAGCTCAGTTTCCATTGTGCTGACCGGCATCTGTTCGAGGTTTTCATGCGGCTCAAACATCGGGTCAAGCTTGTCTAACTGTTGCTGGATGTCAGTGAGTAACTGGCGGGCAGGGTCAATGCGGTTGATCAACTCGCTGACCTCCCCTTCATTGAGCAAGGTAACGCGGCTGTAGAGCAGCTCAAACCCCAGTTCCAAGTCATTCTGGGTATTCGGTGCTATCGGTGCCCGGGTCGCGTTGAGTAACTGGTTCAGTAACTGGACGGCATCACGATCCAGCTTGTACACCACCCAAGAGGTATCCTCACGCAGGGTTTGGGTCAGGTTATCCTGCCGCCAGGCAGAAATGGTCGCCACGGCGAGTGCTGCGGCGAACAGTACCACAGCCGCCATGGCTACCAGCTTGAAACGCCAAGGGTAACGCAGCAAGCGAGGGCCATGCGTCAAGGGAACGCTAGAGGACATTAATCAACATCACCTGCCAGACGGCACGAAAACGCATTTTCTCGCTCAGCAAGGTGTCATCCTGATCAAAGGGATACAACACCCAAAGCGGGCCGTATTCTCGAACCGGGATCGCCTCACCGTCGCGTTTGAGCGCCAGAATGACATCGTAGTCATAAAAATCACTGACCGGTATGTCGGCTTCGTAGCCATTCAGCGCCAACACATTGACGCTGCCATCTTCCACACCCAAATACGCCAGCAAGTCACGCATTCGCGGGCCTTCATAGTGGTTCCGACTGTCGGTCCAGGGCGTGGTCGTGACAACGTCATGCTGCGGCAGTTGCTCCAACATCTGGCGATCAAAATGCGCTTCGTCGCCGACATTTTTGTAGTCGATATCACCCTCAACCTTGAGAATAACCGGCCCTGTTGGCGAGTGGTCTTTAGCTGGCGTGGACGCAAGCCCCACAAGGGGAATGCTGAACGCCAGCATAATAGCCCCCAATAAAAACGCCTTCACTGAGATATCCCCTTCAGGCAATTAGCGGACAATCATGACCGACATCTTGGCATGATGTACCACATGTTCGGCATTAGGCCCCAGCACGTAATCGACAAACTTGCGCTTGGTATGCGAGGCCATGACGATCAGGTCGATATCCAGCTGTTTACCGACCTTGATGATCGCCTCCCACGGTGAGCCATCGACAATCACACTCTGGGTGTTAATCGACGCCGGCACATGCTGCTCTATAAAGGCATGCTGCGCGTCCTTGACCGCCTCATGCGCTTTTTTAGAGAAGTCTTTAGGAAAATAAGCACCCACCATGGGCATCTTAAAATCCGGCAGCACCGTCACCACGTGCAGCGAGGCATCAAACGTCTGGCACAGCGTGATAGCCGTAGGTAATGCTTTGACCCATGAATTTTCTTCATTGAGATCAACGGGCAGTAGAATTTTGTGGTACATGACAGCCCCTCCTCACGCGGCATTAGCCTTGGTAGTGCTACCCTCGGCATCCCGCCGACGGCGCTGTAGCATGACGATCAGGGCGAACACGCCAAGGGCGGCTATCCAGATCCTCTCTTTTGTCCAGCGGTCCACCGGCGCCAGGACTTCGACGATTTCCTGGTCGAAGTCAAAACCCAGGTCCGCTGCGTCGCTGCCGTAGGTCACCATATCAACAATGGCTTCATCGTCTTCTGTCAGCAGCGTCAGACCCAGACTATCCAGGCGTTCCTGTCCACTGTCGCCGTCCGGCACAGGAACCAGAATATAGGTACGCATGGGATCACCGAAATCATCCTGGCCGCTGATTTGAACGCGTAGCGACGAGCCTTCGTCCACCTCGCCCAGAGTATCAACAAAGTCAGCGGGCGGCGTTGACTGATAAGGGTCGTGAATCATGTCCATGAAGAAGCCGGGGCGAAACAGCGCAAACGCCACCACTAACAGCATGATCGACTCGTACCAGCGGTTGCGCGTCAGCATATAGCCCTGGGTTGCTGCGGCGAAAATCAGCATCGCCACTGTCGCGACCACAAAGATCAATACCCCTTGCAACGGCGTCACATCAATCAGCAGCAGATCGGTGTTGAAGATAAACAGGAACGGTAGCGCTGCTGTGCGCAGGCTGTAGTAAAACGCCTGGAAACCCGTGCGAATAGGGTCGCCCCCGGACACCGCGGCCGCCGCGAACGAGGCGAGCCCCACCGGCGGCGTGACATCCGCCATAATGCCGAAGTAAAACACAAACAGGTGTACCGCAATCAGCGGCACCAACAGGCCGTTTTGCTCGCCGAGCTGGATAATCACCGGCGCCAGCAACGCGGATACAACGATATAGTTAGCGGTGGTGGGCAGACCCATGCCGAGAATCAAACTGAGCACTGCGGTAAACAGTAAAATCAGCAGCAGGTTGCCCATGGCCAGGGTTTCGACCACATCGGCCAATACCAGCCCGACACCGGTCTGGGAAACCGCACCGACAATGATCCCCGCTGTCGCCGTCGCAATGCCGATGCCGATCATGTTACGGGCACCGGTGACCAGCCCATTCCACAGGTCCATAGCGCCTTCACGCAGGTCGGGGGCAATATCACTATGACCACGGAAATACGCGGTAATCGGGCGTTGGGTCAGTATGATAAAGACCATGAACACCGTGGCCCAAAACGCCGACAACCCAGGTGACAGGCGCTCGACCATCAAACACCACACCAACACGATCACGGGCAGAATATACTGCAAACCGACCAGCACCGTGGGGCGGGTTTGCGGTAATTTGACCACCGGCTCGTTGGGGTCATCAATTTCTAATTCAGGGTAGCCAGAGGCCAGTTTGAGCAATGCGACATAAACCGCCGCCAACACCAGACCAATGACCCAAGGCGCTGCGGGCCCAAGCACTGGCTGCAACCAACCCAGGCCGTAGTACACGACAAGTGCTGTGATCATCATCAGCAACAGACCCGCTAAAAAGCCCGTCACCTTTCGCACCAGCGGCTTAGGCGGGTTGCTGCTTTGAAGCCCTTGCATATTGGCTTTCAGAGCTTCCAGATGAACGATATACATTAATGCAATATAAGATATCACTGCGGGTAAAAATGCGTGCTTGATGACTTCTACGTACGAGATTCCCACGTACTCGACCATCAAAAACGCGGCAGCCCCCATCACGGGCGGCATGATCTGTCCGTTGACCGAAGACGCAACTTCAACCGCACCGGCCTTTTCCGAGGAAAACCCGACGCGCTTCATCATGGGGATGGTAAAGGTGCCGGTGGTTACCGTATTGGCAATCGAGGAACCCGAAATCAAGCCGGTCATTCCCGATGCCACCACCGCCGCTTTAGCCGGGCCACCCTTGTAATGGCCAAGCATAGAAAACGCAACTTTAATGAAGTAGTTACCGGCGCCGGCTTTATCCAGCAGCGCGCCAAACAAGACGAACAAGAACACAAAGCTGGTGGATACCCCAAGCGCTATACCAAACACGCCCTGGGTGGTTAACCATTGATGATTAACAATCCCATACAGGCTAACCCCACCATGGGCCAGCATGCCCGGCATCCAGGGCCCGGCAAGCGAATAGAATAAAAACACCGAAGCAACGATCATCAGCGGCGGCCCTAGCGCGCGCCTTGTCGCCTCCAGCAGCAGCAAAATACCGGCCACCCCAACGACCACATCAATCAGCAATGGTGCGCCAGGGCGGTCGGACAAGCCCTCGTAAAAAATAAACATGTAGGCGCCACAAAACGCGGCCACCGCCGCCAGCACCCAATCTTGCAGTGGAATACGATCGCGAGGCGAACGTTTAAGCGCAGGGTATGCCATATACGCCAGAAACAGCGCAAAGGCCAAATGGATCGAGCGAGCCTGGGTGGCGTTAAACACCCCAAAACCGACCAGGTAGGGTAATGGCGACGCGATCCACAGTTGAAAGAGTGACCATGTCGCCGCAATCCCGACCAGTAGCTTGCCGGGCATTCCGGCTGGCTTACGGGACCCGGAATCTGTTGAGGCAACCAGATCTTCAAGATCAACATTTGACCCACCGGTCTTGGTGTTGTCCGTTGTCATATGCATGCCCTGCAAAAATATGGATGACAATGCGGAATGCCAGTGCGAGGCTTTGGATCAATCCAAGCGGCATTCCAAACACAGCGCGCGGCCCCGTGAGAGACCGCGCGCAAGCCGTTCATTAGGTGATTATCACCCTAGACCGTGATCTTACTCTTCGATCCAGCCCTGCTCTACGTAGTACTTCTTCGCGCCATCGTGAAGGGGTGCTGACAGGCCTTCTGACACCATTTCTTCTTCATCGAGGTTTTCAAACGCGGGGTGTAGACGCTTGAAACGATCAAAGTCGTCGAAGACCGCTTTGACGGTTTCATAGACCACATCTTCGTCAACGTCCGCGGAGGTGACAAATGTCGCCGCCACACCAAACGTCTCTACGTCGTCGGGGTTGTTTTTATACAGACCACCGGGGATCACAGAGCTGGTGTAGTAGGGGTATTCATCAACAATGCCCTGAATGTCGTCGTCGTTCATCGGGATCAGGCGCGAGTCCACCGTGGTGGTGGCTTCCTGGATGGAGCCGTTCGGGTGACCGACGACATACACCATAGCGTCGATGTTGTTGTCCGACAGCGCAGCGGCCTGTTCGGCGGCGTCCAGCTCAGAGACCATGGAGAAGGTATCTTCGTCCCAGCCTTTAGCATCCATCACCACTTCCATGGTGTTGCGCTGACCTGAGCCCGGGTTGCCGATATTAACGCGCTTGCCTTCCAGGTCATCCAGCGTTTCGATGCCGGAATCTTCACGGGCCAGTAACGTCAGAGGCTCGCCGTGAATGCGGAACACCGCACGCAGATCTTCAAAGCGACAGACCGACTGGCCGACCACGTAGTAAACGCCGGTTTGACCGCCGGTACCAATCGTAATGTAGTTTTCAGCGTCTTCTTCTTCAGCCATTGCAGGAGAAGCAAAGGCAGCGGCGGCGAGTAACGCACCGGAGAAGGCAGCGGTAGAAAATGCATGGCGTTTCATAAACACACCTCTTTATCTTGATGTTATGGTCATTGTTCGTTGGGTCCCACCTGCGCGCTATTCTTGCAGGTTGGTTGGCCCAAAACGTTTTCAAGACAATCTGTTATCAGCATCGACAATATCTGTCGGCTTTTACTACTTTAGCGAAAAAAAACCTCGTTGGCGAAAGGAGATACGTCAAACAGCAAACTTCATTTATCAATGTCTGGACTCAGTGTAGCGTTCTTCACCGTTTAGGGAGCGTTAACCGCTATTCCGCTTTTGCATAGGACAGACGATATCAATCAACGTTGTAGCCCAGAACCCGCGGTAGCCATAACGCAATACTTGGGAATATTGCCACCAGTGCCAGTGCGCAGCCCATCGCCACCACGAACAACAACGCCCAGCCGAGTGTCTGCTCGAGGCGAATTTTGGCCACCTCCGTCGTGACCATCAAGTTCACCGCCACTGGCGGTGTAAACTGGCCGATGGCAATGTTCATGGCCAGCAGTATGCCGAACCAAACGGGGGTCCATTCAAAGTGCTGCATAACAGGAATCAAGATCGGCATCATGATCAAATAAATCGAGATCGCGTCCAGTAGCATGCCCGCCACCAAGACGGCCAGCATCACCAGAATCAGCAGCAGCACAGCGTTATCGGTCAAACCAATAACCCACTCCGCCAGGTACCTGAATGTACCCAGCATGGTGCCTGCCCAGGCAAAAATGCCCGCCAGGGCGATAATCAGCATCACCACGCCGGAGATAATGGCCGCTTCGCCAAACAGCTCCCACAAATCGCGCCATGACAGCTCGCGGGTAAGAAATAGCCCGACGATGGCGCCGTAGGCCACCGCTACCACTGCCGCTTCTGTTGGGGTAAATAGTCCGGAGCGAAGCCCGCCGAGAATCAACACCGGCGCAAACAAAGCGGGCAATGCCTGCCTGAAGGTGTCTCGTACACTGAGCCGCTCAGCGCCCTCTACCGGCGTTCCCCCTTCCCAGCCGTAGCGCTTGGATACCAACAGCGCCGGCAACAACAGCGCCAGGCCCGCGAGCACGCCTGGGAACAACCCCGCGGCAAACAAAGCCCGTAGATCAACCCCAGGCACCACGATGGAATACAGAATAAGCGCGACGGAAGGTGGAATAAGAATTGCCGTAGATGCCGACGCCGCAATCAGGGTGGCGGAAAACGGTTTGGGGTAGCCCGCCTTGGTCATGCTCGGTAGCATCACCATTGCAACGGCGGCCGCGTCTGCTGGGCCAGATCCACTCATGCCCCCCATGATCATGCACACCAACACTGCCACCAACGCCAACCCGCCGTGGCGCGGGCCAATCAGTGCCTGGGCAAAACGCACCAGGCGCAGCGCAACACCGGCACGTTCGAAGATCAGCCCGGTTAAAATAAACAGCGGAATCGCGATGAGCGGATATTTGGCAATACTGTTGTAGGTATTAGTGCCGAGTGTCGCCAGCATATCCGGTGACAGCCCAATCACGATCCCCACCGCCCCGGAGAGCGCCAGCGAAAAGGCCACCGGCACGCCCGCGATCAGCAATCCCGCAAACGCCAGAATCATCCATACGTCAGGCGTCATCGCCAAACCTCCCGGTCAAACGGTCGCGGGTTTGCTGCAACAATCGCCATAACATGGCCGCGGACATCACCGGCAGCCAGACGATATACCACCACTGCGGTAGGCCAAGCCCAGGCGAAAGCGACGCCCATTGGTATTCCTGCCAGGCAAGCTTGCCGCCGAACCCAATGATCAAGCACAGCAGAATGGCGCCGCACAGCCCCTGAAAAAGGATCAAGCCACGGCGATATTTGATCGGCAGTGCGCGTTCCAGAAAACTGATTCGAATATGACGGTTACGCCTCAGCGCCACCGACGCCCCGGCGAAGGTCAGCACGACCAGCAGGAATACCGACAACTCCTCGGTGAAGGAAAACGACCCGCCGGTTAAATAGCGCGTGATCACGTTGCCAAGACTAATCAACGAAATAATGATCAACGCCAGCGCACCCAGCCAGCGTTCAGGGCGCGCATCAGGAAAGCCTTTCATGGCAGCCTCACAGCAAGAAGCTCCCAGCCTCGAAGACTGGGAGATAGAACATCAAGGGTGACTAGCGTTCGTCGATGGCGGTTTGGGCGGCCTCTACCAGATCTTCACCAATGCGCGGCGTCCACTCTTCGTAGACAGATTGCGTTGCGTCGACAAACGCCTGGTATTGCTCATCGGTTAGTTCGGTTACCGTCACGCCGCGCTCTTTAATGGCCTCAAGACGTTCGCTTTCCTGCTCCCGGGTCATGGCAATTTCCCACTCGCCGGCTTCAACCGCGGTTTCACGTAGCATCGTTTGCTGTTCTTCACTCAAGGATTGCCACACCTGCTGATTGACGGCAAAGATTAGCGGGTCGTTCATGTAGTTCCACAGCGTCAAATGTTCCTGTCCCGCTTGATCGATTCGCGCCACATCAAATACCGACAGAGGGTTTTCCTGGCCGTCTACTGCACCGGTAGTCAGCGCTGGCTGGGCGTCGGTCCAGCTCATTTGTGTTGGGTCGGCATCCAGTGCGGCGAACGTGTCTTGGAACAGCGGCGAGCCCACGACACGAATTTTCAAGCCGTCCAAATCACCCGGCTCACTGATGGGACCCTGTGAGTTCGACACCTGACGGAAGCCATTTTCCCCCCAGGCCAGCGGAATAACATCACGGGACTCGATCGCTTCGAACACCATTTCTCCGGCGTCACCACCGGTCACCGCATCCACGGCGGCTTCATCAGGAATGAAAAACGGCAACGAGAAGAGATTCAGCTCAGGCACCTGCGGCGACCAGTTGATGGTCGAGCCGACAGCGGCGTCAATCAGCCCCGAGCGCATGGCCGAGAATTCACGGGTCTGGTCACCGGATACCAATTGAGAGTTGGGGTAAACCCGCAGCGTCAATTCACCGTCGCTGCGTTCCTCGACCAATTCTGCCCATTTTTCCGCTGCCTGCCCCCAGGGGAAAGCGTCAGACAAAACGGTGGAAACCGAGAGTTCGCGAGCCTGAGCAGAAAGAGAAAAAGACAGCAACAGTGCACCGGCCAAGCCGGTAGAGATGCAAGCCATTGAGCGTGTCAGCGTCATAACAGATCCTTTTTTATCGGTTTTTTATGGTGGTGTGCCCAACGGCGCAACGCAACCGTTCGTGCCCTATTTCATTGTAAGCGCTTCACTACCAAAAGGAAGACGCCGAAGGTCGGCATCGGTCCCTAACAGGTGACGGAAGTGCGGCTATTTAATGCACTATCATTTTGGCATTTAACCAAGCTGATACAATGGTGATAACTTCCATCTTTCAACGGACACCAACGTGCCCCTACGCGACCTGCTGCTCGGCCTTTTTGTCATCGCTATCTGGGCGTTGAATATCATTGTTATCAAGGTCGGCGTGACAGAGTTTCCACCGCTGCTGATGACCACACTGCGCTTCATGCTGGTCGCCGCATTGCTGGTGCCCTTCTACCCTGTGGCCCGGGCGCAGCTACCCTTTTTGATGCTGTTATCGATGACCTTCGGCAGCCTGCATTTTGCCCTGTTGTTTATTGGTCTGGAGCAGGCAGAAGCAGGCACCGGGGCGCTTTTGGTGCAGATGGGGACGCCCTTTGCCACGCTATTGGCCGTGATATTTCTCAAGGAAAAACTGGGGCCAAAGCGTATTGCGGGGCTGCTGCTTTCATTTTCGGGCATCGTTGTGCTGGCCGGAGGCCCCACCTTACCGACACCGCTTCCGCTGGCTATTCTGTTGTGCAGCGCCATGGGCTGGGCGGTATCGCAGTTGCTGATTAAACGCGGCCCACCTATCGCGCCGCTGGCGTTGGCCGGCTGGGTCGCGCTGTTCGCGGTGCCCCAGGTAGCGCTGGGGTCATGGCTGTTTGAGAGTGGACAGTGGCAGGCGATGCAGCAGGCGAGCTGGTTGGGCTGGGGGGCGATGATCTACACCGCCGTGATGTCATCGATCGTTGCCTATGGGATCTGGTACGCACTGTTACGCCGCCACCCGGTCAACCGCGTGGTACCCATGACGTTGCTGGTGCCGGTATTGGCGGTCGGCCTCGGCGCGCTGTTAATGGGCGACAGTCTGGGTGTGCACAAACTGGTGGGTGGCGGTCTGGTGATCGCGGGCATTGCCCTGATCGTGCTTAATATCGGCCCTCGCCCCCGTCGGGCTTAATTTTCCGGCTGGCAAAAACCTGTCAGGGCGGGGACGGATACGCAGTCACCCACACCAATACCACGTTCATCAAAGTAGCCCGCGTTGACTTCCAGCGCCGCATGATAGGCAGCACCCGGTGCATACGAGCGGCACGCACTCGGCGACGAGGATTCGCAGGGCTGCATGGTGTCAATCGCCACGATACGCCCTGCATCGTCGATATAGGCGATGTCCAACGGAATCAAGGTTCGGTACATCCAGAATCCATTATCGGCGGACCGTTCTCGCTTGAAGACAAACAGCATGCCGCGCTTTTCAGGGAGATGTTCACGTTCCATCAACCCCCGCTGACGCTCAGCCAATGTATCGGCCAATTCGACCTCCAAGCGATGCGGGCCCTGCTGAGTATGAATCGCCAACGACAAGGTTTCAGCGTCGTCTGGCGTCGTTTGCGCCCACAATGACGGCCCGGGTAGCCATAGCGATAACGGTAATAAAAGTGATGCTTTCAGCAGCGACCGGCGGTTCATCGTCATGGTATGTCCTTGTCTTATCGGGCGCTATCAGCGCCATGTCCTGGCATCAGATGTATGCCCCCAGCCAACAGCGATACATGCACCGCTGCGCCAGGGGTCAATTGATTACGTCGTGCCGCATGGGTGGCAATATCGAAACGTAGCATATCGCCATGTTGAACGCGCAATGCAACCGACGTCATGCCGCCTAGCACGACCAGCTCATCGACCGTTGCGGAAACGGGGTTTTCCCGCTCGCCAAGCGACGGACGTCCCCGACGGTGGAGCACGATATCCGACGGCGGCAGGTACCATGCCACGGGCTGATCGAGTTTAAGCCCTTCAAGCCCCGAGACAACGTCCAGTTGCTCGTTGCCCCAGCGCAAACGACGCTCCCCGCCAACCTCGATCACCTGACCTTCAAAGACATTGTGCCGATCCAAAAGCCGAGCGACATTGGGCGAGGCAGGCGCTCTAAACAGGGTTTCGGGCGGAGCTTGCTGCAGACTGCGACCGTTATGCAGCACACAAATTTGATCTGCCAGCGCGGCGGCCTCTTCCAGGTCGTGGGTGACCAATACAATGGGTATCGAGATTTGCTGGCGAAGCCTGGCAAGCTCGCGCTGCAGGCGCCGCCGGGTTACCTGGTCCACTGCCGAAAACGGCTCGTCGAGCAGCAGCACCTGGGGCTCGCGAGCCAACGCACGGGCTAGGGCCACGCGCTGACGCTGGCCACCGGAGAGCTCGCTTGGGTAGCGGTTTTCAAGACCTTTCAAGCGCACCGTTTCAAGCCACTGCCCCGCCTGAGATCGACGCCTGGCGGGCGGCAAATGACGCAGCGCCAATGCAATATTGTCCAGGGCGGTCAAGTGAGGAAACAGCGCATAGTCCTGAAACACCATGCCGACCCGGCGTTGCTGGGGCGATAGCGAGCGCTTACCCCGAGTGTCGAACCAGGTTTGCCCAGCACACTCAATAAGCCCCTGCTTGGGGTGGTACAGTCCGGCAATGGCGCGCAGCAAGGTAGTTTTACCACTCCCAGAGGGACCCACCAGCGCCAATAGCTCGCCAGGCTGGCAACTGAACTCGGCGTTTAGCGGAATCGGCCCGCTTTGCTGCGCACTCACTGCTAGCCTAGCCACGTGCCCACCTCCGGCGACCCGCCAAGCCATAGACCACGCCCAGGGTGGTAAACGACACCACCAGCAACAACGCCGCCATCAGGGCGGCCCCCTGCTCGTCAAAGGCCTGCACCCGATCATAAATGGCAATGGCCAGTGTCCGGGTTTCGCCGTCTATCGCCCCACCGACCATCAATATCACACCAAATTCACCCAGAGTATGGGCGAAGGTCAGCGCGGTGGCGGACAGGATACCCGGCCACACCAGCGGCAGCTCGATGCGCAACAGCGTTTGCCACGGGCTTAGCCCGCTGCACCACGCTGCCTCGCGGAGGTTATGGGGGACATTTTCAAACGCGCGCTGAATCGGCTGCACCGCAAAGGGCAGATTGGCGATCAGCGAGGCCAGCAGGATACCGCTGAAGGTAAAATTAAGACCGCCCCCGGTGAGCGACATCCAGAGTTGGCCAAACGGCGCGTCGCGGCCAAAGCTTTGCAGCAGATAAAACCCCAATACGGTTGGCGGCAGCACCAACGGCAGTGCCACCAGCGCTTCGCAAAGACCTTTGCCGCGAAAGCGAGCGCTTGCCAACCAGCGACCCAGGAAAATCCCTAACGGAAGCAAACACACGCACGTTAGCGCCGCCAGGCGGAATGACACAGATAGCGCCGACCAGTCCATCAGTCTGTACTAAACCCATGTTGTTGAAAAATCGCCCGCCCCTCTGCCTGCTGGAGCCAGGTATAAAACGCCTCAGCGACATCGCCTGCCTGGCGGGTAAGCACCATGCGCTGGCTCAGCGGCTCGTGCCAATCCTCAGGAATGAGCATGTACTCACTTCGCTCGGATAACGGCGGCACCAGCGCCAGCGAATAGGCCACCAGCCCGCCTTGAGCATCATCGGAAAGCGCAAACTGCGCCGCCTGGGAGACATTTTCGCCCAGCACTCGCAGCGGCTCGGTCTGATCCCAAAGCCCCGCATGAGTCAGCGCTTGCTTGGCGGCAATGCCATACGGTGCGTGCTCAGGGTTGGCAAGCGCGATACGTGGGCGTTCACCATTCTCATGGCGCGTCAGTGCCTGCTCCACGCCCAACAGCGGCGCGTCCTCACCAAGCGTCACTCCCTGCCCAGCTCGCTGCAACCATACCAAACGCCCCATGGCGTAAATCACGCCCTCATCGCGGGTATGCCCTTCATTATAAAGCGCCTCTACGTAGCGCTCATCGGCGGAAAGGAACAGCTCAAACGGCGCGCCCTGGGCAATTTGGCGTCGAAAATTGCCCGAAGAACCAAAGTTCAGCCGTAGCGTGTGCCCGGTGTCGTGCTCGAAGCGCTCGGAAGCTTCAGTTAGCGCGAACTGCAAGGAAGACGCCGCTGCCACCGTCGCCGTCCCCGCCGACGCGGGCATGGCGAAAAGCAACAGCCACGCCAACCACAGTCCATGCCTGCGCAAGCGACGCACCCGCTAGCCCGCCTGCGAGGGAAGGTGCTGCTCGGTGATCGCCATCACTTTCATGGTGTTGGTCCCACCGTGGGCGTTCATGTGATCGCCGCGGGTCAAAATCACGTAATCGCCCGGCTTGGCGACGCCCTGTTTTACCAACACTTCAAGCGCGCGGTCATTCAGCTCGGTGGCGGCCATTTCGGTCGTGTCGAAAGGTAGCGATACCACACCGCGGTACAGCGCCATACGCCGCTGGGCGATGGGGTTATGCGCCAGGCCGACAATCGGCAGCCCCGAGCGGATCCGCGAGGCGATCAGCGGGGTATAGCCCGACGAGGTCATACAGGCAATCGCCGTGACGCCTTCCATGTGGTTGGCCGCGTACATGGAGGAGAGCGCAATGGTTTCGTCCGGGCGGGAAAAGCCTTCATGAATACGGTGGCCCGACTCCTGAGCGGTTTTTTCGCGCTCGGCGCCCAGGCATACCCGCGCCATGGCATCGACGGTCTCGACGGGATAGTCTCCAGCGGCGGTTTCCGCCGAGAGCATCACCGCGTCGCTGCCATCCAGCACGGCGTTGGCCACATCGAACACCTCGGCACGCGTTGGCAACGGAGACTCGATCATGCTCTCCATCATTTGTGTGGCAGTGATCACAACACGATTGAGCGTCCGCGCCCGCTTGATCATGCGTTTTTGCACGCCCACCAGTTGGGCATCGCCAATCTCGACGCCCAGATCGCCGCGCGCGACCATTACCGCCTCCGAGGCCTCAATAATGCCATCCAGCGTGGCGTCATCGGCCACTGCTTCGGCGCGCTCCACTTTGGCTACCAGGCCGATATCTTTACCTGCCTCACCCAATAAGCGGCGCGCCTCAAGCATGTCGTCGGCGGAGCGCGGGAAGGAGATCGCCAAGTAATCAACGCCGATCTCGACCGCGGTTTTAAGGTCTTCCTTATCTTTCTCGGTGAGCGCTGGGGCCGAAAGCCCACCGCCCTGCTTGTTAATGCCCTTGTTGTTGGAGAGCTTGCCGCCCACCACGACCTTGGTGTGAATCTGCGCGCCCTTGACGCCGGTGACATCCAGCACTACGCGGCCATCATCGAGCAGCAAGCGATCACCGGCCACGACATCATCGGCGAGCGTCTTATAGTCACAGCCGACCCGTGTGCTGTCACCCGCATCGCCGTCCATCGCCATATCGAGAATAAACGGCTGACCTTCCTGCAGCGTCACCGCGCCTTCTTTAAAGCGCGCGACGCGGATTTTCGGGCCCTGGAGGTCGCCCAACACGGCCACACTTTTGCCCAGCTTGGTGGCGGCCTCGCGTACCTCTTGAAGTCTGCGACGATGATCGTCAGCGTTTCCATGGGAAAAGTTCAGCCGCACCACGTCAACCCCCGCCGCGAGCATGGCGTCTAGCACGCCCTCGCGGTCGCTGGCAGGCCCTAAGGTGGCAACAATTTTGGTGCGGCGGATGGAGGAATAGTGCAGTGCGTTCATAAAGCTCCCAGGCGCTTAATGTAGATAGTCACTAGCCTAACAGTATAACGCGCGAAACATGACCGCTATGCAACACTCCGCGCTATTCGGAGAGATGGACGCGCAGTGACAACGGGTATTCGTCGCAGTTGTTACCGTCGCCGCCCCGATCCACGACTACAAACTCGCCTTCGCGTTCGAGCACCGATTGAATGGCGTGCCAAGTGCCCGCGTGATAATTGACGCCCTGGCGGCCATCGGTCACAAAAGCGCGCACATCCGAGTCTGCAATGCGCTCGCCGGGAGGAGCGACCACCACAATAAACCGCTCTTCATGCAGCGGCATAAACGCCTGGCTGCCCTGGGGGTGGCGCTCGAGAAACGTAAGCTCCAGCGGCAGCGTGACCGGCTGGCTGACAAAGATATTGATCAGCGTGCGGGCGTTGTCACCCAGGGTTTCGACCTTCGCCAGGTCGTGATGACGCTGGGTGCGCCCGGCATTAATGGGAAACGACTTCGATGTACGCGCATCCATGACATCGCCAAAAGGCGCAAACGCCTCTGCCGTTAACGGCTCAGCTTTGAGTTCCAGCATTGCGGCTCCTTAGCGAGACGACAGTTTAAGAGAGGCATGACGATTGACATCTTTGTACAACAAGTACCGGAACGGACCGGGGCCAGCGGCGTAGCAGGCCTGGGGGCAGAAGGCGCGCAGCCACATGAAATCCCCAGCTTCGACTTCTACCCAGTTTTGATTCAAGTGATAAACGGCTTTGCCTTCTAGCACGTACAAGCCGTGTTCCATGACATGGGTTTCATCGAAGGGGATCACGCCGCCGGGCTGGAAAGTCACGATATTGACGTGCATATCGTGGCGAACATCCGCCGGGTCGACAAAGCGCGTGGTCGCCCAGCGGCCTTCGGTACCCGGCATCTCAATAGGGGCAATGTCCTGCTCGTTGGTGACAAACGCCTTGGGCACCTCCAGCCCTTCCACATACTCATACGCCTTGCGCAGCCAATGAAAGCGCACCGGCTCACGGCTTTCGTTGCGCACCTGCCAATGGCTACCCGGCGGGATAAACGCATAGCCACCGGGGCGCATGGTATGGCGCTCGCCTGCCAGCGTCAGGGTTAACTCGCCCTCCACCACAAACAACACGCCTTCTGCCTGAGGGTCCAGCTCCGGCTTATCACTGCCCCCCTCCGGCTGTACTTCCATGATGTATTGGGAGAACGTCTCGGCAAACCCCGACAGCGGCCGCGCCAGCACCCACAGCCGGGTGCCTTCCCAGAACGGCAGATTGCTGGTGACGATATCGCGCATCACGCCTTTTGGAATCAGCGCATAGGCCTCGGTAAATACCGCGCGGTCGGCGGTGATCTGGGTTTGCGGCGGGTGTCCGCCGGTGGGGGCGTAGTAGCTAGCCGAGCGAAGATTTGTTGGCATTATTTCTCCCTTTTAATCTAGGGTTAAGCATGGCGTGCGGGCAGCTGTTGTTACGATGCTTTTTACAACAGTTTTATGTATTCATCCTTGTATACGATATTACGCTAGAGAACCGCTGAAATGAATTGGCGCAATTCAGCTGTTTGCGGATTGGCGAATAGCTCGCTTGGGGCGCCCTCTTCGTGGATGCGCCCCTCGTGCATAAACACGACGCGGTCGGCCACGTCCCGTGCAAAGCTCATTTCGTGGGTGACCAGAATCAGCGTCATGCCTTCGGCTGCCAGCGTTTCCAGCACGCGCAGAACTTCCCCCACCAGTTCCGGGTCAAGCGCCGAGGTCACCTCATCACAGAGCATCACTTTAGGGCGCATGGCGAGCGCCCGGGCAATGGCCACCCGTTGCTGCTGTCCGCCGGAAAGCTGCGCCGGGTAAGCATCGTATTTGTCTAACAGGCCCACTTTCTCAAGCACTTCATGAGCGATCTTATCAACCTCAGCTTTGTCCTCGCCACGCACCACTAGTGGCGCCAGGCAGACATTTTCACCCACAGTTTTATGGGGGAACAGGTTAAAGCTCTGGAATACCATACCGACGTTTTCACTCAGTTCCCTGGCGGACATGGAAGCTGCATCCAGTTGCTTGTCGGCGATGGTGATCTCGCCGCTGTCGTGTTTTTCGAGCTGATTCAGGCAGCGCAGCAGGGTACTTTTACCCGAACCGCTGCGGCCAATAATGGCGACGACTTCGCCTTGCGCGACCGAAAGGTTAATACCTTTCAATACTTCCAGATCGCCAAAGGCCTTATGAACGTTATCAACGTAAACCAGCGTCATAGAGCTTTTTCTCCAGATAGCGCGCGTAGCAGGAAAGTGGGTAGCACAGCGCGAAGTAAAGCAGAGCCACCAAAGCAAAGATGGTAAAGGGTTCAAAGGTAGCGTTATTGAGCATGG
This sequence comes from Halomonas sp., assembly GCA_020201095.1. Lineage (GTDB taxonomy): Bacteria > Pseudomonadota > Gammaproteobacteria > Pseudomonadales > Halomonadaceae > Vreelandella. Next base: position 2,854 of record JAIVHM010000004.1, on the reverse strand, counting down.
TGCCGGCCTTGGTCAGCTCGACAAAGCCAATGATGGACGCCAGTGCCGTGCCTTTGATGACCTGCACCGAGAACCCCACCGTGGGCGGAATCGACAGGCGTAGCGCCTGGGGCAGAATCACATGGCGCATGGTCTGGAAATAGTTCATCCCCAGCACCTGCGATGCATGCCACTGCCCTTTGGCGACCGCCTCAAGACAACCCCGCCAGATGTCGCAAAGAAAGGCGCTGGTAAATAGCGTGAGCGCAATGGAGGCTGCTATCCAGGCTGAAATCTGATGGCCCATGGCGGCGGCGCCAAAGAAGATCAAAAACAGCTGCATCAGCAGCGGGGTACCCTGGAAAAGGTCAACGTAAAGTGACGTTAAACGCTGCAGCCAGCGATTGCTGGAAAGGCGCATGAAGGTCAACAGCAAACCCACCGTGGCACCACCGACAAACGCAATCAGCGATAGCAAGATGGTCCAGCGAGTTGCCAGCAGCAGGTTGCGCAAAATATCCCAGAAGGTGAACTCAATCATCGTTGTTCTCCTTGCTGATAGGCGAATACGCGCTTGCCCACCAGCATAAAGCTGCGCCGCATACCAAAGGCGAGAAGCAGATAGATCAGCGTGATCAGCAGGTAGACTTCAAAACTGCGGAAGTTGCGTGACTGGATAAAATTCGCGGCGTAGGTCAAATCAAACACCGAAATCTGTGATACCACCGCCGACCCCAGCATGACGATAATCGACTGACTGATGAGCGCGGGGTAAACGCGCGCAAAAGCAGGCACCAGCACCACATGTCGATAGCTTTGCAGCGTGGTCATGCCCAGCGCCCGCCCGGCTTCCAACTGGCCTTTTGCCGTGGCGCTAATACCGGCGCGTAAAATCTCGGCGCTGTAGGCGGCCAGATTAAGCGTCATGGCAATAAAGGCCGCGGTAATGGCATCGATTTTGATGCCAAGCCCCGGTAGCCCAAAGAAGATAAAAAATAGTTGCACGATAAAAGGCGTATTACGGGTCAATTCGACGTAGCCGCCGAGCCCCCAACGCACCCATGGCCGCGCATTCGCGCGCATGTAGGCCACGGCCACCGCCAGCGCAAGCCCCGTCAAGGTAGTCACCACGGTCAAAATGACCGTGGTGGTAAGACCTTTCAGCAGCTGACTGACGTAGGGCAACAGGGTAAGAAAATCGAGTGTTGGCCCCATGATGAACCTCAGCTACCGAAGTTTTCAGGCAGGTCGGCACTGAACCAGCGCTGAGACATCTCGTTCAAGGTGCCATCTTCCAGCCCCTGGGCAATGAGACGGTTGACCTCTTCCATCAGCGCGGGCTCGTTCTTGTTCATGCCGACGTAGCAGGGTGAGTCTTTCAGCTGATATACCAAGGAGGGCGCACGGTCGCTATTACGCTCGGCGATCTCGGCAGCCACAACATTACCTGTCGCCACATAGTCGACCTGGCCGGAAAGAAACGCAGAGATTGTAGTGGCGTTATCTTCAAAGCGCTGCACCGTGGTGGAGTCCGGGGCAATCTCAGAAAGCTCCATATCTTCTACGGCACCACGGGTGACCCCAATGGTTTTGTCAGCCAAGCCCTCCGGTCCTTCAACGCTTTCATCTTCATCAGCGCTGAACACACCCAAAAAGAACGGCGCGTAGGCATCAGAAAAATCAATCGCCGCTTCCCGCTCAGGGTTCTTACCCAGGCTGGAAATCACCAGATCCGCCTGCTCGGTCTCTAAATATGGAATCCGGTTGGCGCTAGTCACGGTAACCAGTTCCAGCTCAACGCCCATCTCCTCAGCGAGATAGTTGGCCATATCAATATCGTAGCCGCGTGGCTCCATATCGGTACCCACCGAGCCAAACGGCGGAAAATCCTGCGGCACGGCAATACGAACGGTGCCCCGGGACTCGATTTCCTCGAGGGCATCCGCCTGAACGTCCGGGCTTGTCGCGACAGCCCCTAGAGCAACAGCGGCACTCAAGCCCGTTGCTAAGATACCGGTCTGCAGTCGCTTTAAGCGGCCATTAAACGCGTGGTTAAGACGCTGCGATAACAATTTCATAGGACTCTCCTGGCAGGGATGCGCTTTATTAAGCAATTCTTTGTATGTATTAAGCCGAAGCGGCAATTCATGTAAGGCTAATGAAAGTTTTGTTGCATAAAGTAGATACAAGAAACTTTCGTTTCACCCACTCACATAACAGCAATGGCGATGCCAGAAGTCGCTAATAGCATTTATAACAGCGCTTTATTGAGACCACTGGCTATTATGCAGCGGTCGCCGCGCCAGAAAGAAAGGGCGTATGCGTGGTGTTGGTGCAGTTTTAACCCAACAAAAGGACGAGATGCACTACAACAGGATGGAAGTCTACTGGGCGTTCCAATCAACACTCATGATGGGTGATTCCAGCTCACTCAGGTCGGCGTAAATATCGCTGATCGCACTGATCCGCTCTCGACCTTCACCAAGGCGTCGATGCAGAACACCGTTGGCGAGCAGGCAGATCAGGCTATTGGCTGTGGCGTAACTATCAAACGCCGAAAGACTTTCCAGCGGCGCCTCCATCAGCCAGTTGACCTGGGAGGCGAAATTTATCGCGGTGGGGTCAGCAATCAGCGCCACTTTGGCAGGCGAGTACTCAAGGGCATTCACCAGCGAAGCAAACGCTGCCGGGCGTCGGCGAAAGCCAAACAGCACCACCACATCCTGCTCGTTAAGATCGACGATCTCTTCGGCCAACGATTGGTTGGGCTGGGGGACCACGCGCACCTGGGAACGCGCCTGAATCAACTGCTGGCGAAAATGCAGCGCTAAGGGGTAGCTGTTACGAAACCCGATCACGATCACGTGACGCGCGC
>JAIVHM010000038.1 GCA_020201095.1 Halomonas sp. | reverse complement strand
AGCTTCAGGCTGGCGTGCAACCCAGGGAGTTGAAAGCGCTGGCGCAGCGCCTCGGGAATCACGTCGGGCAGCGCCTCGGGCTGATTTTCCAGCAGCCCCAACGCCTGTTGGGTCAAAGCGCGCAGGCGCGTTTGGTGCAGCCCTTCGGTGGTGGGGTAAATCGGCGTAAAGTACTCATCGACCGGCGTTTCGCTGCCGCCGCTCAGCCGATACTCGGGGTGATAGATTTCCAGCCCCGTGGCCCCGGCGCGCGCTTCACCAAAGGCACGCACGGTGGCCCCTGGCCTCAACTGTTGCTGCTGGGCGGGGGAGAAATGAAAAAAGCGCAGGCTTAAAATGCCGCTGTTATCGCGCAGCCGCACCAGCAAACTGCGCCTGCGCCCTTTGACCACGTCACAGGCGGTGACCTCGCCCTCGATGACCGCCTCGCTGCCCGCGCGTAGCTCGCCGATAGGCGTCAGCCGGGTGCGGTCCTGGTAGCGCAACGGCAAATGAAACAGCAGGTCGCTGACCTGCTCGATCCCCAAGCGGCCAAGCTTCAGCGCCAGCGCTTCACCCACGCCTTTAAGGGCGGTGACCGGTGCTGAAAGCGCCGTCATGAGGCAACCGTCGACGCCTGGGCTGGCTGACGACAATGGTTGATGGCGTTGATTAACGCATCAATGGCTTTGGGGCGAGGAAAGCTGGCCCGCCAGGCAATCGCGACCGTTCGCGAGGGCGCGGGGCCGACAAAGGGGCGGCTGACCAACATGGCATTTTCATACTGGTCGGTGCCCAACGCCGACTGAGGCAGCACGGTGATGCCCAGCTTGGAGGCCACCATATGCCGGATTGTCTCCAGCGATCCGCCTTCGGCAATCAGCGTATTGTTGGGATTATTGAGCTTTTGCGTGATCGCGGGGCAGGCTTCCAACAGCTGGTCGCGGAAGCAGTGGCCTTCCCCCAGCAGCAGCAAGTGCTCCTCTAATAGCTCTTCTTTATGGATCGCCTCCCGCGATTCCCAGCGATGCTTGGCGGGCAGCAGTACTTCAAAGGTTTCATCGTAAATCGGCTTGGTCACCACGTCGGTTTCGGTGAACGGCAGCGCCACGATAATGACATCCAGCTCACCGCTGCGCAGCTTGGCACGCAGCGCACCAGTCAAACCTTCTTCAATATACAGGGGCATTTGCGGTGCGGCCTTGGCAAGCTCAGGCACCAGGTGCGGAAACAGATAGGGGCCGATGGTGTAAATGGCCCCGATGCGCAGTGGATTGGCGAGCTGGTCTTTACCGGCGCTGGCCATGTCAAAGATAAGGCTACTCTGCTCTAGCACACGCTGTGCCTGAGCGATGATCTTTTCACCTAACGGCGTTACCTGGACCGTCGCCTTGGAGCGCTCGAACAACGGCGTTTCCAGCTCATCCTCGAGCTTTTTGACGGCCACCGACAAGGTGGGCTGGGAAACATGGCAACGCTCGGCGGCACGGCCAAAGTGGCGTTCTTGGGCAAGGGTTACGATGTAGCGAAGTTCTGTTAAAGTCATAGTGGTGCCAGTGGCATCCTCTCGTAGCAGCTTGTGACTAGCGATCGCGACAGTTAGCGGGTAGGAAAAGGACAGACAAGCCCTGCTGACGATGTCGTCTCTACGATTGCTTCTATAAGGAATTGTAGATCAGGGACTTTGTATCTAATAGGGATTATTTATCAACAGGAGTGAGCAAGTGACGCTAACCATACTGATTATTGGCTGTGGCGATATTGGCATAACGCTCGGTCGCGAACTGCTCAGCGAAGGACACCGCGTGATTGGCGTGCGTCGCCATATCGAAGCCTTGCAGGATACCGGCATTGAGCCCTTGGCGCTGGATCTCAATGCGCTTGAAGGCGCCGACAAAAGCGCACTCCCCGAGGCAGATTACGTCATTTACACGGTGAGCGCCGACCACTTTGAAGAAAGTGCCTACCAGAGTGCATACCCCGAGGGCTTGAAGCGGGTGCTGAGCGTCATGGAGCAACACGCCACGCCACCGCGCCGGGTGTTCTTCGTGTCGTCAACCAGCGTCTACGGCCAGCAGGAAGGCGAGGTGGTTAACGAGGAAAGCCCCACCGAACCGACAAGCTTCTCCGGCACGCTGATGTGCGAAGCCGAGCAGGCGCTGATCAACCACCCGCTACCCGGCACCGTGGTGCGTTTTTCAGGCATCTACGGCCCTGGTCGCGACCGGCTCATCCATCAGGTCGCCGAAGGTCGAATCGCCGCGGTCACCCCGGTTATTTACTCCAACCGCATTCACCGCGACGACTGTACCGGTATTCTGGCTTATCTGATTCGCTGCCAGGAAGATGGCACGCCGCTGGCGGATCTCTACCTGGGCAGCGATTGCGAACCGGTCACGATGCATAACGTGATGGACTGGATTGCCCAGCAGCTCAACGTCACGTCCACCGACACGATGCAGTCGCCGCTGCGTCGTCGCACCAGCAAGCGTTGCGATAACCGGCGACTCCTCGAAACCGGCTATCAGTTCCGCTACCCAACGTTTCGCGAGGGCTACGCTCAGGTTCTGAAAGAAGGCGGTTTCTGGCGCGTGCAAAAAGCTTAGCCGCCCATCACGTGCTCACCAAACTGCCATGAGCCGCCCGCTTGCTCATGGCAGTTCGTTGCCTACCTTAATCGCCAATCACCATAACGGCTTCGGCTTCCACCTGACTTCCTTTCGGCAAGGCTTTTACACCCACCGCCGCGCGGGCCGGGAACGGCATATCGAAAAACTCTTCCATCACCTTGTTGACGATCGCAAAGTTATCCAGCTCAACCAGGTACAGGTTCAGTTTGACGATATCGCCAAGCGTCCCGGCAGCTTCTTCGCAGACCGCCTGAAGGTTGGTAAATACTTGACGTGCCTGCATTTCGAAATCGTCCGAGACGATTTCCATGGTGGCTGGGTCCAACGGAATCTGGCCCGACAAGTACACAGTATTGCCTGCTTTAACCGCCTGAGAGTAGGGACCGATAGCAGCGGGGGCTTTTTCAGTGTTAATAACAGCTTTGTTGCTCATTGGATGTCATGCTCCTTGATGCACTCAACGTTGATTATGTCGATTTCGCCATCGCTAACGCTGCCAGCCATAGGCCAGCAAGTCGCCATAACGGATACTTAATTTGCCATGCGGGTTATTTTGCTGACGTTAGGCAGGTTGCGAATACGCTTCATAATGCGGGCAAGATGAACGCGACCTTTTACCGAAATCGTGAGGTTCACCGTCGCGAGACGCGCATCGCGCTCTTCAATCCCGATGCGCTCGATGTTGGCATCCGCATCAGTGACCAGCCCGGCGAGTTGAGCCACGAGGCCTCGGCGACTTTCGATTTCAATGCGTAGGACAACCGGGAAGTCTTCGTCGATAGTCTCTGACCATTCCAGGGCAAAGACTTTATCCGGGTCGTCTCTGTCCGCCAGGTTTTTACATTCAGACCGGTGTACCACGAGCCCCTTACCCATCGAAAGGTGGCCAATGATACCGTCACCCGGTAGCGGGTGGCAGCAGCGGGCAAAGTTAATCACCATGCCTTCGCTTCCGCTTATCACCACCGCTTTTTGGCTGGTACCCTCATTGATCAGCTCGCTGGGATGGCCATCCGCCACATCCACCAGGCGTCGCGCCACTACGTGGGCAACGCGGTTGCCAAGGCCCAACGACTCTAGCAGCGCCTCTTCTGATGACACGTCGAGTTGATCGAACGCACGGCTTAGTACCGTCGGTTCCAGCTCTTCAAGACTGGTATTAAAAGTCGCCAGCGACTTGTTCAACAACCGGCGTCCGAGTATCACCGCCTCGGTATGCTGCTGATACTTAAGGGCATGGCGAATGGCCGAGCGCGCCTTGGCCGTGGTGACGAAGTTCAGCCACGCCAGGTTGGGACGCGCCCCCGGGGCGGTGATAATTTCCAGCGTCTGGCCACTCTCCAGGCGCGTGGAAAGTGGCGCTAGGTGGCGATCAATACGACAGGCGATACAGTGGTTGCCGATATCGGTGTGCACCGTATAGGCGAAGTCGATCACGGTAGCGCCCTGAGGCAGCTCCATAATATCGCCCTTCGGGGTGAACACGTAGATATCGTCGGGAAACAGGTCGTTTTTGACGTGCTCGATAAATTCCAGTGAGTCCCCGGCGTGGCGCTGCATCTCCAGAAGCCCTTTCACCCAGGCACGGGCGCGGGCGTGGCTGCCTTCAGCTATCGGGTGCGAGGTTTGTCCGGCTTTATACAGCCAATGCGCGGCAATGCCGTTATTGGCCATGGCTTCCATTTCACGGGTGCGAATCTGTACCTCAATCGGCATACCCCGGGCGCCAAACAGGGTGGTGTGTAGGCTCTGGTAACCGTTGGCCTTGGGAATCGCAATGTAGTCTTTGAACCTACCCGGCACCGGCTTATACAGATTATGCACGACGCCCAAAATGCGATAACAGCTGGCCACATCGTCGGTGATGATGCGAAAACCGAACACATCCATGATTTCGACAAAGGGTTTGCGCTGGTCGCGCATCTTGCGATAGATCGACAGCAGATGCTTTTGTCGACCCACAACTGTCCCGTTCAGGCCTTCGTCGTCGACGCTTTTTTGCAGCGTGGCCTGGACTTCCCGCATCGCACTGCGCCGATGCCCACGCGCGTTGGAGACAGCGCGCTTGATACGGCTTGGAGACGCCATCCACCAGTACCGCCACAGGCTCGCCGAACTGGGCGCTGAGCGCTTGTTTCGACACCCCGGTATCTTCAATCACATCGTGCAGCATGGCCGCCATCAGGCTTTGATGGTCCATGTGCATGTTCGCCAGGATGTTGGCCACCGCCAGCGGATGGGTAACGTAAGGTTCACCAGAGCGACGCCGCTGGCCATCGTGGGCCTGTTCAGCGTAATAAAAGGCGCGTTTGACCTGTCGGATCTCGTCGGGGGGTAGGTAGCCGCCGAGTCGGTCGGCCAGGTCATCAATGGTAAACATTCACCGCGCCTCTAATCGCTCAAAAAACCCTATTCGTCGATTTGTGCGCTGGGAGCCATTGCTGGACGAGCGCGAACGGGTGCTTCAACCGGTTCGTCCAGTACCGTGTGATCGACCAGACCCGCTGCGATTTCACGCAGCGCCATCACCGTGGGCTTGTCGTTTTCCCAGGGTAGCTGTGAGTCACGGGTGCCCCGCGCCAGCTGACGGGCACGCTGGGTGGAAATCATCACGAGCTTGAAACGATTTTCGACGTGATCAAGACAGTCTTCAACGGTGACGCGAGCCATGGGTGCCTTCCTGTAATAACGAGGCTGGATCGCGTCCGAAAGAGATCAAACGGGCCGATCCAGCTAAAGAGGGTAGTAGAACCGTGTAGATTACTCGACGCCGGGCGCCTGTGACAAGAGCGTTGCCAGTAAGGGCGCGTGGCGCTCGCTCATTAACGGGCGCGCCAGGCGACGGCTAATGACCAGCGATTGCAATTCCTGCAGGGCGGTAGTGAAGTCATCGTTGACCACCAAGTAGTCGTATTCGTCATAGTGCGACATTTCGCTGATCGCATCACGCATGCGTCGCGCGATGATGGCATGCTCATCGGTACCTCGGCTTGACAGGCGGCGCTCAAGCTCGCTGCGCGACGGCGGCAGGATGAAAATCGACACCGCCTCGGGCATTTGTTCGCGTACCTGGCGCGCGCCCTGCCAGTCGATCTCGAGAATCACGTCCTGGCCAGCATCCAGTACCGTTTGAGCCGCTTGGCGTGACGTACCGTAATAATTATCGAAAACCTTGGCGTACTCAAAAAACGCGCCCCGCGCAATCATCGCCTCAAAGGTCGCCGCATCGGTGAAGTGGTAATTGACACCATCGACCTCACCTTCGCGCTTGGCCCGGGTGGTGTGCGATACCGACACCTGAATGCCATCGAGGCTTTCGATCAGCTCGCGTACCAGGCTGGTTTTACCCGCCCCCGATGGGGCAGAAACGATAAACAGTGTACCTTGGGACATACGCGCTTCCCTTGTTGGCGAGGTAAACTCGTGCAGTTAAAGCAGTGTAGAAAAGGGACGCAGTATCGCACACCCGTCGCGACGACTGTAGCGTTTCGCAGAACAGGGAGGTCACGATGCGAAGTACCTGGTTGATACTGGCGTTGGTCGCGTTAGGCGTTGCCCTGCAAAAGGGTGTGATCGAGATTCCCCGCCATTGGTCACCGTGGGCACCACTATATGTCGACGACCCTATTACACCGATCACGTCACTAAAGCTTCGCCGTCTGGAAAATGACCGTGACGGTTGCCTGGCAGCGCTGGACAGCGTGCCGGATGATGCGCTGCGCTATTCCCCTCTGGCCGACTACACCCCCGTCGAAAGCTGCCCGCTTGAGAACGTGGTGCGCCTTGAAGCCAGCGGTGTCGCGTTCAACCGATCATTCGTGGCCAGTTGCCCGCTGGCCTTGGCCTGGGTAATGTTTGAGCGCCACGCGCTGCAACCCAGCGCCGAGGACATTCTCGACACTCGGGTACGCCAGGTCGACCATGTGGGAAGCTTTGCCTGCCGCAATGTGTATGGACGCGAGAGCGGACGGCGCAGTGAACACGCCACCGCCGAGGCGCTTGACGTGACCGGCTTTCGCCTCGCCAACGGTGAGCGCATTACCCTGCTTGATGACTGGGGCAACGATGGGCCTGCGGGCGAGTTTCTAAGCGCGTTTCTCAAGCCATAGCCCGGCCGCAAACAGCACGAGCCCGCACAGCGCCAGCCCGGTTCCCACCAGGCCAGTGCTTGACCAGCTGAAACCCGCGCTAATCGCAAGCCCGGCAAGCCAGGCCCCCAGCGCATTGGCGCCGTTAAAGGCCGCGTGATTGAGCGACGCCGCCATGGTTTGAGCATCCTCGGCAACATCCATTAAGCGGGTTTGCAGCGAAGGCGCCAGCGCCATGCTGGTGCCGACCAAACCAACGAACAAAAGCCCCGTCCAGACATTATTCGCCGCGAAGTAAAATAGCCCCTGGATCACCGCGCACCACAGCAAAATAGCCGGAATCGCGCGCATCAGGTTTTTATCCGCCATGCGCCCACCGATCAAATTCCCGGCAATCGAGCCCAAGCCGAAGATCACCAGCACCAAGGGCCCCAGCGCTTCGCTCATGCCCGCCTGCTGGGTCAGCGTCGGCATCACGTAACTAAAGATGGCGAACATGCCGCCGCAGCCAATGCAGGCGATGGCCAAGGTCACCAGCACGCGCTGTTTGATCAGCGCCGACAGCTCACGCAGCGGGCTTGCGAAGGCATCAACAGGCTGTACCGGTACGTAAAACCGGATTAACAGCGCCGTCAGCAGCGCAATACCGCCCACCGCGGCAAAGGCAATCTGCCAGCCGAAAAAACTGCCTGCCCAGGTGCCCAGCGGCGCGCCAATCAAAATCGCCACGGTTAAGCCCATCATTACCCGGGCAATCGCCCGTGCCCGCTGGTCGACGGGCACCGCCCCGGCCGCCACTAGGGCGGCAATGCCAAAGTAGGCGCCGTGGGGCAAGCCAGCAATAAAGCGCAGGCCGACAAACGACCAGAAGCCCGGCGCCATGGCACTGGCAATATTGCCCACGGCAAACACCAGCATCAGCGCGATCAGCAGCGCTCGCTTGGGGACCCGCGCTGCCAGGGCAGAAATCAGCGGCGCACCGACCACCACGCCCAGGGCGTAGCTGCTGATCGCATAGCCCACCTGGGGCACGGTGACCGCCAGATCCCCCGCGATGCGGTTCATCAGCCCCATAATGACGAACTCGCTGGTGCCGATACCAAAGCCACCCAGCGCCAATACAAATTCAGCCAGGCGCGGGTTACGCGCCAGCCCACGAGACGATGGCGTTATCGAATCCTGCATGCTTGTCTCCTTGGGATACCGTCCTGTGGGTATCTCGATTAGCGCTAGATGATCGCAGGATTAGACGAAAGTATAAATATATGGCGCTAAAAAAGTTAGCGGGCGAACTCAAGGGCTGGCCTGTACAGGCAACGCTTACGATGAGGTATTTCGCGTTCAAGCACTTGGGTCTTCTACTGACAGTATGCGCTCACGCAGTTCGCGGTTACGCGGTACTAAGCCCGTTTGCAGACCTATCGGGCGAAATACCTGGTTGAGCAGCGCTTGGGTAGGGCTCGCTTTATCGGCTTCTAAATCGGACAAGGAGCGACGACTGATGCCCACCAACTCGGCATACTGCGTCTGTGACATCCCCAGCACGTCGCGTCGTAGTTGACGCAACACCTTTCCTGACGTTATCTCCTCGCGCAATAGCTGGGTCAGTAACTTAACGAGCAGTGCCTCACGCTCAACGCTAGAAAGTTCTTTACGCTTCATATCAGTCCCCAGCGCTGCAACTTATCGTCCAAATAATCAAACCCCACCGCTTTCGACGCTAACACCGTTTTTGGCACTCCCCGTGCAGCAAGCCGCTCTTTTAGTCCGACTAACTGATTACCCAACGCTTTTAGCTCTGCCATCAGCTGCTCAGGTGGCATATAGGCATCTAGGTTCTCAGCAATGGCAACCCAGTTAAACTCGCGCCCCTCTTCAAACGGCGACCCCCAAGTAGTGGTACGAATGATGCCTTCTGGGTCAGCTTTCATGGGCGCAAAATCATACACCGGCGCCAGCCAGATTCCCTTGGGGGTTTTCAGCAGCGCCGTATTGCGCCCATGGTTGTCACTGTTGGCAAACGCAACATTCAGCAAATCACGTTTAACCCACTCGCTCACAAACCCTGCCACGTCAATATGACCTCCCGCTTCGCGAACGCGATATTGCTGACGCAACTGATCGACCAGGGCCTCTATGACGGCAAAATAGTTTAGGAAACTTCCCGGCTCTCGACCCATCACCGAATAAACCGACTCCAGTCCGAACAACGTACGCTCGCCAGCATTGAAATCAACATCAAAGCGGGGCAGCCAAAGCGATGGATAACGCTCGCCTTCGAACAACCGCATCGCCTGGGTATCGATGGTCGTTATGCCCAGCGACGCTAGCTCATGATAGAAATGGTACTCAGCGCGCAGTATGTCGTTATCAAGCTCGGTGCGCTGACCACGCGGAAATTTCACCAGATAATGGAGGTCTTGATTGCGCGGATCATCCTGATAGGTATCGATCCAGACCTGGTCATCTGGCGTACAGCGCAGCAATAGCTTGGGTGCTTCGCCGCCAGCGCCGGTCGCACCACCCCCGGCGGCTCCCATCTGCTGCGCGTAGGCAAGAAAATCACTGTCGCGATCCACGACATCACGCAAGGCAAAGCGCTGCTGCTCGAGCGTACTCCCTGCAGGGCGCTCGGGAAGGGCCTGTTTAATACGTAAATTGCCAACTGGGGCAATCGTTCCCTTGGCCAACAGGGCGTAATCTTGCTCCGCCTCGCTAAGCGCCGAGATTCCCAACTGAGTGACCCAGTAACGCCGGCTCGATCCCGAAGGCATGATATCGTCTAAAAAGGCGAACCAGTGTGGCGATTGATGGGTATTCATTAGCTCAATCGGCAAACGTAGGCTGCAAGCATGTTCGTCATCGCGATCTAGCCATTCAAGGGCATAATCGGTGATATAACCCAAACGGGCGGGCCCCTTGCGACCCTTTTCAGGGTGCTTAATCTCTAACTCGGCGGCATCGTGCCACTGGCCATGATGAAAGGCTTGCACTGTCAGCGACATGGGTCACCTTTATTGAGCAATTTAATGTTCAATAGTGTAGTTCAAGACCCATTAATGCGCACTTTAATGCTCAATAAAACATAGAAACTCAATTTATGAGCAATTAAATACTCATTTTTACCGAGAGGCGATCATGACAACAGAAGACTCATCTTTTAAAACGATCGAGCTGGGCATGGCGGCACTCGCTGAAGCCGACCCGGATATCGCCCGCGCTTACCCCTTGGTAGGCGCGCCTGAGCCACGCCAGCGCGATCAGGGGTTTGCGACGTTTTTCAGTACCATCGTCAGCCAGCAACTTTCCACAGAGGCCGCCCGCGCCATCATGGGCCGTGTGAACACGCTGCTGCCCGAACTCCACGCCCAAGCGGTGATCGACATCGAAGGCCAGGCGCTGCGCGATGCCGGGCTCTCCTGGCGCAAGATCGAGTACGCCAAGGGGCTGGCAGAAGCGGAGCTGGCGGGCACCTTTAACGCCGATGGGCTTGAGCAGTTAAGCGACGACGAAGCGATTGCCGCGATTACCCAGCTACGCGGCTTTGGTCGCTGGAGTGCCGAGATTTACCTGATGTTCTCGCTGAAGCGCCCGGATATTTTTCCCGCTGATGATCTTGCCCTGCGGGTGGCGCTCGGCCGCTTGAAAGGCATGGACGACAAACCCACGCCCAAGCAGGCGCGTCAGTTGGTGGCGCACTGGTCGCCCTGGCGCACGGTGGGGTCGCTGTTTTTGTGGCACTACTATCGCGGTGAACCCTTGTAACGAATGCCTTATCAGGGCACGTCGTCGACTCAAGACCGCTTTTTTAAGGAGTAATCCACCATGGCCAATCTCGCCCCTGCCTACCGCGCCAAACCCGGCTCGCCGCTTTTCGTCGACCGTACTTTCTACAACCGAATTGCCAACGCCACAGGCCAGCGCAGACTTGTAGAAACGATAGAAGTGCCGATTCGCGACGCACGCGCCTGGAAAGTACCCGCTGGCCACGTAATGCGCATCTGTACTCGCCAAGGCCCCCAGGTAGGCGATTTCAATTTGTGGTCCCTGCACAACCCGAGGGAGCGCTTCTGGGCTTCGCGCACCCGCCAACTGCAGCGCGCCCACGTCAGCGTTCACGACCGCTTATGGTCGACCCTGCCGTACCTTCGACCGATGGCGACCATCACCGCCGACACCCTGGAAGATTACGGTGTCGATGAGGATGGCGGTCGGGTCCACGATCTACTGGGCACGCGCTGCGACCCCTACGTGAACCATTTGCTGACCGGTGACGATTTTGACTTTCACTGTCACTCCAACTTGACCCGTGCCGTGGCCCCTTTTGGGCTCACCGAGTTTGATGTTCACGATGTGCTCAACGTCTTTCAATGCACCGGCCTCAATGAACAGGACCAGTACTTCATGAAGGCGTGCCCGGCACGCGAAGGCGACTACCTGGAGCTGTTTGCCGAGATTGACTTGCTCTGCGCGCTCTCCTGCTGCCCAGGCGGGGATCTATCGGTTGATTTGTGGGGCTCTGACGCCACCGACGACGACCTGCTGGCCACCTGCCACCCCATCGGCATCGAGATCTATTCCCTCGACGACGCCGTTCTGGAGGGCTGGTCGCCACCGACACCCTCCCACTATCGCGGCAACCATGGCCTGCGCCCACCGGCAGAAGATTGGAGCGCCAAACGCAACCGGTGCTGCTAACGCACTAACTTATACATCGAGCCCGCCGAAACGACCGCTTTGATAGTCCTCAACCGCCTGGACAATCTCTTCGCGGGTGTTCATCACAAAGGGGCCGTGGGAGTAGACGGGTTCGTCGATCACATCGCCGTGGCCAAATAACAGTCGCGCATCGCTGCTGGCTTCGATCTCGAGGCCATCGCCACCGCGGTCTACTTCGATCAAATGGTGAGGCTGAACGGGTTCGCCACCCACCTCAACGTCTCCCCCTACCACGTAGAGAAACACCTGCCGCCCAGGGGCAACGGGCAACGCCACGTTCGCGCCGGCTGGCAACCGCAGCGTCGACATAAACACCCCGGTCAGCGTCTCGATTGGACCAACGTTGCCTTCCCACTCACCGGCGATCAGGTTCAGCTCACCGCCACCTGGCAGCGCCATGGCGGGTATCGATTCCTGCTGCAACCCCACGTAGCGCGGCTCGCTCATCTTCAAGCGCGCTGGAAGATTGACCCATAGCTGCAGAATCTCCAGCGGGCCACCTTCGCGCAGAAACTCGGGCGGCGAAATTTCCGCATGCACAATGCCGCTGCCCGCGGTCATCCACTGCACGCCACCGGCGTGAATCACGCTCTGGTGCTGGGTGCTGTCGGCATGGGCAAGCGAGCCTTCGAGAATAAACGTCACCGTTTCAAAGCCGCGGTGCGGGTGTGGGCCGAACGGCAGCCCACCGTTATTGGCCGGATAGGTCTGCGGACCGTGATGGTTGAGAAACAGGAAGGGATCGAGCTGTTCAAGCTGCGGCCCCGGCAGCGGCCGCCGGGTCACCAAATCACCGATATCATCGCGCTTGGCCGGGTGCTGGGCAATGACGCGACGAAAGGATTGAGCAGTAGCTGACGACATAACGCGCTCCTTTAAAATATCTTCCAGCGTAAGACCTTAGCCGAAAGATGAGGAGCGAATAATTTCCCCAGGTTCATTGCAGGAAATCGTTGGGTAGCCGTGCTGAAGCGCCCTGGACACTTGCTAATCGCTTAATCGCCCCACTACCTGCAGCTCATTGCCCGCCGGGCGCACTACGATCATTTCTCCGGAGCCAACGCCGCTGCGGGTCAAGGCGGTAATGTTGACCTGATGGGTCACGAATAAAAGATTGCCGGGTCCTTGCCAGTCAAGAATACGCTCGCGGGCCGTTTGGGTACGCGCTGACTGTTCGCCACGTTCCTGAAAGAAGGAATCCAGCCACGGCGCCGCTTCGACCTCGCCAACATCCATTAGCTCGGCCGTCTCCAAGGCGCGACACCAATGGGACGCGTACACCGCGTCAATGGTTACCTCTTGCTCGCGCAGTGTTTGCCCCATGGCCGCCGCCTGAGCACGCCCCTGCTCTGAAAGATTGCGCTGCGTCCTGCAGCGACCCCGCTCAAATTCAGGCGGATCGCCGATACCCGGCGCCAGCGAATGGCGCATCAAAATCACCAGGCCGCCTTCCTGCAAGGCCTGCCAGGTTGTGTCGTTGGCCTGGGCCGTGATGGGCAACACGCCAACCCCATTCAACGCGAGGATAGCTTCCTCATCAGCCGCAATGCCTAAGCCCGCTTTCTATCCATCGCCAAGCTGGCCGAGCGGCTGGGGAAGGACTTTGATGTCACCAACTTGCGCAATATGCGCCAGTTTTACCAGAGCTTTCCAATTCGCGACGCAGTGCGTCTCGAATTGAACTGGATGACGAGTGACCGAGGGCCAAAAAAAGATACAATAGCATCCAAAATAAGCTTAAATCAGCTAAAATGGGCACAATAATATCCAGCTTAGGAATAATAGCTTATGCACTGTTTTCTGCTGTTAGACGATACCGATGTCCAGCAAGCCTTTGCGACTCATCTGCGTAGCTTACGCGAAAAAGCCAAACTATCCCGTGCGGCACTAGCGCAGCGCAGCAGTGTGCCCGCCCCCACCATCAAAAAATTTGAGCTTACCGGGCAAATCTCGTTTCGCCAGTTGCTGTTGCTATGGCAAAGCCTGGATGACTTGGCGCGGCTATACGCGCTGACCCAGGACGACGCATTCAACGAAAAGCTACCTTCCTCAATCGATGAGGTGCTCAAAGATGACCTTTAAGCCTACGCAACGGCTGAACGTGACGCGCACGCTATCAACCGGTGAACAGGTCGCGGCTGGCGTGTTGGCACAAAACCGCCAAGGGGTCTTTTTTCAGTACGCGGAAGGCTATGTGGAACAGCATGGCAATCTATCGCCCTTTACGCTACAGCACGACCGCATGCTTCAACGCGCCCCTAGAACGCCACATCAAGGGCTTCACGGCGTATTTGGCGACTGCTTACCCGATGGCTGGGGTCTGCTGCTGCAAGACCGCGTCTTTCGTCAGCATGGCATAGCGCCTTCGCAGCTGACGGCGATGGATCGGCTGGCATTTGTTGGCCAGCGCGGCATGGGTGCACTGAACTTTGCGCCAGCATCAGAGACAGCGCCGACACAGAACGATAACGAAGACTTGGCGACACTCGGCCTCCAGGCACAGGCTGTTTTCGATGGGCAAACGGAAGATGTGCTCAGCGCTTTGGTCGCAGCGGGCAGCTCCGGTGGGGCAAGGCCGAAAGCACAGCTTTTCATGCCGCCTGGCCAAACGAAAGCTTGCCGAACCTATGCCAAGCCAGAGGATGACGCCTGGCTGGTCAAGTTCACGTCCCAACACTTGCCACTGGGTCACGAAGAAGGGCTCTGCGAAGCGGCGTACTTAAAGTTAGCTAAAACAGCGCGCCTTGAGCCGCCCGAATGGCAGCTGCTACGCATACCTACGCCGCAGGGTGAGCGCGCCTGGCTTGCTATCAAACGGTTTGATTGGATCCGCCAGACAAACCCTGCGGGGCGCCTCCATATGCACAGCGCTTGCGGGCTGTTGGATGCCGACTTCCGAACCCCTAGCCTAGATTACGCCGACCTTATCAAAGCCAGCCGTCAGCTGTGTCAATCACCCGCGGTAGGGCAGCTTCAATTCCGACGCGCACTGTTTAACCTGTTTGCCTGCAATCAGGATGATCACAGTAAAAACTGGGCGTTTTTACAGGATGATGCAGGCCAATGGAAACCAGCACCGTTTTATGATGTGACCTTTAGCCCCCACCCTTTTGCAGAACACGCCACTGCCTATATGGGCTTTGGCAAGCAGCCCTCGCTAAAAGCCATCCAACAGCTCGCCGCCCATTCAGGCTTTGCCAACTGGAAACAGGCTCAGCCGCACGCTCAGGAGATCGTGGACGTTATTGGCACCTTCCCGGCTGTGGCAAGAGACCTCGGTGTGAAAACCAGCACGATCAAGCTGATCACCCAGCGATTGAACGAGGCTTGGCAGGAGAATAAAGCGCTCTTGCCCAGTTAACGATTGATTCGATGTTGATCGTTTCTACTAAATCAACGCACACCCGCCCGCTAGCCGTCGGGT
>JAIVHM010000199.1 GCA_020201095.1 Halomonas sp. | reverse complement strand
GGCTGATCTCGGTACTGGATACGGTAAGATGGCTTAACCGTTGTTCATGAACCGCCGTGGTACGGAACCGTACGCCCGGTGGTGTGAGAGGACAGGGGAGGCGACTCCCCTTCCTACTCGATTCGCGCGTCTTTTGGTCGCTATGGGAGCAGACTCATGAAACGTCGTCACTTTTTAGGCCTTGCCGGTTTTACGGGGCTGGCTGGGGTAATACCCGGTCTATCGTTTGGTTTTCCACGGCTCGATCTCGAAGCGGCGCCGGGTATCGAGCCACTTGAACTCAGCGAAGCGGAATGGCGTGAACGGCTGTCCGATAAAGCCTTTGACGTACTGCGGGAGCATGGCACTGAACCTGCCTTTTCAAGCCCGCTGGATGATGAGTGGCGCGAAGGTGAGTACCGCTGTGCAGGCTGTGATCTGCTGCTTTTTACCAGCGCTATGAAATTCGACTCAGGTACTGGCTGGCCCAGTTTTTTCGAGCATGTTGAAGGCCATTTGCTTTCTCAGCTCGATTTCAAAATGGTATGGCCGCGCACTGAATACCACTGCGCCCGCTGCGGCGGCCACCAAGGTCATGTGTTTGAAGATGGCCCCGACCCAACCGGGCTCCGGTGGTGCAACAACGGCGTGGCGTTACGTTTTGTGGCTGCCTGAGGCAGGGGCTGGGCGATTGTGGTACCTTGTGGGCACTAAAAAGTGCTGCATGAGTTAGTTGCCATTTATGGATGTTAATCAGCGAATTATTGCCCGCTTAGCTGACGAGTTGAGCGTTCGCCCCGAGCAAGTGGCGGCCACGGTAGAGCTTATTGATGGTGGCGCTACCGTGCCGTTTATTGCCCGTTACCGTAAGGAAGTTACCGGCGCGCTGGACGACAGCCAGTTACGTCAATTGGATGAGCGCTTGCGCTACCTGCGCGAGTTGGAAGAGCGTCGCATCGCGATTCTGGCCGCCATTGATGAGCAAGGTAAGCTGGACGCGACGTTAAAGGTTGCGATTGATACTGCTCAGACCAAGCAGCGTCTGGAAGATTTATACCTGCCGTTCAAGAAAAAGCGCCGTACCAAAGCGCAAATCGCCCGTGAGGCCGGTTTAGAGCCGTTGGCGGATGCGTTGCTGGGTGACCCAACGCTCGATCCTGAAAGCGAGGCGGCCCGTTATCTGCGCCCGGCAGAGGACGAGATCCCGGCCATCGAAGACGCGAAGGCAGCTCTCGATGGTGCCAAGCAGATTCTGATGGAGCGCTTTGCCGAAGACCCCGACTTGATCGGCCAGCTTCGCGAGCGGCTCTGGCAGGAAGGGGAGTTAAGCGCCCGCGTTCTGGAAGGTAAACAGCAGGAGGGCGCTAAGTTTTCCGATTATTTCGAGCACGACGAAAAGCTTGCCAAGGTGCCATCGCACCGCGCGCTTGCCATGTTCCGTGGCCGTAACGAGGGCGTGTTGAGCCTCGCCATTCGCCTGCCGGGTGAAGACGAAGCGCCTGTTCACCCGGCCCAGGTAGCCATTGCCAAGCACGTTGGCATCAGCGACAAGGGCCGTGCGGCTGATAAGTGGCTGGTGGAAGTCGTGCGCTGGACGTGGCGCGTCAAGCTCTATACGTCCTTGGAAACCGAACTGCTAGGCCGCCTGCGCGAGACGGCGGAACAAACCGCGATTGACGTCTTTGCGGCCAATCTCAAAGACTTGCTGCTGGCCGCGCCGGCGGGGCCGAAAGTTACCCTGGCGATTGACCCGGGCCTGCGAACCGGCTGCAAAGTGGCCGTCGTCGATGCCACCGGTCAGTTTGTCGACCAGGCAACGATTTACCCCCATGCGCCGCAGAAACGTTGGGATGACGCGCTGGGCGTGCTGGCGAAGCTGGTCAAACAGCACGGCGTTCAATTGATTGCCGTGGGTAACGGCACCGCCAGCCGCGAAACCGACAAGCTGGCAGGGGAGTTGCTTAAGGCGCTCGCGCCTGATTATCGACTCAGCAAGGTCATGGTCAGCGAGGCCGGGGCCTCGGTTTACTCCGCCTCGGAATACGCTTCCAGAGAGCTCCCGGACCTGGACGTGACGGTGCGCGGCGCAGTGTCGATTGCTCGTCGCTTGCAGGACCCGCTGGCCGAGCTGGTCAAGATCGAGCCCAAGTCGATTGGCGTTGGTCAGTACCAGCACGATGTCTCGCAAATGCAGCTGTCGCGTAGCCTGGAAGCCGTCATTGAAGACTGTGTGAACGCGGTAGGCGTGGACTTGAATACCGCGTCGAGCGCATTGCTGTCGCGTGTGGCCGGGTTAAGCGCCGCCATCGCCGAAAATGTGGTGGCCCAGCGCAATGTCCAGGGTGCCTTCAAAAGCCGCCAGGCGCTTCTTGAGGTCAGCCGTCTTGGCCCCAAGACATTTGAGCAGTGCGCTGGCTTCTTGCGTATCAGCAACGCCGACAACCCGCTGGATGCCAGTGCCGTTCACCCAGAGGCCTACGTTGTGGTGGAGCGCATGGCGAAGCAAAGCGGTCGGGATGTCAAAGGGCTGATTGGCGACAGCGCCACGCTCAAGTCATTAAATCCTGCCGACTTTGCTGACCAGCGCTTTGGTGTGCCTACGGTAAGCGACATCCTTGCGGAGCTTGATAAACCTGGCCGCGACCCACGGCCCGAATTCAAGGCTGCCGAGTTCCGCGAGGGGGTCGAAACTCTCAACGATCTGACGCAGGGAATGGTGCTGGAAGGCACGGTTACCAACGTGACCCATTTCGGTCCCTTTGTGGATATCGGCGTTCATCAGGATGGTCTGGTGCATATTTCGGCGCTATCCCACCGCTTTATCGACGATCCGCGCAGTGTGGTCAAAGCTGGCGATATCGTCACTGTCAAAGTCATGAGCGTGGATATTCCCCGTAAGCGGGTAGGCCTTTCCATGCGTTTGGACGATGAGCCGGAACTTGAGCCAGATGG
This sequence comes from Halomonas sp., assembly GCA_020201095.1. Lineage (GTDB taxonomy): Bacteria > Pseudomonadota > Gammaproteobacteria > Pseudomonadales > Halomonadaceae > Vreelandella. The sequence goes on along the minus strand of JAIVHM010000199.1, from coordinate 3,628 downwards.
CGCTCGCCCTGCAACGACTCGCTCCTCCAGGGATAATGAGCCGCGCAAACCCTCGCGCAGCCAGCGCCAGTCTAAAACGTCCGACGAAAAGCCTGCCGCGGTGGGCGCGCTGGGGGCGGCATTGCTTAAAGCCAGGCAGGACAAATAGTCGTGTGTCATGAAAATACCATCCTGTAAAACGTCGCCTTGAAAAAAACATGGCTGCCGCCATATCCTGCTGTTTATTCTCGATGGGTAGACGCTGGCAATGCCATCTGATTCCACAAAGGCGCGTGCGTGCACGGGCCATACTGACAAGGAGTGTTCACCTTGCCTGAACCACTCACTGTTCCATCTTCATTAACGGCCACGGTTGACCTTTTGCTCCCCAGCGCCCGGCTGGGGCGGCTCGGTCGCCTGCGCCGCGGACTCGAAAAAGAAGGCCTGCGGGTCGATGCGCAGGGGCACATTGCGCAAACCTCACACCCTTATGCGTTGGGCTCGAAACTGACCCATCCGCATATCACCACCGACTACTCCGAGTCGTTGATCGAGTACATCACGCCGGTGTATTCAGAGCCTGGAGAGGCGTTGGCGTTTCTATCGGACCTGCACACCTTTACCTATCAGCATCTGGCGGACGAGTGGATCTGGCCGGGAAGTATGCCATCGCGCCTGTCGGGTAATGACAGCGTGCCGATTGCCGACTACGGTCACTCAAATGTCGGTACCATGAAGTACGTTTATCGCAAGGGGCTTGACGTTCGCTACGGACGGATTATGCAGGCTATCGCCGGGGTGCATTACAACATGTCCCTGCCCGACGATATGTGGCAGGCGCTGCGTGAGCTGGAACAAGCGACCAATGTGCCCTTTAACGACTATCGCTCAACCCGTTACTTCAGCATGATCCGGAATTTCCGACGCCATAGCTGGCTGTTGCTGTATTTATTTGGCGCTTCGCCGGCCGTGGACAAAAGTTTCCTGCCTGATGGCAAGGTGCCGGACAAGCTTCAATCGTTGAGCGACGATACCTACTATGCGCCTTACGCGACCACGCTGCGAATGTCGGATCTTGGCTATCAGAACAAGGTCCAGTCGCAGTTGAAAATTTGCTTCAACTCGCTCTCCAATTACGTCAATACCCTGCGGCATGCGATTTCATCGCCCTGGCCCAATTATCAAAAAATAGGCGTTAAAGTGGGCGACGACTGGCAGCAGCTCAATGCCAATATTCTGCAGATTGAAAACGAGTATTACAGCGATATTCGACCCAAGCGGGTTGCCAAGCATAACGAAACGCCCAGCCAGGCGCTTGAAGCCCGCGGTGTTGAATACATTGAAGTTCGCTGTTTAGACCTCAATCCCTTTGATCCGCTGGGCATTGATGAAACGCAAATGCGCTTTGTCGATACCTTCCTGATGTGGTGTCTGCTGAGCGAGAGCCCATGGATCTCGGACGAAGAGTGCGACCGGCTTGATGACAATCGTCGTTTTGTTGTGGAGCGCGGGCGTGACCCGGCATTGATGCTGGTGCGTGACGGCGAATCGACCACGGTGGCAGCATGGGGCAAGCAGGTGTTTGCCGAAATGGCCGAAGTGGCGCGAATATTGGATGCCGTCGAAAAGGGCACTCCCCACGCAGACGCCCTGGAGGCACTGGCTCCCCGCCTTGACGACCCTTCGCTGACGCCGTCGGCGCAGCTGCTCGCGCAATTGCAAGCCGGTAATGGCTCGCTCAGCGATACGCTGTTAAAGCTTGCCCAAGCGCAGGCCAGTGAGCTGAAAGCCACGCCGATGCAGCGCTGTCGTGAAGCGCTACTGGATCAACTGGTGGATACGTCTCACCAGCAACAGCACGATATCGAGGCCGATGATCAGGTAAGCTTCGATGATTTTTTGCATGACTATTTTGCCCACGCACGAGAATCGCGCGCGCTATCGCCACTGACAGCGGAGAAGAAATGATGAAAACGCCGTCCATCCGTTCGGCGGCGCTGTTGGGCGTCGTTTTTTGTATTTTCATGATGGCGGTTGCGCTGGGGCTCGAGCATATCGGTGGGTTTAAACCTTGCGCGTTATGCGTGTTTCAGCGTGTGGCAGTGATCGCAACCGGTGTGGTGTTGCTGGTCGCCGCGATACATAACCCGGCGAGTCGCGGTGGTAAGGTGGTATACGGTGTTCTCGGGTTACTGACCGCGGGTACAGGGGCCTTCATTGCGGGTCGCCATGTCTGGCTTCAGTCGTTACCTGCTGATGAAGTGCCTACCTGCGGCCCCGGCCTGGATTACATGATGGATATTATGCCCATGCAGGAAGTGGTTTCCATGGTGCTGACGGGCTCTGGAGAGTGCGCTGAGATCGATTTCACCCTGTTGGGGCTATCGCTACCGGCGTGGACACTGATCGGCTTTGCTGTGCTGTTGCTCATACCGCTGCGTATGATTGTACTGGCGCGCCAACGTGCCATGCTTTTCAGTCAGTAGGCTTAATCATAGTATGAAGGAAACCATCCTGATGAGGATTGACAGCGCAGAGTGGAAAAGCGAGTCTAGCCTTGTTAACGGCGGCGAAAAGCAAGGAGAGCCCCATGCTCGAAGATTGTAAAAATGCCCAGGAGCGCTGGGGTGGCGTGCACAGCCTGATTGATCGTTGGCTGCAGCAGCGCCGCGATTTATTGATTAGCTTTATTGAGCTGAAAGAGGCCTGTGACGCAGAACTCGAAAGTGTCAGTAAGGCGCGCATTGATCATTTCAGTGAATCGCTGATGGACTATATCAGCGCGGGTCATTTCGAAGTCTATCCACAGCTGGCTAAAGAAGCGCACGCTTTTAACGACGAAAGCGCACTCGATATCGCGGACAAACTGCTTGAGCGGTTGGAGATGTCAACGGAAATGGTGCTGTCGTTTGACACCGACTTTGCGTCTACCGCCAGTTGTGAGCAAAACATTGCCCGCCTGCCCGCCTGGATCGATCGCTTGGCGCGCGGATTAACTGAGCGCTTTGCCCTTGAAGATCAGCTTATCGCCCGGTTGCACGCCGCGCACAGCCCTGAAACATCTAATGCGCCTGCTTGATCTCGGGTTTTTGTAGGCGCTTATCTCCGTCTACCCCCGATCACCAACATGCAGGGCGTGAGTAGCAGTGTTAATGCCGTGGCGAAGGTGAGTCCTCCGGCAATGGCGCTCGACATTTGCGTCCACCACTGGGCGGAAGGGGCATTAAAGCCAAGCGCCGGAGTAAACAAGTCCACGTTAATCCCCAGCACCATCGGCATTAGTCCAAGCACCGTGGTAATCGCCGTTAACAGAACCGGGCGCAAGCGCAAGCATCCTGCTTCTAGGGCGGCCTCGACCGGCGTCATGCCGTAACCGCGTAGCTCGTTGTAAGTGTCGATCAATACGATGTTGTTATTGACCACGATACCTGCAAGTGCAATGACCCCCATTCCTACCATGACAATGCCGAAAGCCTGACCGGTGATCAGCAGCCCCATCAACACACCTGCGGTAGAGAACACAATTGCCGAAAGCACCAGGCCCGCCTGATAAAAGCTATTAAACTGGGTCACCAGAATCAGCGCCATTAAACCGATAGCAACCAGGAACGCGCTGGTCAGGAACTGCATCGACTCCTGTTGGTCTTCC
>JAIVHM010000140.1 GCA_020201095.1 Halomonas sp. | reverse complement strand
CAGATGATGGCCAAATCCGTCAATAGTGAAGCGCCTTGTGCTTCTTGAAGGCGCTCAGCTCAACGCCTACTACTGGAAATTCGCTGAACTGGCTGAAAAGGCGTGTTTCTGGATGGGCACTAACTATAAAAGGTATCGTCATGCCCAAAGCTGCCGTCAAACGCTTTCGCCGCCTGCCCGACGACGAACAGTCACGCATCATCGAAATGGCCTGGGAAGACCGCACGCCGTTTGAAGCCATCGAAACGCTCTATGGCCTTGCCGAGCCGGATGTGATCGAGGTGATGCGCCACCAACTTAAACCGGCTTCGTTTCGCCTATGGCGCAAGCGCGTGACCGGCCGGGCGACAAAACATACCGCTCTGCGCTCGCCGGATGTCCTTCGCGGCTACTGCCCGACGCAATATAAGCGCTGATTGCGGTCCATGAAAAGCTTAATGAAGACACCAGCAAAACAGATCTTTCTCTTGCCACCTCTTTGTTGTTATATTATCACATAACATAAAATAGTTTAGAGGTGGCCTAGCAATGACTGCGTTTTCTCCCCTACCCGTGACGGTGCTCTCAGGTTTTCTGGGTGCCGGTAAAACCACCGTGCTCAATCATATTCTTGCCAACCGTGAAGGCCGTCGCGTTGCGGTGATCGTCAACGACATGAGCGAGGTTAATATCGATGGCGCGCTGGTGCGCGGCGGCCCTGGCGAGTCGACGCTGGATGGCGACGTGGCGCTCAACCGCAGTGAAGAACGGCTGGTAGAGATGAGCAACGGCTGCATCTGCTGCACCCTGCGTGAAGACTTGCTGGAAGAGGTCAGCCAGTTGGCTCGGGAGGGCAAGTTTGATTGCCTGGTGATCGAGTCCACCGGCATTTCCGAGCCGCTGCCCGTCGCGGAAACCTTCACGTTTGAAGACGAAAGCGGCCAGAGCCTTTCCCACGTAGCGCGACTGGATACGCTGGTCACCGTGGTCGACGGCGTCAACTTTCTTGAACAGTACCGCGAAGCCCAAAGCCTCGCCGAAGCGGGTGAAAGCCTGGGCGAGGAAGACGAGCGTAATGTCGCCGACCTGCTTGTTGACCAAATCGAGTTTTGCGATGTACTACTGATCAGCAAGACCGACCTGATCAGCGACAAAGAGCTCGACGCTTTGAAAGCCATTCTACGCTCGCTGAACCCCGATGCGGAGCTGGTGCCGATTACTCAGGGCGGCGTGCCGCTGGATAAAGTGCTGAACACCGGTAAGTTCAACTTTGAGCGCGCCCAACTGGCCCCTGGCTGGCTGAAAGAGATGCGTGGCGAACACGTCCCCGAAACAGAGGAATACGGCATTGGCAGTTTTGCCTACCACGCCCGACGCCCTTTCCACCCGCAGAAGTTTCATGACCTGCTGAATCAAGAATGGTTTGGTGACGGCCTGCTACGCTCGAAGGGCTTCTTCTGGCTCGCCACGCGCCCACGCTATGCGGGACAGTGGAGCCAGGCAGGCGGTATCGCCCACCACGGCATGGCCCGCGAAGCGCTGGATGACTGCCTGCTTAGCGAGGCCGAGCTAGCGGAAGGCATGGAGGGGTGGAAGCAATTGCCCGACCCCTTTCCGGCCTGGGAATGACGCTTAGGAGCCGACATTGCCCAGATGCTTTTCAGCCCATTGCCTCACTTCAGGGTAGGCGCGCTGCTCAAAGACCGCGAAGCCGTCAAGGCTGCGCGCTTTGAGTGGGGTGAAAACCGGCATGGTGAGGCCACACAGAAAGTGCGCCAGACGCTGCGCATTGGGCGGCTGGCCAAATTGCTGCGTGTGGCGCTCGATCAGCGGCATGGCATAGCGCGCAAAATCAGCATCGCTTAGCGCGGGCAGCGGCGGCGCATCAGGCAGTCGCACGGGATGGCCATAGCAGACCGAACAGTGCCCGCAGCGGCCCTGCTCGGTGTCGGGTGGCGCATCAAAAGTGCTATCACCAAAGTGCTCGGCCAGCCGCCGCGTCAGGCAACTTTCCGATTCAAACAGCGCCAGCATGGCCTGTAGCCGCTCAATCTCAATCCGTTCCCGATGTCGGCATTCGTCAAATAACTGGCTCGCCAGCGCTTGAATGGAAAAATTCGGCTGAAGCACCTCGTACACATCGGTCATCCGCTTGCCTTCCAGGGTCAGCCAGCCTTTATCCTGAAAATACTCAAGGGCGGTAATCACACGGGCACGGGAGGCATCGATGTGTTGCGCCTGACCGGCATTATGTAGCCGATCAAAATCTACCGTGCCCCAGGTACGGGCGATGGGAATGTTATCGACAATAAGGCGCACAAAGGCCGCCCGCTCGCCTTCAAAGCGGCCCACCAATTCCGCGGGTTCGATATGGTAGCGCAGCCGATACTCGGCCAGAAACGCAAAGCGCGGCGCAATAATACCGTGCATTTCCAACCGCACCAGTAGTGTTTTCAATGGCAGCGAACGGATATTGGTGTCGCGGGAAAGCGTGAAAAGCAGGACTTCCCATTGGCGATCGGGCTGGCCACCTGCTGCCGAGATATCTTCCAGCAAGCGGACAATGCCGGCGTATTCGGGGGTATCGCCGTAAACAAAGTTTTCCAGCACCCGCAAGCCATCGCGCCCCGCCATCGTCAGGCAGGTGGAAGGCAGGTCGTCACGCCCCGCCCGGCCGATTTCCTGGCTGTAGTTCTCGATGGACTTGGGCAGGTCAAAATGCACCACGTTGCGAATATTGCCCTTGTCGATGCCCATACCGAACGCAATGGTGGCCACGATGCAGGGCGACTCACCGCGCATGAACTGGCCCTGAATCTCATCTCGCCGCTCAGAATCCAACCCAGCGTGATACGCCTGGGCGGCAATACCCTGCGCCGCTAACGC
>JAIVHM010000198.1 GCA_020201095.1 Halomonas sp. | reverse complement strand
CACTGGCGGGCGCGGCGGGGTGGATAAGCCCCGAGCAGGCCAGCGACTGGGCCTGCTGCGTGATGCAGCGCATTCACCGCGATTACCGTGACCTGCGCAGTTGGCTGGGCGATGTGCGTCGCTCGCTGGGCGTGCGTGGCTGGGCGACCGGTGCGGATGACCGTTTTATCGATGCCTGCCAGGTGCTGGCGGACTCGGAAGCCGAGGGCGTGGGCATTACCTGGGAGATGTTCGAGGCGGCGCTGCACAAGCACGGCGACGTAGACCTGTGGCCTACGTTGCCCGCCGCTCAGCCCTGGCGGCTGTGTGCGCTGTTTCGCCCGCTGCTGAATTACCCTGCGAGCAAAGCGGATTGGCCGGATGCGGTCAACTGGCTGGGCACCGCCTGGGACATTGACAGTCGTGACGAGCTGCTGACCGGGCTGTTATGGCTGGGTGCCCAGGGGGAACGCCAGCGCTGGGACGTTGAAGCACGTGACTTGCTCGCCATGGACACGGCTCAACGTCACGAATGGCAGCGCAATGCCCAGCCCGATTCGCACCATGCCAGCGTACTGTGCCGCTTTGTTAACCAAGGCGAGCCGCTTGAGTGGGCCGCCTGGGATTGGCTGCGGCTGGTAGAACTGGCCTGGGCGGGTGCCTGTAGCGGCTGGCTGAGCCAGGCGGAGGCCGACGCCTTTGCGACGCACGCCGCCGAGCTGATGCAGCGCCGCTACCACGACTGGCGGGCGGTGATTGCTGCTTACCGGCGGGGGCATAGCCTGTTTGACGGCATTGACCGTCGCGATATGACGCCGCCCGAGCGCGAGACGCTGCTGCTGAACGGCTCGTTCAGCCCCTGGCAAGCTGCCGTTGATGACCTGTTGGATGCTGAGACCCAAGCGGCGTCGCGTACCATCCTTAGCGAGTGGCGCAATACTCCGCATCACTGGCTGCTGGCCCTGGCGGGCGTGCGCGAACCGGATGCCATGCTGCGGCTGGCCAACCCCGGCACCACATTAAACGAAACGCAGCGGGTCGAGGCGGGGGAGTATCTGCACGCTTCGCTGGGAATGCATGCTGATGAAGGGGCTGCGGCCATGGCGCGCTATTGGCTGCCCGCCCAGGCACACCACTTGAACCAGCTCGCCGCCGATGCGGCTCACGGTGTCATGCCGCCTTCTGCGACGCTATTCGGCCAGCCGGACTTTCCGGTCAATGCCCAGCGCCAGGCGCTGAAAGGCGTCAGCCGTCACGCCGCGACGATCCATATGGCTGAGAAGTTTGCCTTCTACCTGCACATGGCCATCAACAGCGAACTTCTCGAGGCTGAGCCGCTACTGGACTATGCGCGTTCGCTGCGCAGCTGCTTGTGCCGTTTTTATCCCAATGCCAAGCGTATGCTTGAGGCCTGGCTTGCCTGGGAGCATTGTCTGCCAGAGAGCGAGCACGCTTCGCTGTGTAATGAAATTGCCTGGCACATGGAAGACCCGGGTAGCCTGTTCCATTGGCTTGACTGGCGCGCCGATGCCTGGCGCGAGCCCAGCGAGCGGCCGACGCTCAGCCAATTTACCGCGATGTCGCGGGTTGGGCCGCTGAACAGCGCTGTGTGGAGCGAGCCGCAGTTGGAAAGCTCTCGGGAGTGCGCCGAGATTCGCGAGTGGGTGGAAAGCCATTACCATCTGGCCAGCGCCAACGATATGCAGACTTTCTTGACGTCCATGCTGGAGGCGGGCGACCGCCAGGAATACCAGATCAATTACGAGCCCTACACGTTGAATACCCAACGCCTGGAGGCCGAGATTGCCATTATGGAGTCCGGCGACTGCGCCGAGGAGGATCGCCACCATTTGCTGCGGCTGCGCCGCGTGCGCGATAACGAGGATGGCTGCAACGAGATCGACATGGCAGCCTGGGATATCGCCCAGCTGGTCGACCTGGCGATTGCCGGGCGGCAGTTGGGTTGGTTATCGTCCAGCGCCTTTGCTGATGTGCTGGCGAGAGCCTATCAGTTGGCGGCGGACCACTACTCGGGCTGGCAGGATTATGCTGCCGGCATGTACGCGGGGTTCTCGTTCTTCATGGGCGAAACCCCCGAGCGGGAGAGCTTTTTGGCCAGTTTTCGGCAGGCGTTGGTCGCCTGGCTGTGTGCGGCACCGATTCTTGCGGGTCCCTGGGCGAGCCTGGATTTCCCCGGCAACAAGCCGCGTCATTTTGCGCCGCTGCACATCGATACGCTGCCCGGCGATCAACGGACGTTGCATTGAGGCTCGCTTAACATAGGCCTTTTCGCTTATAGTCTTAGTCAACCAGTGTTAGCACAGCCAAGAATAGGTCTGACAGCTGGTGTTTTTATTCCATTATTGACGAGGGATCGCGCATGGTTGCGTTGCCAACTATTGCTGTCACCGCTGCTCGTTTTATTAATCTTTATTCTGGTCGGTTACGTGAACGCCATGCGCCTCTGGCGATGGCGGGCTGTATGGTTGTTGTTCTGAGCGGTTGTGCCTCCAGTGCGCCCAAGGACGATACCCACGATGATTATTTTGCCCGCTCAATGCCGGGGCTGCCCGACGACTGGAAGGCGCAGATGTCGCCCTTTGAGGGGCAATACGATTCCTTTGGCAATTGGCAGGCCTCGCCGACCGAGCAGGTGCGCGAGGCGCTGATGGCTCAGCACGAACAGTGGGTGGGTACGCCATATCGGCTCGGTGGTACCACCCAGCGTGGCATTGATTGCTCGGCATTGGTGCGTAATATCTTCCGCGATACCTTTGAGCTTGAGCTGCCGCGTTCGACCCGCGGGCAAGTCCATGAGGGGCGCTCGATCGACCGCCAGGAATTACAGGCAGGCGATCTAGTGTTCTTCCGCCCGCCGGGGGCCTATAACCATGTGGGTATTTACGTGGGCGACGGGCATTTCCTGCACGCGTCCACCTCACAGGGTGTGATTATCTCCAGCCTGGATAATGTCTACTGGAAACGCCATTACTGGCAATCGCGGCGGCCGTTAGCGCCTTCACACATGGCCAAGCTCAAGGATTCGTCGCCGGTCAACGCCTCTCGGTCGATGTAGCGACCCTTTCTCACCGTTGAGCGTCACATGATTGAAGCTAATACGCGTGCCTGGTGGCGCGCTACGTTTGCCCTGTGTCTGGGCTCCTTTCTGGTGTTTATCAATCTTTATGCCCCGCAGCCACTGCTGCCGGGGCTTAAAGAGACTTACGACGTGTCTACCCTGGTGGTCAGTCTGCTGATGTCGGTGTCGACGCTGTCGTTGGCTCTGGCGCTGCTGGTGTTCGGGCCGTTGTCCGACGCTATCGGCCGCGAAGCCATCATGCGCATTACTTTGCTGTTGGCCGGTGGTTGCTCGCTGGCGCTGGCCTTTGCCCCCAATTTTGAAAGCCTGCTGGCGCTGCGGCTGGTGCAGGGCTTTGTGCTGGGTGGCCTGCCGGCGGTGGCGATTGCCTGGATGGGCGATGAGTTTGATAAACCGGCGCTGCTGAGCGCGGTGGGGCTGTATATTGGCGCCAACTCGCTGGGCGGCATCAGCGGGCGTGTGGTGGGCGGCGCGGCGGCGGATATCGGCGGGCCAACGGCGGCGTTTATCACCGTGGGGGCGCTAACGCTGGTGGGTTGCACGGTGTTCTGGCGGCTGCTGCCAAACAGCCAGGCGTTTCGTCCGCAGCGCTTTCAACTGCGCGTCGCGTTGGCTGATCTGGCCGGGCACTTGCGCAATCCTGTCCTGCTTGCCGCCTATGCGCTGGGCGGTATCAACTTTCTGATCTTTATTAACCAGTACAGCTATATTACGTTCCGCCTGGCGGATGCGCCTTATCAATTGGCGGCGAGCAGCCTGGGGCTGGTGTTTCTGACCTACCTGGGCGGTACCGTCGGCTCGACCCTTTCAGGGCGCCTGGCTCAACGCTTCTCGCCGGCGGCCTGCATGAGCGTGGGCGTGGCGATCCTGATGCTGGGCACGGCGATCACGCTGGCGGATTCTCTGTTGCTGATTATCCTTGGCCTGACAGTCAACGCCTTTGGGTTCTTTCTGGCCCATTCGCTGGCCTCGAGCTGGGTGGGGCGTTACGCCCAGGGCGCGCGGGGTAGTGCTTCGGCGCTGTATCTGGTGTTTTACTACGTGGGGGCTAGCCTTGGCGGTTTCTGGCTGGAGCCGTTCTGGCAATGGGCAGGCTGGCAGGGCGTGGCGTTCGGGTCATGGCTGCTTCTGAGCGTAACGCTTGCTGTAGCGCTGGGGCTGTGGCGTTTTGAGCGCCGCGCTAGATAGTCGAGCGTAACTGCCCGTCGCTAAGCGTTAGCCGCCGCGGGCACAAGCGTTCAAGCAGGGCCGCGTCGTGGCTGATCACCAGCACACCAAGCTCCATTGCACGGGCTGCAAGCCGCGCTGCGGCAGCGCTTCACCGTCCACCTCTATCGTTCCCGCCTGAGGCGTAAGATGCCCCGCCAGCAGTTGCCCGAGGGTCGACTTGCCCGTCCCGGAATGGCCGCTAAGCCCTACCCACTCGCCTGCCTCTAACGACACTGACACGTTATCCAGCACGGCCCTCTGATGGGCAAACGCATGCTGTAAACGCTGGGCGCTAAGCAACGTCTTGGGCTTGTGCGGTGGGTGCTACGCCAAAATGGTTGTCGGGCAGTGCCTGCCACAACGCCTGGGCATAGCCGGTGGTCAAGGTGTCACCTTCGCCCTGGAAGGCACTGGCGGGGGCGGTTTCAACACAGCGCCCCTGGCGCATCAGCGTGACACGCCGGGCAATGGGCAGGGCGTGGCGCAGGTCGTGGGTAATCAGTAACACCGCTTTGCCCTCGCGGGCAAGTGCTGCCAGGGCGACAAGCACCCGGTCGCGCTGCTGTGGGTCGAGGCCGACGCTGGGCTCATCGGCGATGATCAACTGCGCGCGGCTCACGTGAGCCATGGCGGTGAGTACCCGTCGCGCCATGCCCCCGGAAAGCTCATGCGGAAAGGCCTGCCGGCCGTGTTCGTCCAACTGGTAGTGAGTGAGCGCTTGCCCGGCTGCCCGCCAGGCGTCGGACCTGGCGTGTCCAGCACGGTGGGCTGCCCAACTGACCTGTCGCTGGCTGCGGACCAGCGGGTCGAGCGCATCAAGCGACTGGGGAATCAAGGCCAGTTCACGGCCGCGAAGCTGGCGCTGGCGTGCGGCGTTCAGCGGCTGGCCTTGAAAGGTCAGGCGGCCGGTTTGCTGCTTGGGCTCGGGCAGCAGGCCCAGCAGTGCATGGGCCAGTAGGCTCTTGCCCGCTCCCGAGGCGCCCACCACGGCGTGTACCTCGCCGGGGTGAAGCTCAAGCGACACGTCGCTCAATACCTCGGCCCAGCGGCGTCGCCACCAGGTGGCGTAATACGGCAGTTGCAGGCTCAGGTGTTCAATGGCAAGCATGGTATTTCTCCTTCTCCTGACTGTTTCTACTGACTATTTCTACAGACGGTGCCTAGAGCGCACGGCGCCAGTGGCTGGCAAGGCGTTCCAGGCTGAGCACCACCAGCAACAGCCCAAGCCCGGGAAATACCCCCAGCCACCAGACGCCGCTGCTCAAGTAGCGCATGGCGTCGGCCAGCAGTAGGCCAATGGCGGGTTGGCTGGGGTCTAGTCCGACGCCTAAAAAGGTCAGCGCGGCTTCGTGCAAAATGGCGTGGGGGAACAACAGCAAGGCGCCGACCACGCATTGGGGCAGCACCTGGGGCAGGTAGTGGTGAACCACTACAAAGCGCCGTGACTTGCCCAGCGCTCTGGACATGGCGATATACGGGGCGTGGCGAAGCTGAAGCAGTTCGGCGCGCAGTAACCTTGCCAGGCGGGGCCAGTGGGTAACCGCCACGGCGATAATCACTGCCTGGGTGCCGCCGCCGAGCGCGAAGGCAATCAGCAGTAACAATATCAAATGTGGCACGCTGAGCAGCGTATCGATCACCAGGCCGACCAGCGCGTCCAAGCGTGGACCCAGCATGGCCAGCAGCGCCATGCCCAGCGCGATAAGCGTGCCGAACAGCGCCGCCAGGCTGCCAACCCCAATGCTCAGGCTAAGCCCTGCCAGGGTGCGCGCCCAGAGGTCGCGGCCCATGGCGTCGGTGCCGAGCCAGTGATCCAGGCTGGGAGGGGCGAGGCGGGCGTCAAAGTGCATCTGGCCTGGTGTATCGCCGAGCAGCCAGCGGCTGCTGAGTAGCGCGACGAGCAGCAAGACGATGGCCGCGCCGATCCATAGCGCGTCGCGCCGGGGTTGTGCGCGGCTCATGGCGCCACCTTCTGCATGCGCGGGTCAATCAGCGCGTAGAGGGTGTCGGCAAGTAAGTTGCCCACGCTCACGAACAGCGCGGTAAACAGTGCGATGCCTAGCAGCAGGGGGACATCGCTGCGCAGCCCGGCGGCGACCGTTGCCTGGCCAAGGCCTGGGTAGGCAAACACCTGCTCGACGAGCACTGAGCCGCCAAACAGCTCGCCAAGCGAAGCCAGCGAAAGTGTCAGCGCGGGCAGGCTGGCATGGCGGATGCCGTGCCGCCAGGCGATATCCCAACGGCTGGCGCCTTGTGCAAAGGCGTGGGTGGCGATGTTGGAGTTCATCAGCGCGAGCATGCGCGTGCGGGTGTGCAGGGTAATATTGGCGATGCCGACCAGCGCAAGCGTTGCCACGGGCAGGATCAGATGATGCAGCCGGGTGGCTAGACCGACATCCTGGCTTAAGGTGCCGGTGGGGCCTGCGCAGCACACCGGGGTCCAGCCCAGGTAAACCGAAAATAACAGCAGCAGTAGCATGGCTAGCCAGAAGGCGGGCGTCGAGGCGGTTAAGTAGGCGTAGGTGCTGATGATTCTATCCAGCAGGGCGTTTTCGTTGGCCCCGGCGATTACCCCGAGGGCAAAGCCGACCAGCGTGGTGAGTAGCCAGGCGCTGCCCAGCAACATTATGGAGCGCTGAAAGCGCTGGCCGATGACTTCGATCACCGGCTGGTCATACACGTGACTAACCCCCAGGTCGCCCTGAATGAGCTGGCCCAGCCAGTGGCCAAACTGAACAACCGGTGGCTCGTCGAACCCCCAGCGCGCGGCAATCAGGTCGCGCTGCTCCGGGCTTACCTGGGCCATTTGCGGCCCCAGGTAGGCGTCAATCGGGTCAATGGGCGAAAGCATCATCAAGCCAAACGACACGGCCGCGACGCACACCACTACCAGCGCAAGGCGTAGCAGCCGAACGGCGACGGTCGCGATTAGTCGCACGTCCAGCGCCAGTCCAGCAGGTTGGCGGTAATCGGCCAGCCGTGACCGTGGGGAGCAACGCCCAGAGTGCCTACCTCCAGGCAGCTGTCAGCGGCGTAAATGTGCTGCAAGTTGACCATCCACGCCCAGGCCGCGTCACCGCGCACGCCGTAGCCTGTGTCGCCGTACCATTGGGCGTTGCGCCAGTGGCGGTTGGCCTGTTCGGCGCTGGCGGCTTGTTGGGCGTTGTCGAGGTGATCGTCCACAGTGTGATTGGTGTAAAAGCCGCTGTTGTAATAGCCGTTACCGCTATGCGCGCTATGGAACAGGTAATAGATTTCCTGCGGGCTGTGGCTGCCAAAACCCATCACCACCGCGTCCTGGTGGAGGGCTTCACGCTGTATCTCATCCCAGTGGCGGGCGGTGGGCTGCATGTCGATGCCCAGCGGGCGGACCATTTGCGCGCTGATTTCGGCTAGCCGTTGCCGGGTAGTGTCGCCAGCCGGGTAGGTCAACCGGAAGCGCGCCGTTTGACCGTCTTTTTCGCGCAGGCCATCGTCGCGCTGCTGCCAGCCGGCGTCTTCAAGGCGTTGAATGGCGCGCTCAAGATTGGGGGCATCGAGGGTTTCGTCGGGGTCGCTCCACGCCAGGCCGTCAGCAGGGCCGAACGCCGGGCGGCCATAGCCTTCAAGCGCGACATCCACCAGGGTGTCGCGGTCGAGCGCCAGGTTGATCGCCTGGCGGATGGCGATGTCGGCGGTGACATCGTTGCCAATGGGCGCGCCGTTGTCGGCGGTTTTGCCTTCATCGGGCTGCATGGGAAACAGAATGCCGCGGTTATCGACGCTTTCCATCACCACGCGCTGCATGTCTGACGGGATCTCGCTGGCAAGCGCCGGTGGCAGGGCGGCCAGGTCGACGTCGCCTGCGCGTACGGCGTTAAGGGTGGTATCCTCACCGGTAAACAAGAACACCAGCCGCTCAAACGGCGGGGTGGGGCCGTAAAAATGCGGGTTACGCTCGACGATCAGCTGCTCGCCTTCCTGCCACTCCACCAATTGATAGGGCCCGGAACCCAGCGGGGCACGGCCGTAGTCATTGTCGTAGCCGTTATCGCGTGCGGCACTGGGAACAATCCCCAGGGTCATCAGCTGGTCAATAAAGGTAATGCGCGGCTCGCGCAGGGTCAGGGTGACGGTTTGTGGATCGACGGCCTCGGCGTTTTCCAGCACGCTCAGGTCGGCACGGCCGCCCGCCTTAGCGGCGGCATTGAAGGTGAAGGCGACATCGTCGGCAGTGAGTCGGGTGCCATCGGCAAAGCGCACGATTGGAAGAGTGGGTTGCCGTATTGCCCCCAGCCGAGCAGCGGGTCGAAACCCTGTTCCGGCTCACCGCCAATAGCCATTACGAGTTGGTCTTTGGCGTCAGCGGCATTGGCGAACATAACGCAACTGAACGCCAAGCCGAGTAGAATCGTTCGTGATTTAAGCGCCATGGTCGTTTCCTGTGGGGAACGGGTATGATGTTTTTTTAATATCATCATACTGGCGGCCGGAGGTCAATTTTTGAAAGGGGAAGTCGATGCAGCGAGTAACGGTCACGCTTGATGAAGAGTTGCTGGCGGACGTGGATGAACTAATCAGGGAGCGTGGTTACCAGAATCGCTCCGAGGCGATCCGCGATTTAACCCGCAGCGGGCTTCAGCAGGTACGCGAGGAAGCCGCACCGCAGGCGCCGTGTATGGGCGCGCTGGTGTATGTCTACGACCATGCGGCCAGGGAGCTTTCCAAACGCCTGACGCGCCATTCCCACGCCCACCATGACCTCACGCTTTCGACGCTGCACGTCCATTTGAACGAGCAAAGTTGCATGGAAGTCGCGCTGCTCAAGGGCCAAAGCGACCAGTTAAAGCAGTTCGCCGCCGAGGTCACCTCGTCGCGCAGCGTCCGCCACGGTCGCTTGGTGCTGATTCCGGAGGAATGAGCATAAAAAAGGCGACCGCTTGGGTCGCCTTTTCGCATGTCACGGGTTGGCTGATAAACAGCCTGGGAGAAGCGCTTAGTGCTGCTCTTCGTCGCCTTCGCCGTGTACATGGCCGTGTTCAACTTCTTCTTCGCTGGCTTCGCGTACTTCGGCGATTTCAACGTCAAAGTTGAGGTGCTGACCGGCTAGCGGATGGTTGCCATCGACAACGACTGTGTCGCCTTCGACTTTCTTGACGGTGACCATCAGCGGGCCGCCTTGAGTCTGGGCTTGGAACTGCATGCCCGGCTCAACGCTTTCAACGCCCTGGAACGCATCGCGCGGAACTTCCTGCATCAGCTGTTCCTGAATCTCGCCATAACCCTCTTCCGGGGCAACCTGGACGTTCAGCTTTTCGCCAGCGGCGTGTCCTTCCAACTCTTTTTCCAGGCCAGGAATGATGTTGCCTGAACCATGGAGGTAGGTGAGGGGCTCGCGGCCTTCGGAACTGTCTAGCACTTCACCTGCATCGTTGGTCAGGGTGTAGTGGAACGCGACAACCGAGTTTTGCGCAATTTGCATTAAATAACCTTTCGGTGAGTGCATGTCCCTAACATGGTAACGCGTGAAAGCTGGCTTGTCAGGGGGTAGAGCGGGATTTTCCGCCTTCTTACCTTTATGCAGTATTGCGCCCAAGATTTAGCAGGGCTACCCTAGCCGAACACTTTTTTTCGCCGCACCTTCTACGGAGCAAAACATGACCATATTTATCATCTGGTTAATCGCCCTTGTGCTGATCGGCTTTTTTGTCAACCAGCGCTGGGAAACCGTGAGTGCCGGGTTGGATAAAATGTTGCCCGAAGCTTTGAAAACGCATGGTGATAACCGCTGGCTTTGGGTGGGTGCCCTTGCCGTACTGGGAGCGACCACATTAGTGCGGCCGGTAGATATCCTGCTAGTGGCTATTCTGCTGGGCATTATCGGCGCGGTGGTGTACAAATTGATTGGCTGGGCGTCCAGCAAAGCGCCTCACTAAGCGCGCTCACTGATCAGTACAACGAAAAGCGCCCCGTCAGCAATGCTGGCGGGGCGCTTTTTTGTGCTACGAGATAGTATGAGTCAATGAAAAGTACTATCGGGTCGTACTATTTAGTCTGGCGCGACTTAGTACGGCGCGACACTTGCGTTGGCACCGTTGCCAATCAAGCGCACCCGCTGGCCGGGCTGGAAATCGCGATCAGCGCGCTGGACAACAACCACATCGCTGCCATCTTCCATACGGATTTCCATTTCCAGAGCGTTAATGCGATTGGCGCGATCTTCAGCAGCGGTACCGGCAATAGAGCCGCCCAGCGCACCGGCGACGGTGGCCAATTGGCGCCCAGAGCCGCCACCTACCTGGTTACCCAGCAGGCCGCCGATAATCGCGCCGCCGCCGCCGCCCAGCAGGCCGCCGGTACGGCTATCCGCCTGAATTTGAACCGGGCGCACCGCGGCAATGGTGCCAATCCTCACATTTTGAGAGGTCTTGGCCTGGTTGCCGCTATACACATCGCCTGAGTAGCCCGCTGTGTTGGCGCAGCCAGCAAGAGCAAGAACGCTGAGTGCGGCGATAGGGAGTAAACGCTTCATGGATGGACACCTCCGAGTGGGTCACTTTAGCCATCCCGTAGTGACGGGATATCCGTGGAAGAACTCTTTGTGGTCGTCGCCGATGTTCGAGCCCGCCATATCCTGGTGGCGGACGGTGGCAATACCCTGGCGAATCTCCTCGCGCTGGACCTTCTTGACGTAGGCCAGCATGCCGTCGTCGCCGAAGTAGCCCTTGGCCAGGTTGTCGGTAGACAGTGCCGCCGTGTGGTAGGTGGGCAGGGTGATCAGGTGATGGAAGATACCTGCCTCGCGTGCGCCGTCGCGCTGGAAGTTACGCGTCCACTCATCGGCCAGTTGGCCAAGTTCGGTGTTGTCGTACTCGATACCCATCAGTTTGTCGCGTTCGTAGGCTGAGACGTCCTTGCCTTCTTTTTCCCAGGCATCGAACACTTGCTGGCGGAAGTTTAGCGTCCAGTTGAACGACGGTGAGTTGTTGTAGACCAGCTTGGCATCCGGACACACTTCGCGGATACGGTTAACCATCGCGGCGATCTGGCCGACGTGGGGTTTTTCGGTCTCGATCCACAGCAGGTCAGCGCCGTTTTGCAGGCTGGTGATGCAGTCAAGCACTACACGGTCTTCACCGGTACCCGGCTTGAACTGATATAGACCGGAGGCGAGGCGCTTGGGCTTGACCAGCTTGCCGTTCTGCTTGATGACCACATCGCCGTTGTTGATGTCGCTGGCGTTTTCGATCACGTCGCCGTCGAGGAAGCTGTTGTACTGGTCGCCCAGGTCGCCCGGCTCGTTGGTTACGGCGATCTTCTGGGTCAGGCCCGCGCCCAGCGAGTCGGTACGTGCCACGATCACGCCATCTTCAACGCCCAGTTCCAGGAAGGCGTAGCGTACGGCGTTGATTTTGGCGATAAAGTCTTCGTGGGGCACGGTGACCTTGCCGTCCTGGTGGCCGCACTGCTTCTCATCGGATACCTGGTTTTCAAGCTGGATACAGCAGGCGCCCGCTTCGATGAATTTCTTGGCCAACAGGTAAGTGGCTTCAGCGTTACCAAACCCGGCGTCGATGTCGGCGATGATCGGCACCACGTGGGTTTCATGGTTGTCGATCTGGCTGATCAGTTCCTGCTCTTTGGTCTTGTCGCCTGCCTCTTTAGCGTCGTCCAGAGCGCGGAACGACGCTAAAGAGGCAGGCGACAAGACCAAAGAGCAGGAACTGATCAGCCAGATCGACAACCATGAAACCCACGTGGTGCCGAAATGCTTCTTGATGGAAAGCATTTTCTGCTGGCCGATAAAGCCGTGCCAGCAACCCAGCGACTGGGTGTACTTGCTGGTGTCGGCATCGTAGGCGGCCATGTCTTCGCGCATGATCTTGGCGGTGTACCTGGCGATATCCAACCCGGTATGGAAGCGGTTCTGAGCACGCATGCGTGCAGCGTATTCGGGTTTGATGTTATCCCACTTGCCGCCTTGTGCTTCGCGTAGTTGGGCCAGTGCCTTGATCTCTTCGAGCAGTCCAGTCATGAGCTAATCCCTCCGGGGTTATGATGGCGATGCGCATGTAAGCATTATCTTATGCTGCACCTGCGAAGTCGCTTTAAGCATCGTTCAAATCGCCGGGCGTGTCTTTAAGAAATAAGTCTCTTAATAGAACGTCGTAAGCGAATGTTTCAGGCGGTGCCATGCGGCACTGCAGTAAAGACACTATCCCTGATGGGAAGGAGGGCAACAATTGACACTTGGGGGCAGGCAGCGTTGTAGCTCGACTACAGCCGGGCTACAAGGCGGGGGTCTGTGTAGTGGAATTTCGTGATCAGCGGGAAAGCAATCAGCTGAAAGTGAGGGTCATTTCGCGGTGGGGAATGCCGGCATCCATGAACACCTCGCCATGGGCGACGAAGCCGAGTCGTTCGTAAAAGGCCAGCGCATGCAGCTGTGAGCTAAGGGCCACTTCGGGATGGCCGACACGCTGGGCGGTGGCAATGGCGGCGGCCATCAACTGGCCGCCAATGCCGGCTCCGCGCGCCTTGGCAAGCACCGCCCGAATGTGGCTTGCGATGTCGCCCAGCGTTTGCCAGTCGCCTTCCTGAATGGAAACCGGAAGGCTGTTATTTGGCATATTATTCCTCGTCGTCATCGTCGTCCTGCAGCCAGCTCAGACTGCCCGCATTGACCAACTGGGTGATAAGCGCTTTGGCGCCGGGTAGTTCCAACACGTCTTCATGCAGCGGTTTCGGTGATGCCAGCCGCTGGGCGAGCTCTGGCGAGCAGGCGTAGCCTTCTCCGTCGACAAACAGCGTGGTGGTGCCATTCTCGGTGCGCCAGGCAAAGCGCGAGCCGGGCATGTGGTAGAGCGGCTCGTCTTCCTGTAGCTGAGCGACAAGGCTTGACGCGTCTATCGGCGTGTCGAGCGGTACGACTTGATCGACATATTTAGGCTGGGTCATCGCGCGGCCAAACCACTGGGCGACTTGCTGGGGGTTATCCAGTGTCGACAGAATCAGCTGGCGCATGCGCTCTACTGAGACATCGTCCAGCTCGCCACTGTGAGCCGCAGGGACGCGCCCGGCATCGCTGTAGCGCAGCGAGGCGGGCAACTGTTCGCCCCGATAATCGGCGTAGGAGGTAACCGCTTCATCCGCCGATGGCGCTCGGAAGCCTACCGACATGGTGATGCAGTCATCGGTCTGGCTAACCCCGTGGTGGGCCCAGCCTGGTGGCAAGTAAAGCATGTCACCGGGCTCAAGCACCCAGTCGGAGTCTTCTTCAACCTCGAAGGTTTCCAGAATGCGCAGGTCAATACCCTGGATAATCGGCGCGTCATCACTGGTCTGGCCGCCCAGTTGCCAACGGCGCTGGCCGCTGGCCTGAAACAGGAAGACGTCGTACTGGTCGACATGGGGGCCGACGCTGCCGCCGGGCGGTGCATAGCTGACCATGATGTCATCCAGCCGCCAGCGGGGCAGAAAGTCGAACTCATCAAGCAGGGCAGCCACCGAGGGCAGATAGTGATCCACAGCCTGCACCAGCAGGCTCCAGTGGCTTTCAGGCAGACGCTCGAAAGTGGCTTCGTCAAAAGGCCCGTGGGACACCTGCCATGCGCCGTCGGGGCCGTTTTCTTCTACCAGACGGGCCTCGATGCCCGGCTCGCAGGCAAGCCCTGCCAGCTCATCGGGCTCGATGGGGCTGATGTAGTCGGGTAACGCCCCACGAATCAGCAGCGGCTTTTGTTGCCAGTAGCTCGCCAGAAATTCCGCTGGGGTTAAATCGCCGAGCAGGGTCAGTGGCTTATCAGAAGGTTGCATGGTGGTATCCTAAACGAACGTGGCAGTTAGAGCCGTGGTTCCAACCTAATCAGGGTAGACCTTAACTAGAATAAAACTTAATTATAGGGCATCAAGTCGTTGGCGAAGCGCTTCGGCCTGGGCTTTTGCATCGCCGATGTAAGTGGCGGGTGACATCGCCTTGAGTTCGGTTTTGACGTTATCCGGCAGCGCCAGCGTGTCGATAAAGGCGGCAAAACCCGCTTGGTCGATGCGCTTGCCTCGAGTCAGTTCCTTGAGCTTTTCGTAGGGTTTTTCAATCCCGTAGCGGCGCATGACGGTTTGAATCGGCTCGGCGAGCACTTCCCAGCTGTTGTCCAGATCTTGGTCTAAACGCTCTGGGTTGGCTTCCAGCTTGCTGATGCCCTTGAGGCTGGCGTGGTAGCCAATCAGGCCATAAGCCAGGCCGACCCCCAGGTTGCGCAATACGGTTGAGTCGGTCAAATCGCGCTGCCAGCGCGAGATCGGCAGCTTTTGCGCCAGGTGGCCAAGTACCGCGTTGGCCAGGCCAAGGTTGCCTTCTGAGTTCTCAAAGTCGATGGGGTTGACCTTGTGGGGCATGGTCGACGAGCCAATTTCGCCTTCCACGGTGCGCTGCTTGAAGTAGCCCAGCGAGATATAGCCCCAGACGTCGCGGTTATAGTCGATCAGAATGGTGTTGAAGCGGCATACCGCATCGAACAGCTCGGCGATGTAGTCGTGGGGTTCAATCTGGGTGGTGTAGGGGTTGAAGCTTAGCCCCAGGCCTTCCACGAAGGTTCGCGCGTTGGCTTCCCAGTCGATCTCAGGGTAGGTCGCTAGGTGCGCATTGTAGTTGCCGACCGCGCCGTTGATTTTACCCAGAATCTCGACGCCTTCGATCTGCTTGAGCTGTCGCTTGAGGCGGTAGGCCACGTTGGCCATTTCTTTGCCAAGCGTCGTGGGGCTTGCCGTTTGCCCGTGGGTGCGCGACAGCATCGGCTGCCCAGCATGGGCAATGGCCAGCGCGGCGATGTCGTCGGCCACATTATGCATGACGGGTAGCAGCGCCCGAAGACCATCAGCCAGCATCACACCATAGGACAGATTGTTGATATCTTCGGAGGTGCAGGCAAAGTGAATGAACTCGGTAACCGCATGCAGCTCGCTGTTGTCGGCAATTTTCTCTTTGAGAAAATACTCCACCGCTTTGACATCGTGGTTGGTGGTGCGCTCGATGTCCTTGATGCGCTCGGCGTCGGCCACGGAAAAATCGCGGATCAAGGCTTCAAGGAACGCCGTCGCCTGGGCGGAAAGCGGTGGCACTTCGACGATTTGGTTGTGTTCGGCGAGCCGTTGCAACCAGCGGACTTCCACAATGACGCGGGCGCGGATCAGGCCGAATTCGCTGAAATGTTCGCGCAGGGCGGCGGCTTTACTGGCGTAGCGGCCGTCAACGGGGGAGAGAGCAGTCAGAGCGGAGAGTTGCATGGCTTGGTTTCCAGAGGTGAAAGCAATTTAGTAGGCGTAAAAGGCGTTATTTCAAGTCATCCAGCGCGCGGCGTAGGGCCTTGCGCTGAAACATCAGTTTCCAGCGGCGCCCGCCTTGCTGGTGCCACAGTAGCGCAAAGCGGATACCGGCCATCAAGCAGGCTCGCACGCGCTCGGGCATCATGCGAGTCTGCAGCAGCGACGGGTCGCCCTGCACCACAATGCGGGTTTTAAATGTCGAGATGGTTTCCTGATAGGCTTCGCCAAGGCTTGCGACCACGTTTTCATGGGTGGCGCCAAAGTGTTCCGCCTGGCCTTGAATATGGCTCATTTTTTGCCCCAGGGTATCCATCATGTTGCTGTTGGTGCGCAGCTTGTTCATGAGCAGCAGCAGCGAGAAACCATAGCGCAGCACGACCGGGTTGGCCTGTTCCCGGCCAACCAGCATCTCGAGGGTATCAAGCCCCTGGCGCAGGTTGTTGGGGTGGCCGCCATAGATCGCTTCAAAGCTTTCCGGGTTGGGGTTGCTGGTGGCTTCGATCAGCGTTTCCCAGGCGCGCGGCTCTACCTGGCCTGTGCGGGCTAGTTCGTCTACCACAGTGGCGGCCTGAAAGACCCCGGCTAGCGCCAGGGCTTGGCGTGCGGTCGGGGTCTCCGGTGCACGGTGTATCGGCGTTGGGTTCATGCGGCTGCCTCGGTTGCCTTCCATGTAGTGTGAATCACGCCGCCACCCAGGCAGATATCGCCATCGTAAAGAACCAGCGACTGGCCTGGAGTAACGGCGCGTTGAGGCTCATCGAAATGCACCTCGACGCTGCCGTCTGCCCGGGTGGTGATCTCGCAGCCGCGATCGCTCTGGCGGTAGCGGGTTTTGGCCTTGAACCGCCCTTGGGTCACCGGCGGCTCACCGGCGACCCAGTCCATCGGCTCGGTAACCAAAGCGTCGCTATATAGCAGTGAATGGTGCTTGCCTTGCACGGCCACCAGCACGTTGCGCTCCAAGTCTTTCTCGGCGACGTACCACGGGTCTTCTGAGTAGTTGGCCAGGCCGCCGATACCCAGCCCCTGGCGTTGGCCGAGGGTGTAGTACATCAGCCCCATATGCTCGCCAATCACGTCGCCGTCGGGGGTTTCAATGACGCCGGGCTGGGCGGGCAAATACTGCTTAAGAAAATCGCTGAAGCGCCGTTCGCCGATAAAGCAGATGCCGGTGGAGTCTTTTTTCTTGGCGGTCACCAGGTCGTGTTGTTCGGCAAGCGCGCGCACTGCGGGTTTTTCCAACTCGCCCACCGGAAACAACGTGCGGCCGATGGCTGCTTCAGGCACGGCGTGCAGGAAGTAGCTCTGATCCTTGTTGGCATCCAGGCCTTTCAGCAGTCGCGGGCGCACGTCGCCATTGCCTTGGCGGATCTGTCCGCCACGAACGTAGTGGCCGGTGGCAATTTTGTCTGCGCCAAGCATCTCTGCGTATTCGAGGAATACCTTAAACTTGATTTCCCGGTTGCACAGGATATCCGGGTTGGGCGTGCGGCCTGCTTTATATTCCGCCAGGAAATGTTCGAAAACGTTATCCCAGTATTCGGCGGCAAAATTGGCCGTGTGCAGCTTGATGCCCAGCTTGTCGCACACCGCCTCGGCGTCGGCGAGGTCTTCCTTCGCCGTGCAGTACTCCGTGCCGTCGTCTTCGTCCCAGTTCTTCATGAACAGGCCTTCGACCTCGTAACCCTGTTGCAACAGCAGCAGCGCGGAGACGGAAGAGTCAACGCCACCGGACATGCCGACAATCACTTTGCCGCTAGCAGGTGACTCGGGCGAACGTGTAGGCGTATTAATAGGCGAAGTGTCGCCAGTGATGGATGTCATCGCCATCCTCGGTTGAGTGTGCAATTGGGCAATGATTATACACGATGCAGCCATGACGCTTCGAGTGCTTCACTCGCGGATTACGTCCAACGGGTAGCCGTTGCCTTTTAAGGCATCTTCAATTCGGGTGACCACCAGCGGGCTGCGCAGTCGCCCGGCGCTATCGAGCACCTGAATCTCGGTAAGCGTTAGCCAGTGGGTTGCGGTGATATCGGTGTCCAGCGGCGTGGCGAGGAACGTCACGGGCGTGGCGATGAAGCCATGGCTGTGAAAGGTTTTCCCCCGGGTATGGAAGATGTAGAGCCCTAGGTAGCCGGTTAGCGTGACCTGCCAGGCGGTTTCTTCGGCGACCTCGCGTAACATGGCTGCCATGGGGCCTTCGCCAGGCTCGATATGCCCGGCCGGTTGGTTGAATACCGTGGCCGCGCCGCCCCGGGCTTCCTCGACCATCAGGAAACGTTCGTCTTGCTGGATGACGCAGGCGCAGGTGCTGTGAAGTGTGTGCGTCATGGCCGCTTGCGTCCTGAAGTGGGGCGTTTGCGCTGGCTGGCGCGCTTGGTCTGATTGGTGCTACGCGGTGCATGAAGGGTTTCGCGGCGCCATTCCCCGGGCATCAACTCGCCAAGCTGCCAGGCGCCAATGGCGGCGCGAATAAGGCGTAGCGTGGGGAAGCCGACGTGGGCGGTCATGCGCCTTACCTGGCGGTTACGGCCTTCGCTGATGGTCAGTTCCAGCCAACTGGTGGACGGATGACGTTTGGGATCAATGGCCGGGTCACGCGGTGCGATGTTGGGCGCATCCATGCGGCGAACCTTGGCGGGTAGCGTAGGTCCATCTTTCAAAGTCACTCCGTTTTTCAGGGCCGTCAATGCGGTATCGTCCATGAGCCCTTCGACCTGCACCCAGTAGGTTTTGGGTTGTTTATGACGCGGATGGGCAATGCGGTGGATCAGGCTGCCGTCATCGCTGAGCAGCAGCAGGCCTTCCGAGTCATAGTCGAGCCGCCCGGCCGCGTAAACGCCGGGTACGTCGATGACATCCGCCAGGGTGGCGCGGCCCTGAGGGTCGGTGAACTGGGAGAGCATGCGGTAGGGTTTATGCAATAGGTAGAGGTTGCTCATCGTCTCGTTAGGGCTGCCCTTGATTTGTCGACAATCGCTCATGCGGTTTAAGTGCAGCGCTGGTATACTTCTGCGTGGCCGCTGGGGTCGTTACCACCACCGATCAATCACCTTGTGAAAAAGGAGCCACCTAAAAAGCTCCGCACGCTTCGCGGTAGGTTTTCTTGCTTAATGAACCGCTTGGCTTACGAATTTATAATCACAGCGACACAGAAAAGAGGTTAACGCAAAAATGTCCGATACGCCGAAGATCATTTATACGCTCACCGACGAGGCGCCTGCGCTCGCGACCTATTCGTTGTTACCGATTATTGATGCCTTTACCGACTCGGCGGGCATTATCGTTGAGACGCGCGATATCTCGCTTGCCGCGCGCATACTGGCCCAGTTTCCAGATCTGCTGAGCGATGAGCAACGCGTAAGTGACGACCTCGCTGAGCTTGGCCAGCTGGCGACCACGCCCGAAGCCAATATCATCAAACTGCCCAATATCAGCGCCTCCGGACCGCAGTTGAAGGCCACTATTAAAGAGCTTCAAGGCCAGGGTTACCCGCTGCCTGACTACCCGGACGAGCCGAAAGACGACGCAGAGAAAGCGATCAAGGCCAGCTACGACAAGGCCAAGGGCAGTGCGGTCAACCCGGTATTGCGCGAAGGCAACTCCGACCGTCGCGCGCCTAAGTCGGTCAAGAGCTATGCCCGCAAGTACGTCTACGGTCATCAAGAGTGCCGCCAAGCTCAAGATTGACCTGGCGCAGAAAGACGGCACTCACACCGTACTGAAAGAAGGCCTTGCCGTTCAGGAAGGCGAGGTAATCGACGCGGCCAGCATGAGCAGCCGCCGTCTGCGCAACTTTATCGATAGCCAGATCAAGGACGCCAAGAAAAACGACGTGCTGTTCTCGCTGCATTTGAAAGCCACCATGATGAAGGTCTCCGACCCGATCATGTTCGGCATGGTTGTAGAAGAGTTTTATAAAGACGTGCTTGAAAAGCACGCCGAAGGTCTCAAGCTGGCGGGTTTTAATCCCAACAGCGGTATCGGCGATCTTTACAGCTCAATTGAAAAGCTGCCCGGCGAACAGCAGGCAACCATCAAGGCCGATATCGAGGCGCTTTACAAAGAGCGTCCGCCTATGGCGATGGTCAACTCGCACAAAGGCATTACCAATCTGCACGTGCCCAGCGACGTGATTATCGACGCGTCGATGCCTGCCATGATTCGTGATTCGGGCAAGATGTGGAACGCCAACGACGAACTTCAGGATGCCAAGGCGGTAATCCCGGACCGTTGCTACGCGACGATTTATCAGGCGGTGATCGAAGACTGCCGGAAAAATGGTGCCTTTGACCCGACCACCATGGGCAGCGTGCCCAATGTTGGCCTGATGGCCCAGAAAGCCGAAGAGTACGGCTCTCACGACAAGACTTTCCAGATACCTGCCGATGGTACCGTGGTGGTCACTGACGAAAATGGCCATACGTTGTTCAGCCACGACGTTGAAGCAGGCGATATCTGGCGCATGTGCCAGACCAAGGACGCGCCGATTCAGGATTGGGTCAAGCTGGCGGTCACCCGTGCCCGGGAAAGCGGGGCGCCGGCGATTTTCTGGCTTGATGCCCACCGTGCCCACGATGCTCAGCTGATCGAGAAGGTCGAAACCTACCGATGAACGGCGGCGGGTTGTTCGAAACCGGGGCAGGCGGCTCGGCACCCAAGCACGTTCAGCAGTTCCTCGAAGAGAACCATCTGCGCTGGGATTCGCTGGGCGAGTTCCTGGCCCTGGCGGCATCACTTGAGCATCTGGGCAGCACTTTCGGCAATGCCCGCGCCAAGCTGCTGGCCAACGCCCTTGATGAGGCCAACGGCAAGTTCCTCGACAGCAACAAATCACCGTCGCGTAAGGTGGGTGAGCTGGATAACCGCGGCAGCCACTTCTACTTGGCGCTATACTGGGCAGAAGCACTGGCCGCGCAAGACGACGACGCTGAGATGAAAACGTTGTTTGCGCGTCTGGCGGAAACGCTGAAAGCCAATGAAACCACGATCGTGGACGAGCTCAACAGCGTTCAGGGCCAGCCGGTGGATATCGAGGGTTACTTCCGCCCCAGCGGTGAGCGAGCAAGCCAGGCCATGCGCCCGAGCAAAACGCTCAATAACGCGCTGGCCATGGTGGCGATCGACTGATCCTTTCGTGCCCCGATGCGCCAAGCCCTCGTCCGCCAGCCGGGCGGGGGTTTTTTGTTCGGCGCAGTGTGATAATTTTGATATTTCCATGAACCCTTGCTGATTACGCACGTCTTATACATAGCACAACATGTGTTTAAGATGTTGCCCGTCAGCCGAGAGATGACAAACCTTGCTGCTTATGTCCCACACTGACAGTTCATACCCGGTCACGTCTTCGCTTGAAGCAGGCATGACGCGCCCCGATATGCCTGATTACGACGACGACTTGACGGTGCAGTCAGCAGAGCCTGAGCTGGCTCGTACACACCCAGGGCAAAGCGACCTGCGGCGTGTTTACCCGAGACATTGCTGAGACCAAAAGTTACCAAGTGAATGAATATGCGCAAGAGTGCGAGCATCCTTTAATGAGCGATATTGAAGCCGCCGATTGAGAACGTTGAAAAAAATCGGTAGGTAGGCTTGCAACTGTACGATTTGTACCCGATGTTGAAGGTGCCGGTCGATTAAACTGATCCGACGCAAGCCTAGTTGGCAATATGCCCTAGGGTGTAGCGAAAAGGGGACTGCCATGCTGAGCAAAGAACTTGAACTGACCCTGAACACGGCTTTCACCGTGGCACGCTCCAAGCGCCACGAGTTCATGACCGTCGAGCACCTGCTGCTGGCGCTGTTGGACAACGCTTCAGCGATGGATGTGTTGAAAGCCTGTGGGGCAAACCTCGACAAGCTGCGGTCCGATTTGCAGGACTTCATCAATTCGACCACACCGCTTATTCCTGAAGGCCAGGGCGACCGCGAAACCCAGCCGACACTGGGCTTTCAGCGGGTACTCCAGCGCGCCGTTTTCCATGTACAGTCCTCTGGAAAAAGCGAAGTGACCGGCGCCAATGTGCTGGTAGCGATTTTTTCCGAGCAGGAAAGCCAGGCCGTTTACTTCCTCAAGCAACAGAACGTTGCTCGGGTGGATGCCGTCAACTACATCGCGCATGGCATCTCCAAAGTGTCGGGTCACGGTCCCTCTCCGTCGCCTTCCCAGCAGGAAGGTGAAGAAGCCGAGGAGGGCAGCGCCGAAGGCGCCGCTCATCCGCTTACTGGCTACGCCACCAACCTCAACGAACAGGCCCGTCTGGGTAAGATTGACCCCTTGATCGGTCGCGACCATGAACTTGAGCGCGTGGTGCAGATTCTGGCGCGTCGACGCAAGAATAACCCGCTGTTGGTGGGCGAAGCTGGCGTAGGCAAAACGGCGGTTGCCGAAGGCCTGGCCAAGCGTATCGTCGAAGAAGATGTTCCCGAAGTGATTGCCGATGCCGTGGTGTATTCGCTGGATATGGGCGCTCTTCTGGCGGGTACCAAGTACCGTGGCGACTTCGAAAAGCGCCTGAAGAGCCTGCTGGCCGAGTTGCGCAAACAGCCCAACGCCGTGCTGTTTATCGACGAGATTCACACCGTGATCGGTGCCGGTGCAGCGTCTGGCGGGGTAATGGATGCGTCCAATCTGCTCAAGCCGCTGCTTTCCTCGGGCGAACTTCGTTGCATTGGTTCGACTACCTTTCAGGAATACCGCGGTATTTTCGAGAAAGACCGTGCCCTGGCGCGCCGCTTCCAGAAAGTCGACGTTATGGCGCCGTCGGTGGAAGACACCATCAAAATTTTGCAGGGGTTGCGTTCACGGTTCGAAGAACACCATGCCCTGAAGTACACCGATGGGGCGCTCGAAAGCGCGGCCCGTCTGGCGGACCGTTACATCAACGACCGTTATCTGCCTGACAAGGCCATTGATGTGATCGACGAAGCTGGGGCGCACCAGCGGCTGCTGCCGGAGGAAGTACGTGCTAACACCATCGATGTGGAACAGGTCGAGGCAGTGGTTGCGTCGATTGCCCGCATTCCGCCAAAGAGCGTGTCCAGCTCGGATCGCAAGCTGCTTGAAAAGCTCGACCGCGACCTGAAAATGCTGGTGTTTGGTCAGGACGAGGCCATCGATACGCTGTCGGCTGCTATCAAGTTGTCTCGCGCTGGGCTGAAGTCGCCTGACAAGCCGGTAGGCAGCTTCTTGTTTGCCGGCCCGACCGGGGTGGGTAAAACCGAGGTGGCCAAGCAGCTCTCGCACATCATGGGCATCGAGCTTGTGCGCTTCGATATGTCGGAGTACATGGAACGGCATACCGTGTCACGGTTGATCGGGGCACCTCCGGGTTACGTGGGCTACGATCAGGGCGGCCTGTTGACCGAGGCGGTGACTAAACAGCCGCACTGCGTACTGCTGCTGGATGAAATCGAGAAAGCGCACCCGGAAGTCTTCAACCTGCTGCTGCAGGTCATGGACCACGGACGCCTGACCGATAACAACGGTCGGGAAGCCGACTTCCGCCACGTCATCCTGATCATGACCTCCAACGCCGGGGCGGAGCAGGCATCACGCCGCTCAATTGGTTTCCAAAGTCAGGACCATTCGACCGATGCGATGGAAGTCATTCGTCGCACCTTCTCGCCGGAGTTCCGCAACCGTCTGGACGGCATCATCCAGTTCCATTCGCTGCCCACTTCCGTTGTGCGCAATGTGGTCGACAAGTTCCTGATCGAACTGCAAGCACAGCTTGATGAGAAGCGCGTTCAGCTGGAAGTCGACGATATGGCCCGCGACTGGCTGGCGGAACTGGGGTATGACCCGGACATGGGTGCGCGCCCGATGGCACGGCTGATTCAGGAGAAGCTCAAAAAGCCGCTGGCAGAGATGATCCTGTTTGGCGAGCTTGCCGATCAGGGCGGTATCGTGCATGTCAGTCTGGAAGAGGGCGAGCTGCGCTTATCCACCGAGTCGGAAATGGCCGATGCGCCCTAACGGGTGCGCAGCATAAAGCTAACAACGCAGCGCCCTGTCATTGACGGGGCGTTGTTGTTTCGGCGAGCAGGCGTCAAAGCGCAGGGAAGGGACAGGGTGCCGTAACACCTTGCTGGGCGCCGTTAGCGCGAACGGTAAACGATGCGACCTTTAGACAGATCGTAAGGCGTCAGCTCAACCTTGACTTTATCGCCGGTCAGAATGCGGATGTAGTTTTTACGCATTTTGCCAGAGATGTGCGCCGTGACGACGTGACCGTTTTCCAGCTCAACACGGAACATGGTGTTGGGCAGGGTATCGACAATAACGCCATCCATCTCAATATGATCTTCGCGTGCCATATAGGCAATTCCTCACTTAATTTAACGTAATGGGTATGCTCAAAACGACTGGGCATGGGGCGGCGTTTATCGCCACCACCTCGAATAGCGCTATATTGTGCCGCAAGCCTGCCGTCAAGGCAAAAAAGCGTGGCTGATTAGCGGATTAATTCTCGCCACTGGCGGCCATCAAGCACTTCAAGCGGGGTAAAATTCTGCTTATAGCGCATTTTACGGCACGCTTCTATCCAGTAACCGAGGTAAAGGTGGGGCAGGTTTTTGTCGCGGGTTAATTCGATGAGCCGCAAAATGGCCAGCGTGCCCAGCGAGCGCTTGTCGAGGCTTTCATCGACGCTAAAGAAGGTATAAATGGCCGAGAGCCCGTGCTCAAGCTCGTCAAAGGCCGCCACGCCGATCAACCTATCCCCTAGGTAAAGCTCCATCAATTGCGCATAAGGTTCGTCCAGGGTCAAAAACGTCCGGTACTGTTCGTGGCTGGGGGGGTACATGTCACCATCGGCGTGGCGGTGATTGATGTAGTCAGCGTAGAGCGCGTAGTGGCGTGCATCAAAGTACGCTGGGGTAATCCGTGTGGTGACGTCCTCATTGCGCCGGTTGATGCGCCGCTGGGTACGGTTCGGCGCAAAACGCTCGACCGGCACGCGAACGGAGCGGCAGGCGTTACAGCCTTCGCAGTGCGGGCGGTATAAATGCCGACCGCTGCGCCGAAACCCGAGCAGGGAAAGCGAGTCATAAACGCCAGGAATGGGCGATTCCTGAGGGTCCAGAAACAGCGTAGTGGCTTCCTGGTCGGGCAGATAGCTACAGGCATGCGGCACTGTCAAAAAGAAGCGCAGGTCGCGTACGAGCCGCCGGGGAGCGTTGCTGCTCACAATTTGCCTCCTGATGGGGTTAACGTTGTCGCCGTTTGCCTGTCAACATGGCTGGAAAACTAGCGACCAATGGCGGCCAGCCACGGAGAAGGCGGCACGACGGGCGCATTCTCCGGTGAGGCTGAAAGGCTGAATGCAGCCTCTGGCAACCACTTCTCAAGATAGCTGATGAATGTCGCCCGGGCGACTGTTGTTGCGCCCAGGCTTGCCAGGTGGGGCGTGTGCATCTGACAGTCGATGAGCTTGCCACCGTATTCGCGCATGGCGCTGGCGAGGTGGGCCAGGGCCACCTTGGAAGCGTCGGGAACCCGGGAAAACATGGATTCACCGAAAAACATCGGGCCCATGGCAATACCGTAAAGACCGCCTACCAGGCGTTGATGCTGGTGCACTTCAATGCTGTGGGCGATGCCATGGGCCTTAAGGTGACAGTAGGCGTGGACCATGTCATCGGTGATCCAGGTGCCCGGTTCATCGCCCCTGGGGGCGGCGCAGGCGTCAATCACCTGCTCGAAATGTTGATCAACGGTAATTTCAAAGCCCGCATGGCGCAGCTTTTTTGTTAAGCTGCGGCGCTGCTTAAAGTGTTCAGGTAGGAGTATCATGCGGGGATCAGGGCTCCACCATAAGATGGGGTCGTTGTCGCTGTACCAGGGAAAGATACCGCACCGATACGCCTCCACCAGCCAGGCCGGGGTTAATTCGCCGCCTGCCGCGAGTAGGCCGTTGGGCGACTCCAGCGCCGAGGTGACGGGAGGGAAGTGAGGCATTGGCGAAGATAGCCAGGGTAACATTGAGTGCTCCGGTCGGTAACGACAGTAACAAGGTTGCATCGAGAGGCCCTGTGACGGCAGCAGGATGCTCGGTATGATACAAACTCGCAAGTGGATTAACGGCGCCAACGGGTGCAAAAAGGGAGAGTCGCTTGAAAGTGAATAAAGCGGTCGACAAGCGAACACAGCGTAATACGCGCCAAAGTGGGTCCTCTGGGCGGGTCAACGCCGCCAAGGACAAAGCGCGTCGGTTTGGGTTACGCCTGCAGGGAGCTGCGCGGGATGGCGTGGTCATAGCGCTGCTGGCGGTATGTACGTTTTTGTTACTGGCGTTGTTTAGTTACTCGTCATCGGATCCCGGCTGGTCGTCCCAGGGCCCGGAAACCGACGTTAGCAATTGGATGGGGCCGGTAGGTGCATGGCTTGCTGATGTGCTCTATTCGCTGCTGGGCGCCAGTGCGCTCTGGTGGCCTGGGATGGTGGGCTATTTGGCCTGGTGGCTGGTGCGCTCCCGCCAGGTCCGCTTTGAGCTTGACCCGGTGGCGGTGGCTGTGCGCGCCGGCGGCATGATGCTGCTGATGTTTGGTACCAC
>JAIVHM010000197.1 GCA_020201095.1 Halomonas sp. | reverse complement strand
GTCGATAATCTGGTAGTACAACGCGCCATTGATGCGCACGGTGACGTTATCGGTGGTCACGACCGGCTGGCCGGGGAAATCCATGACTGTTTCGCGGCGGTCGATACGGGTTTCATCGGAGGTTATAGCGGTGTAGTCCTCGCCCATTTTACGATAGCGCAGCATCGTGATGGCGCGCGGTTGCTCAATAAAAGGAACAATAATGTTGATGCCACTTTCAAGCACCCGATGAAACGAGCCAAGCCGTTCAATCACCATCACTTCGGATTGGCGAACAATCACCAAGCCCTTTGAGATAATTAATATGCCGATGATGACAATAATCAGGCTTATCAGTAGGCCTGGGCTGACGGGTAAATCCATTTTCATAACTCCTGGTTTTGGGCAGTCTCGTCCTGACGAACGTCGTCGGCGGGTGGGAGGCTGACAAGGGCGGTGGTGCCTTCAAAGCGTTTAAACACCACGAGGGTGCCATTGGGCAGGTCGGTTGCGTCATTTTCAAGCACGCGCAAACGATAAAAATCTCCGTTGACCTTGATGCCGGTAGCGTTATCAAAGTCGCGTTTTAACGTCATGTAGCGGTTGCCTTTCTCCACGCCAGTACCGGTGGTGCCATAGTGCACGCCTTTAGGCGAAAAACGTGGGCGAATCACCATTACCCCAAGTGGCACCAGCACACCGGCAAATATTCCCATGCTGATCAACTGCCAGGGAAGCGTAAGGCCAAGTGCTGTTATCGCTGCGGTGAGCGCGGCGGCAACCCCTAGGGCAAGCAGCAGCATCGCCCCGGAGGTCAGCTCTGCCAAACTCAGTAGCAGGGCAAGTACCAGCCAGCTGTAAGCAGGGTTCCAATCCATGGTTTCTCCTAACGATGTAATGGTATCACCTCAGGGTAACTCATTAACGTCGCCTTGACCTGCAGGCTACCCACAGGTTCTAGAATGCTTTCGTTATCCTTTACTGCCAGAGGCAAAACCATGAAGTTACCAAAGCGCGCAGTTACCATTAAAAGTCCCATGAACGCATTCAAGCGGTTCGCTGTTAGTACGTCACTTATTTTGGCTGGGTTGCTCATCGTCCCCTTCAGCTATGCGCACCATCATGAAGGGGAGGAGCAGAAAAGTGATCAAGACCACCATCAGGAAGCTAGTGAACAAAATGCTAACGACTCGGCCGTAGACGCTTATAAAGCTGCCAATGACAAAATGCACGAAGATATGGGAATGTCGTATACCGGCGACCCTGATGTGGATTTTGCAGAGGGGATGATTCCCCATCACAAAGGCGCGATTGCGATGGCAGAGATCGTTTTGGAACACGGTGAAGATGAAGAAATTCGCCAATTGGCCGAAGAAATCATTGCCGCTCAAGAGGATGAAATTGCGTTTTTGGAAGAATGGTTGGAGTGTAAGGGACATTAAACAGTATTTGGATAACCGACACGGTGCTTCTTGCCGCTTAATCGTCTAGCAGTCTATTCTTCTCGCCTTAATAATCATCAAGGAGAAGGGCGTGTCGGGCGTGGTTTACTGGTTGGATATGGTGGGGGTGATCGTTTTTGCCCTGTCCGGGGTCATCTTGGCGTGCCGTTCGCGCATGGACCCGTTTGGCATGTTGGTGCTGGCTGCTGTGACGGGGATTGGTGGCGGTACGCTGCGGGATCTGGTGCTGGGTGTCAGGCCGGTGTTTTGGGTGTCTGACCCGACTTATCTGTGGGTGATCTTTGCCACCGTGGGCGTTTCGCTACTGGGGTTTCACTACATCCACCGACTATCACGGGGGTTTTTGCCGATTGCGGACGCCTTTGGTCTGGCGTTATTTACCGTGATTGGTGCTCATAAAGCGCTGTTGTTAGGGACGTCCGGCGTTGTTGCCGTATTGATGGGCATGATGACGGGAGTGGCCGGCGGCATGATCCGCGATGTGCTGGCCCAGCGGGTGCCGATGGTGTTGCGTGAGGAAATCTACGCAACGGCGGCAATGGCGGGAGGCACTGTTTACGTGCTGCTGCACGCCATGCAAGCGCCGCTTATCCTGACCATTGCCGCCTCGTTAAGCGTGACGCTTGGTTTGCGCGTCGCGGCGATTCACTGGCATCTTGCGCTGCCGGTATTTGCCTGGGTAAGCGTAGCGCCCAAAGCCGATGAAGACGCAGCAGCACCACTTTCCACGTCGCAAAAAGCTAAAGAGCGGGTCAGGATGATTCGCCGAGAGCGAAACCGTCGTTAAGGCCTGGGTAAGTGCTTTGCTTCCCGCCAGCGCTCAAACCAGCGTCTGGGCTGTAACACCTTCAGGTCGGGCTCGCTGTTGATCAGCTCTACGCCTGTTCCCAGGGCACCGATGCGGGCATACAGCGCGCCGTTGGCCTGTTTCTCCGCCAGGGTGACATCGGCCAACAGTAGAAGAGGCCCGCCGGTAAGCGTCAGGTCGTAAAGGCGAATGCGCTCGCCGTCGATGTGTAACTGCGCATCACCGCTGATATCGCGCACGTTCAATAGCCTACCCAGCCAGCCGCTTTCTCGGGCGCGCGCTAAAAAGAGCCGGGCAAGTAAACCGGTATCGCGCATGCCAAGGTTTAGTTGACTGGTGAGGTTGATGGGATCGCGCCACTCGAGCAGTGCGTCTTCAAGGCTCAGTTGAACCCACCAACCGGCATCTTGCGTGCCTTCTGCACTCTGTCGAAATACGTTTTTCAGACGCAGGAATGAGTCGTTGGCGTTAAAGCGCCGTGCGTCCAGGTCTCCTTCGTCAAGTTGCAGATGCAGTTCAACATCGCCCTTTAGACGCTGGTCAAGCAGCGCCAGTTCGGCACCGAAGGCACGCAGGTTGATCTCGCCCTCAGCGGTCAGTCCGTCAAGCAACCATTCGCTGGTCAGGCTCGCCTGGCCGCCGAGGATACGGATACCCGCCTCTTCGGGTAGGTAGCGGTTGTAACGGGTGAAATCGGGCACCTGAGTAATCGGCAGCGCGACACGCGTGGTGAAGTAGGCAGGCTCAGGCGATGCCAGCACCTCACTAAAACAATCGGTCTGCGTTGTGAGAGCGAAGTGGCGCCCAATAAGGTGGGGCTGGTCGTCATCTTTGCGCGTGAGCTCAAAGTGCGGTATGCCCAGCGAAAGCTGGGCGTGCTCGGCACTATCCAGCTGAGCCGTCAACTCGCCGCGCCCGGTGGCAAGGTAGTCTAGAAAGCCGACCTCAAGCTGGTTGGCGTTGACCCTAAGGCGAGTCGGGGCCAGCAGGCGGTCATCGCGAAAAGCGCCTTGCGCGACTAGCTGGCCGTTGCCCGCAAGCCTTAACCCTTGGGCATCGGGCAGGAAGGCATTCAAAAAACCGAGCCGCTGTACGCTGCCCTCAACGGAAAACTCGCCGCTGACGCGATTTGCGCTATTAGCTGCGCCGCGCTGAAAGCGGCCTTCATTCAGTATCAAGGTGCTTTGTAGTTGCTCTGAGGAGGAGGCCGTATCCGCAACTTGCCAACGCAAGCGGGAACCGCCGATATTCAGAGAAGAGCCGTCGAGCGCTGCCTGACGAATCGCCAGGGTAATCTGGGCGTTGCTTTCCAGCGTGCTATTCTGCTCGCCGTGCTGCCAGCGGGTGGTGAGTTGATTACCGGCTAAATAGATCTCGCCGTTCATCTGTTGTGGGGTGATATCAAGCTGGCCGCGGCTGGTGGTTTGGCCGCTGAGCAACTGCAGCGGGGCGGGGTCGGGGAAGACCGCATTTAGGTAGGGCTGTAGTACGCTGATGTCCGGCAGGCGAGCGGACTGCCAGGTTAGCCGGGCGGTAGTGTCTTCTCTCGCTTTTACAGGGTCAATCGAGCTGTTCGCATTAAGGGTGATTGCGGCATCCGTTAGCAACGTTTGATCATGGTCGCGCAACGTCGCGTCAACGAACATAAGCGTCGCATCGATTGTTTCTTCGGGGGTTAGCTGTGCCGTCAGCGAGCCGCTTCCCCGGGCGTCGAAACCCAGCAGCTCAGCGGCCAGTTCTGGCGCCTGAATCGACAGCGAGGCACGCTCGGGGCGGGCGTCTTGTAGCGTTGCGCGGGCTTCAATTTGCCCGTTTCCGTCAAGGCGAATACCCTGGCCGTCAAAGGTGTCTGCGAGGTACCGATCAAGCATATCCAGTCGGGTTACCTGACCTTGCAGTTCAAGCGTGGCGTCCGTCGGCAGCTCCAGCCGGTCCAAGCGCTGGTTGGGAATGCGGGTGGCAAGGCGCAGCTGGGTATCGTCAGCGTAAGGCAGGCTGTCAGCCAGCACCACATCGGTTAACTGAGTGGCAAAGGTAAGCGCATCGTCCTCTACTGCCAGGCGCACACGCCCTTCGCCGACGGCGGTATGAAGCGGCGGGGATGAATCAGGGGTTATCCAGCGCGGTGAGTCGCTTGTAGGGGGCGTCAGGCGCTGCTCATCCACCGATAGGCGCAGGGCAGAGGCCGTTAATGTGAGCTGGCTGCCGGTGTTTAACGTACCGGCGTTAAGCGCAAGTTCGCCCGTCAGCGCGCCGTTGCCATTAAGCGTCAACCAGGGCAGTGTTTGCAGGTAAGGCATGAAGACGTCCCAGGCATCGGCCTGAGCATCGATCGTCATCTGTGCCGATAGGCTACCGAGCAGGTTGGCGATAAGCGCGTCGCGCGGGAGGTGTCCGGTGGTGATGCTTTCAAGCGCAGCCCTGGCGCCTAGCTGTATATCCCGCGCCAGGGTAGCCTGGTCGCTTAACCGAATCAGGCGCCCCTGGCTGATATCCAGCGACACATGGGGTACCGCCAAGGCGTCACGGCTGAACTGGGTGTCCCTTATCTGGAGTTGGCCCTCGGCTTCAAGCGCAATATCGCCAACGGTCAGGCGGCGAAGCCCACGTGCCTCCAGCGTTTTGATACGCAATTCGCCGCGCAGCAGATCAAGCAAGGACAGGGAAAGGGTGGCTTGATGGGCGTCAACCGTGACCGGCAACTGTTCGTCTTCACGCGCGAGGTAAAGATTCTCGACCTCCCAGCGCCCGGGGTGCAGGCTCTGGGCATTTGACCAGCGCACCTCAACGCCCTCGATCCTTGAGATTTGCTGTGGTAGCCACTGGCTATTGAGCAGCCAGGTGCCGCCGATTAGCCAGATAAGCGCCACTATCAAAGCGCTTAACAGGGTAATAAGCAGGATACGTGATAGACGTTTTGAACGGTGGCGCTTATTTGGCATAAGGCTTCCTTGCAGATAACTCCTGCTGATCGACGTTTTATGGCATTATGCGCGACGTAAGCCCACCTTCGACTTTTGATTTCAACGCTAAGCAGACAACCAACGCCATGTTCCAGGAATTTTACACGCAGCGCGGAGAGTATGTGGTGATCTCCGCTGAGCAGGCCAGCCACTTCGCCAAGGGCGTCGCGGGGGACTACAACCCGATTCATAATCCGGATGCGCGGCGTTTCTGTGTGCCGGGAGACCTTCTTTTTGCGCTGGTGTTGGCAAAATTTGGTTTGTCACGGCACATGACATTTCGTTTTACCAACATGGTGGGTGCGGATACACCCCTTTTATTCAGTGAAGCTGATAACGGTGAGCTTCACGTATGCGATGAAGGTGGTAAATGTTATTTGCAGGTCGTTCGCCGCGGTGAAATGACTGACGATGCCTCGGTGGTGGAAGCCTTTGCTCGCTGTTACGTGGCGTTTTCAGGTAAGAACTTTCCCCATTATCTCAAGCCGCTGATGGAGCAGCATGGGGTCATGTTCAACCCCAAGCGCCCGCTGGTGATCTACGACAGCATGGGATTTTCGCTGGAGCGCTTGAACGCCGTGTCGCCAGGGTTGACGCTTAGCCATTCATCGCTTGATGTGCAGGGCAAGCGCGCTGATGCGCTGCTTGAATTTGCTATCGGATCAGCGGGTGAGCTGGTCGGGGTTGGCTCTAAAAAGCTGGTTGTCAGCGGGCTATGCCCCTACGACGCGGACGAGATGGCGGCGATTGTGGAAGAGTTCTATCGGCTCAAGGACGCCTATCTCGCATCAGTCGAATAAATGGGCATCCGGGATGCGACGTTAGTGGCGATGGCCGCCCTCAACGTTAAGGGTAGGGTATTCTTAGCGTCTCATCTCAATGCTTTGTCATTGCACAGACATTACGAAAATTACAAGAGGCGCTACATGACCCATCGTAAACTGTTGGCCCTGGCCCTTGGCGCAACTGCGCTGGCGGCAACGTCGCTCAATGCCCAGGCACGTGACTTTCGTTTAGGGCTGATTACGCCCGCCCAGCATCTTTGGTCGACAGAAGCAGAAGCCTTTGCCGAAACGCTTAATGAGCGTTCTGATGGCGAGCACAGCGTATCGGTATTTCCTGCCCAGCAGCTGGGTAACGAAGCGCAGATGGTGCAGCAGGTTGATGACGTCAATCACGCCGCACGCTTGCTGCGTTCAGACGCTGCCGGCGAGCTGCTCGACCTGATGCCGGAAGGTGTCGGCCTGGTCGGCGTTGGCTACGGTATGGTGGGCATGCGCCAGGTGCTCAGCCGTGATCCTATCGAGAGCGCCGATGACTTGGAAGGTCAGCGCCTGCGGATTACCCCGTTTGAGCCGATTCGTGATTTCTACACGGCGACTGGCGCAGCACCCGCGCCCATGCCGTTGTTGGAAGTGTACGACGCCCTGGCCAACGGTCAGGTAGACGCTATCGATATGGACTTCGACTCCATTCTGATCCTCAAATTCTACGAGCAGGCCGATAACCTGCTGATTTCAAATCACATGATGTTCCCCATGGTGGGCGTGGTGTCTGGGCGCGTATGGCGGGAGCTATCCGAAGAAGACAGAGAGCTGATCGATACCACCATGGCTGAGCATCTGGAAAATGTGCTGTCAGGCTTTGAGGAGAAAGACGCCGTTCAGGAAGAGGAGATCCGTGCTCTGGATATCAATATCGTCGAAGCGGACGCGGAGTTTTTCGCCGAGGCGATTGCCGACTGGGAAGAAATTTGGGCACCCAAAGCTCCGATGCTTGAAACCCTGCGCGAAGAAGCCGAGCGCCTGAGCGAGTAAACCGCTGCTGCTGAGCCAATCACTCGACCACTGACGAGGTCCCGCTACGATCATGTTGCAACGCCTTTCCTTGGGGCTTGCCCGCTTTGAAGAGACCGCCGCTGCCGCTTTGGCCGCGGCGGTGACGTGTTTGATCCTGATCAATATCGTGTTTCGCGTGCTGGGCAACCCGCTTTATTGGATAAGCGAGTTATCCATCTACGCGATGATCTGGATGACCTTCCTGATTGCGGGGGCGGTGTTCAAGCGTCGCCAAGGGGTGGCGGTAACCTTGCTGAGCGATGTACTGCCTCGTGCCGGGCGTCAACTGGTAGGCCTCTGGGTAGACGTCATGGTACTGGTATTTGCCCTGCTGCTGGCGGGGCTTTGCTGGCGCTGGTATCAGCCGGTCGCGCTTGCACAAGCAGGCTTTGACACCGCGGCGTTTCAGGGACAAACCTTCAACTTCATTTACGCCGAGAATACGTCAACGCTGGGCGTAAAAAAGTTCTGGGCATGGCTGATTGTGCCGTGGTTTGCGCTATCGCTTAGCTTGCATGGGCTGGCTAACGTCTGGCAATCGATCACCCATTGGCGCCGCCCTGGCGACGAGCCGACAACCGAGACATCGCCATGAGACGGGCACGCTTATGACCATTGCCGTATTTTTACTGTTACTGCTCGGTGCCGTGCCTATTGCTCTGGTGCTTGCGCTGACGGCGATGGTGTATATCTACGTATCGGGCAATACCGTGCTGTTCGAGTCTTATCCTCAGCAACTATTCAGCGCCATCGAAAGCTATGGGTTGCTGGCGATCCCGCTATTTATGCTGGCCGGGGAGTTGATGAACGAAGGCGGCCTTACAAGACGCTTGATTGCTCTGGCGCGGATACTGGTGGGCGGTTTCCGGGGAGGCCTTGCGTATATCAATCTGGTGGCCAACATGATGATGGCGGCCATTATCGGCTCGGCGGCGTCGCAAATCGCGATCATGTCTCGCGCCATGGTGCCCGCCATGGAAGAAGAGGGCTACGACACGCCTTACAGCGCGGCGATTACCGCGGCAGGTGGCCTGCTGTCGCCGATTATTCCGCCCTCGATGTTGTTTGTGCTGTTCGGGGTGATGGCCCAGGTACCCATCGCCGAGATGTTTATTGCCGGGTTGCTGCCGGGGTTATTGCTGGGGGCGAGCTTCTTTGTCGTGATCGCGCTGGTCGGCCTTGTCCAGCAATACCCCAAAGGCCAGTGGCCCAGCCGTCGCCAGGCATTGCACGATGCACTGTGGGGGGTTCCTGCGCTGTTGATTCCGGTGATTATCATTGGCGGCATTTTGTGGGGCATTGCCACGCCCACCGAGTCGGCGGCGCTGGCCTCGCTTGCGGCCTTGATCATGGGCCGTTTTGTGTATGGCGAGCTGCGCCTGGTTCAAATGCCCCAGGTGCTCAAGCGCACGGCGGTCAACGCCGGTCTGGTCATCATGCTGATTGCCGCCGCCGGCCTGATACAGCGATAATCCATAACGTGGGCAGTGCCAGTCAAATTCGTTGGCTAGGCCGCGCCGTTATCTGTCTCCGGCATCACATCGATCTCAACGTCTAGCTGGTGGTCGCCACCGCCATTCATGACGCCCTTGAGCGGCGCAACGTCAGCGTAATCGCGGCCCCAGGCCAGCACTGGGTGCTGCTCGCCCGCCACTGTACCGTTGGTGGGGTCAAGTGCCAGCCATCCCCAGTCGGGAATCCAGGTCGCCAGCCAGGCGTGGGACGCGTCGGCACCCACCAGCCTTGGCTGGCCGGGCGGTGGCTGGG
The DNA here is from genome assembly GCA_020201095.1 of Halomonas sp. GTDB lineage: Bacteria > Pseudomonadota > Gammaproteobacteria > Pseudomonadales > Halomonadaceae > Vreelandella. The sequence continues at coordinate 2,500 of JAIVHM010000197.1, read as the reverse complement.
TTTCCAGGTAGCCGCTGACGTAGTGGGCTGCCAGGCCGATCGAGCGCAGAGCACCAATGGCCAGGTGGGCGAAGTCCTGGCAGACCCCGCTGCGACTTTCCAGCACCTCACTGAGCGGGGTGGCGAGGCTAGTGACACTGGGATCATAAGCGAAGGTTTCGTATATCAACCGATTCAATGCCAGCGCTGCGTCCACCTGCGGGCGGCCTGGCGTGAAGCATTGCCGGGCGAAAGCCGCCAGTTCGTCGTGTCGGCGAATAAAGGGCGAGTCCAGGCGGTATAACTGAATGTCAAAACGGCGATCCACACTGAGGTTCTCGGCCACGCGCTCCCACGCCTGAGAGTTTTCAGGGAGGGCGGCCGGTGGCCGGGTCGTAATCGGTGTGATGACAGTGACATCGAGCGTTTGGTGAATGTTTTCCTGGGCGAAGTAGAGAACCCGATTACCGAATACATCGCGTCGCTCAGCCTGGACATCGGGCAGCGGGTGAATCTGAAGCGTTGACGCGCCACATTGCTGATGCGGGGTTTTGCGCGGCAGCATTCGCGCTTCGCTGTGGCACAGCGTCACCGGTGCGCTGTAATGATATTGCGTGGTATGTCGAAGGGTATAGTTCATGCTTCTGGCCCCATGCTGACCAATTGGCGAGGCCGTTCAACATGGCTGAAATGGCTGTGACTGATGGCATCAGACAATGCGTTAAGGGGTTCAATCAGCGCGTCCAGCAGTTGCTCAAGGGCGTTCTGCGCTTCAGGGGTGTCGAGATGGGTCAAACGGTCAATATCGGCGAGATGCAACGCGGCGTTGGCCTGAATCAAAAGCCGTCGTTCGGCGTTGCGGTAAGGCGACGCGCTGCTTGGCAGCCGGTCGACTTGCCGTTCAAGGCGTTTGAGCATGTAACCGACCGAGCGCGGGTTGGTTTCATCAAACAGCAGCAGATCGAGAATCGCTTCCGGGTGCAACTCACTACGATAACGGCGGCGATAGGCGTTGAAATTATCGGTGGTGGCAAGCACGACTTCCCAGAGTGCCAGGCCAGGCGTCTGTGGCGCGTTAAGGGTGAGTTTGAGCAGCGACAGCAACCCCAATAAACGGTCCAGAAAGCGGCCAATGTCCATCAATCGCCAGCCGAAATGATGAGGCATGGTTTCGTTGCAAAGCCCAAAGAAAGCGGCTAGCCGAGCGGAAATATCCTCGCAGGTTCGCCGCGCCGCGCTGGCATCCAAGTTGGGGCTCACGTTGCTCATCCGCTGACGCAGTTGATGGAGCACCCGCCAGGCGTCATCACCCAGGTGGTCGCGAACGCTGCGGGCATTGCTTAACAGCTGGGTAAATAGCGGTGCCAGCGCCTGCGGGTTGGTGTCATTAAACTGGGCCAGCAAGGCGGCGCTTTTCTGGGTGAAGCCTACCGGTGGCGCTTTGATGCACGCTTCGTCACTGTCCTGGGCATTATCCTGGGCATCGTCCTGGCCGTCGATCTCAAGCACCAGCAGCAATTCATCCAACAGCCGGTCGGCAATGTCGTCCTGGTCAAATTCCATCAGCCTCAGCAAGGCTTCGCGTAGCAGGCGTGAGCGCGCATCCAGACGTTCACCATAGCGACCCAGCCAAAACAGGCTTTCGGCCACGCGGCTGGGGAGGTCATTGCCGTCTCGCGTGGCGACCATCGGGCCGCGTGCCTGGCGCAGCTGGCTGACGTGAGGCTGAGGCGTATTGGCGGTTATCCACACGTCCTTGACGACCGGGCTTTGAAGGGACGGTGAGCCGGGGTGGCCGACCCAGGCCAACCCGCCGGGCATGACGTGGTAGTCGTTGGGCTGCTGGCTTGTTGCGGAGCCGCTTCCCGGCGTGCGGGCAACGAAGCAGCGCAGGTTCAGCGTGGTGGGCGTCAGGCGTTGCAACTGGCTGTCGAATACCGGCGCGGTGGCAGGCTGTGTGTTGGTGTTGGCGTCAGGTAGCAGCAGCGGCTCGCCGAGCAAGTGCTCGCACAATGCCGGCAGATAATCGCCAAGCGCATGAGACTCCAGAACGCCGACGCCCAGCGCGTTGGAAATCGCCACACCGCTGCTGCGGGCAGCCTGCAATAGCCCCGGCACGCCCAGCTGCGAGTCACCCCGGAGCTCCAGCGGGTCGCAGAAGGCGTCGTCGCAGTGGCGCAATACCACATCAACGGGTTGAAGACCGCCCAGCGTGCGCAACCATAGCTGGCTGTCGCGCACCACCATGTCCTGACCTTCTGCGAGGTCGATATTGAGGTAGTTGGCCAGGTAGGCGTGTTCAAAATATCGAGGGCTGTTAGGCCCGGGAGTCAGTAACACCACCCTGGGATTGTCGCGGTGTTGATAGGCAAGCAGGGTGAGACGGCGGTGATACTTGTCCAAAAAGCCTGCCAGGCGCTTTAACGGTGCGTTGCGATACATCTCGGGCAGGGCGCGCGCCATCAATATGCGGTTTTCCAGGGCAAAACCGGTACCCGAGGGCGCCTGTAAACGGTCGCCC